>JALQUU010000048.1 GCA_023260655.1 Paracoccaceae bacterium | reverse complement strand
CTTAGAATAAGCCTAGCCTTGATGCCTCAGAGCCATAGTCCGCTCAACCGCACTTCGAATGGCCGCAGGACGGGCAGGTCATGCATCCTTCGACCATGCGCATGCCATACTGGCCGCAGGACGAACAGGCAGGCCCGCGCGGAGTTTCGCCAACAGCGACCACTTCAGCCTTCGGATCGCTCTTGAGGCCCATGCCTTCGCCTTCGATAAACCCGATCGCGATCATATGTTGTTCGATGACACCGCCAATGGCCGCCAGAATGGACGGCACATAGCGCGCGTTCATCCAAGCTCCGCCACGCGGATCGAAAACGGCTTTCAATTCCTCCACCACGAACGAAACATCACCCCCACGCCGGAACACGGCCGAGATCATCCGCGTAAGTGCGACGGTCCAGGCAAAGTGCTCCATGTTCTTCGAGTTGATGAAAATCTCGAAGGGGCGGCGATGACCGCCGGTGAAAATGTCATTCACCGTGATGTAAAGCGCATGCTCGCTATCTGGCCACTTCACTTTATAGGTCGAGCCCTCAAGTGCCGCCGGACGATCCAGCGGTTCGGAAAGATAGATGATCTCGCCGTCGGTTTGCGGCGGCTGGCGAACTTCCTCGGGCGCTTTGGTGCTTTCGGAAACCGTCAATACCGATCCGGTGACCGCGTTCGGGCGATAGGTTGTGCAGC
The DNA here is from genome assembly GCA_023260655.1 of Paracoccaceae bacterium. GTDB lineage: Bacteria > Pseudomonadota > Alphaproteobacteria > Rhodobacterales > Rhodobacteraceae > UBA9554. The sequence continues at coordinate 16,424 of JALQUU010000048.1, read as the reverse complement.
CCTTGCAGCCTTGATCCCATGCCGCGAGATAAACGTCCTTGAAGTCTTCGAAGGAGATATACTCGGGGCAGTTGATGGTTTTGGAAATGGAGCTATCCACCCATTTCTGCGCCGCCGCCTGCATCCGGACGTGATCTTTCGGCGCAAGCGTTTGCGCATTGACGAAATAGGACGGAAGCGCCGCATCAGCGCCGAATTTCTCGCGGAAGAGTTTCACGGCGTAATCGACCACTTCTTCCTCGGTCCGCGATCCATCTTTCTGGAGCACCTTGCGCGTGTAGGCATAGGCGAACACAGGCTCGATACCAGAGGAGACGTTGCCGGCGTAGAGCGAGATCGTGCCTGTCGGGGCGATGGAGGTAAGGAGGGCATTGCGGATGCCGTGCTTGGCGATGGCTTCGCGTACATCTGCATCCATGGCTTCCATATTGCCCGAAGCGAGGAATTTCTCCGCATCGAAGAGGGGGAAGGCCCCTTTTTCCTGTGCCAGCTCGACCGACGCGAGGTAGGCCGAGCGCGCGATAAGCTTCATCCACTTCTCGGTGAGCGCGACGCCATCATCCGAGCCATACGTGGCTTTCACCATCAAAAGCGCGTCGGCAAGTCCCGTTACCCCCAAGCCGATCCGGCGCTTCGCCTTAGCTTCAGCCGCTTGTTCCGGCAGCGGGAAGCGCGACGCGTCGACGACGTTATCCATCATCCGGACGGCAACGCGCACCAATTCGTCGAGCGCCTTTTCGTCGAGCTTTGCCGCATCGCCAAACGGGTCACTTACAAGTCGCGACAGGTTGATTGAGCCGAGAAGGCATGCGCCATAGGGTGGCAAGGGTTGCTCACCGCAGGGGTTGGTGGCGGAAATGGTCTCGCAATAGCCAAGGTTATTGGCCTTGTTGATCCGGTCGATGAAGATCACGCCGGGTTCCGCGTAATCGTAAGTCGATTGCATGATCTTGTTCCAGAGATCACGCGCCTGAACCGTACGGTAGACGCGGCCATCAAACACGAGTTCCCACGGGCCATCCGCCTTTACAGCGTCCATGAAGGCGTCGGTCACGAGAACCGAAAGGTTGAACATGCGAAGGCGCGCGGGGTCACGCTTTGCCTCGATGAACTGTTCCACATCTGGGTGGTCACAACGCATCGTGGCCATCATCGCGCCGCGGCGCGAGCCGGCGGACATGATCGTCCGGCACATCGCGTCCCAGACATCCATGAACGACAAGGGGCCGGATGCATCCGCCGCCACACCGGCAACCGGCGCGCCTTTGGGGCGGACCGTCGAGAAGTCATAACCGATCCCACCGCCTTGTTGCATGGTGAGGGCAGCTTCCTTCAACATGTCGAAAATGCCGCCCATGCTATCGGGAATCGTGCCCATGACGAAGCAGTTGAACAGAGTTACAGATCGGCCGGTTCCCGCGCCCGCCGTGATCCGGCCCGCAGGCAGGAATTTGAAATCTTCTAGCGCTTTGAAGAACGCGTTTTCCCACTTGGCTTTGTCCGCTTCGACCTCTGCGAGGTTGCGAGCGATGCGACGCCATGTGTCTTCGATCGAACCGTCGAGTGCGTGCCCGTCCGCGTCCTTGTAGCGGTACTTCATGTCCCAAATGGACTCGGCGATCGGGGCAGCAAAACGGCTCATTTCGTATCCTCGGATTGGAAGAACCCAGAGGATAGTATGCGGTGGGTGAGTGGTCAACGCAGGAACGCCCGTTTCGGGGCCTTGAAGCCGGCGCGCAGGCGGCTATCCTTCCTCTCCGAAAGGACCCTCCATGACCAAGCCTCTGCACATCCTCAAACTTTGCGTAGGTGCCGAGCGGGTCGAAGACCTGATTGACTGGCAAAAGACCCCTCAGTCCCAGGGGGCGGATGGTTCTCCTAGGCATGTGACCCGGATGTGGCCTAAGCGTTCAGAAGAGATTCTTAGCGGCGGCTCTCTCTACTGGGTCTTCAAGGGCGTCATTCTGGCGCGTCAAAGGATTGTGCGGCTTGACGAAGTGCAGGGCCATGACGGTGTGGTCCGTTGCGGGCTGGTGCTTGATCCGGAAATCATCCGCACCCAAGCCGCGCCGCGCAGGCCCTTTCAGGGATGGCGATATCTCGCGGCGGACGAAGCGCCACCGGATCTGCGGCACTTGAAAGCATGGGAAGCGACGCTTCCACCTGAATTGTCGCGTGCTCTGGCCGATATCGGCGTGCTTTGACCGAGATTCGGTTAGCTGTTCACCATCTGCCGGAAGGCCTGCAACGTTTTTTCATCGGCTGCCCTCAGGGTGTTGGCCTTCGACTGGAAGAGCGTTGCCTGCGAGGCGAGGATCAGACCATCCGACAGGATTTTCAAATGGTTCGCCCGCAAAGTGTCACCCGTTGACGTGATGTCTGCCACGGCTTCCGCCGTTTCGTTTTTCACGGTTCCCTCGGTCGCACCTTGGCTGTCTACCAACTGGTAATCGGCAACCCCGTTATCGCGCAGGAATTCGCGGACCAAGCGGTGGTACTTTGTGGCGATCCGCAAACGGAACCCGTGACGTGCGCGGAAGGCGGCGGCTGCAGCGTCGAGGTCGTCTAGGGTGTCGACATCGACCCACAGCGCAGGCACCGCTATAATGAGATCGGCGTGGCCAAAGCCCATTTCCGCGATTGCCTCGACCTTGTCGGACCAAGTGGGCAGCTTTTCACGAATGAGGTCTGTGCCCGTGACGCCAAGATCGATCCGCCCGGCTGCCAACTCTCGGGGAATCTCACCTGCGGAAAGAAGCACCAACTCCATTCCCTGCAGCCCCTCGATCGCGCCTGCATATTCGCGATCGGATCCGGTGCGGGAAAGCTTGAGGCCACGTGCTGCGAACCACTCGAAGGTTTGTTCCATCAAACGCCCCTTGGAGGGCACGCCGAGTTTGAGGGTCATGCCTTGGCCTCCAATGCGATGACAAGCTCGGGGCGGATCACGCCGCCAACGGCCGGGATTTCCGCGCCTTGGCCGAGAACGCGGGTCAGCGCGTCATAACGACCACCCGTGGCGACAGGTGGAAGCTTCGCGTCGTCCGAATAGAGGCCGAAAACGAAGCCATCATAATATTCCATCGAAGAGCGGCCATAGCCCGCTTCAAACTCGATCTCGTCGAGATTGATGCCGCGTGATGCCATCGCCTGTGCACGCTCCTGAATGCGCGCGACTGCGGGTTTGATTGCAGTCAGGTCTTTTGAAAGTTCGGTAAGCGCTGTGAGAGCATGGGGCAAAGTGCCTTTGATCGACAGCAGCCGATTGATCTGTGCCACATCCCGAGCCACGATGGGAGCGGCTTTCTGATCAGCGCGCAGCGCATCGATGCGGTCTTCGATTTCCGCGCGGGACCGCAAGCCGATCTCAAGGCCAGCACCGGCAAACGGGTCCGCCGAAGCCAGTAGAGCCGCCCGGGTTTCTGGGATCGGCGACGTGCCGGAATATCTGTCTAAGAGCGCCCGAAACCGTTTCGGGCGCCAGATATGACGGCGGAGTGCCTGCTTGCGAGCGTCGGTGGTATCGAGGCCATCCACTGCGGCGATCAGAAGGCCGACATCCCCCATGACGGCGCGAAGACGTAGCGGAGCGAGGGGGGCGGAAATGAGGGCAAAGACTTCGGCATCGGCTGCGGCGGGAGTGGCTCTGTCGAACACCTCGTAACCTACCTGCACGTATTCCGAGGCGCGCCCCGTGGCCTGCTCCTGACGGCGGAACACTTCGCCTGCGTAGGTATAGCGGGCAGGCTCTGCGCCGTCTGCCATGTGCATCTGGACGACGGGCACTGTGAAGTCTGGCCGTAGCATTTGCTCGCCACGGAGCGGGTCTTGGGTCACATAGGCGCGGGCGCGGATGTCCTCGCCATAAAGGTCCAGAAGAACCTCGGCGGGCTGCAGGATCGAGGTTTCAATCGCCTGGGCGCCAGCCGCTTCGAAATGGGCTTTCAAGGCTTCGGCGCGTAAACGGATGGCCCGATCCATTGGATTACCTCTGGCTTTCGAGAATGGCTTTCACACGGGCAACCATCTCGCTGCGCGGCACTTCGTATTGCGACGGGCGATCTTTCCATTCGTCGAGGCTGGCCGACTTGGCAATTTCGGCGCCAAGAATGAGGTCCTTGAGTTGAACCACGCCGCGCGCCTTTTCATCCGAGCCTTCGATAATGGCCACGGGCGAATTCCGGCGGTCGGCATATTTCATCTGGTTGCCGAAGTTCTTCGGATTGCCAAGATAGACCTCGGCGCGGATGCCTGCGCGGCGAAGTTCCCCGACGATGGTCTGGTAATCGGCCATCCGGTCGCGGTCCATCACGGTGACCACAACAGGGCCAGCCTCCGTGCGGCCCATCCGGCCCTTTTCACGGAGTGCTGCGAGAAGGCGGTCAACACCGATGGAAACGCCCGTTGCTGGCACTTCCTGTCCGGTGAAGCGCTTAACGAGGTCGTCGTAGCGCCCGCCGCCCGAAACCGAGCCGAACTGGCGCTTGCGGCCTTTTTCGTCGAGGATTTCGAAGGTGAGCTCCGCTTCGAAAACGGGGCCGGTGTAGTAGCCCAAACCGCGCACCACTGATGGGTCGATCACGATGCGGTTTGCGTCGTAGCCTTGGGCACTGACGAGCGACGCGATCTCTTCAAGTTCGTCCACGCCGGTGGAGCCGATTTCGGATGCGCCGACAGCGGCGCGAAGATTGGCGAGAGTGGCCGCGTTATCAGCGCCCTTCGAGGTGAGGAAGGCCACGACGGGATCGGCTTGAGCTTCCGAGAGGCCGACGCCGTCGATATAGGCCCCGGACGCGTCCAGGCGCCCTTTGCCTAGAAGCTGGCGCACGCCTTCTTCGCCCACTTTGTCGAATTTATCGATGGTCCGGAGAACTGCTTCGCGCTGGGCTTCTTCCGAAAGCCCCATGACTTCAAGAACGCCGTTCAGCACTTTGCGGTTATTGACGCGCACGATGTAATCTCCCCGCGGGATGCCGACTTCTTCGAGCGTATCGGAAAGCATCGCGCAGATTTCCGCGTCTGCGGCCACGGAAGCTGCACCCACAGTATCGGCATCGCATTGATAGAATTGGCGGAAACGGCCCGGCCCCGGCTTTTCGTTGCGCCACACAGGGCCCATCGCGTAGCGGCGATAGGGGGTGGGCAGGTCATTCCGGTGTTGGGCGTAAACGCGCGCCAAGGGGGCGGTGAGGTCATAGCGCAAAGCGAGCCAGTCGCCCGGCTTGGCGTTTTCCTTGCCTTCATCCTCACTGGCTTCCTGCCATGCGAAGACACCCGCATTCGGGCGATCCACATCGGGGAGGAACTTGCCCAAGGCCTCGACGGTTTCCACGGCCGAAGATTCAAGCGCTTCAAACCCATAGCGATGGTAAACCCCGGCAATCGTGCGGAGCATTTCGCTGCGCTCGGTGACTTCCGCGCCGAAGTAGTCGCGGAACCCTTTCGGCGTTTCGGCCTTCGGGCGCGGGGATTTCTTTTCTTTCGCCATGGTCTTGGGCTCCCAATGAGGGTTTCGCCCGAGGCTCTAGCGGAAGGGTGCGAAAGGGGCAAGCGTTGCCCCTACAAAGGCAGGGCCTTTGCAGGGAAAACGGCAATGAAGCCGCAGGTCTGGCGGGTTATTTGCGCGGTTTGCCGGGGCCGGGCTTTCCGCCGGGGCGGGGGCCTTTCGCGAAGCCTGTGGGCTTGCCGCCCGAGCGCGCTGGCGGTTTGCCGGAGCGCCCGGCAAACGAGCCACCTTCCGAGCGGCCAGAAGGCTTGCCGCCGAAGGGCTTGCCTGCACCACGCGGGCCTCGCGGCGCGCTGCCATCTTCAGACTTGAAGGGGTGGCCACCAGCTTTCGACGCGTAGGGCTTGCCTTCACCGCGCGGCGCACGTGCGGGGCCATCGCCGTAGGGCTTGGGGCTGCGTTTTTCGCTACGGTCACCGAAGCTGCGCTTTTCGTCGCGGCCTTCGAAGGGGCGGCCACCCGAACGGGCCGGACGGTCATCGTCAGAGCGGAACGGGCGGCCACCCGCTTTGGGCGCGTAGGGCTTGCCTTCACCACGATGCGCACGGGCGGGGCCATCGCCGGAGGGTTTCGGGCTGCGCTTTTCACCGCGCTCGCCGAAGCTGCGCTTGTCGTCACGGCCTTCGAATTTGCCGCCAGCGCGTGCCGGACGGGCAGAAGGCTTGCCATCTTCGCGCGGCGTGCGTCTGTCGCCGTCGGCTTTGAAGCCACGCGCGGGCTTGCCTGAAGAGGGTGCGCCGTCCCGTGCGGGGCGCGCAGAGAAGGTCTTGCCGAAGCTACGCTCGCCGCGTGCCGCAGGTGCCCCATCCGACGATTTGGCGGCCGAGGAGCGGGGCTTGCGGGCCTTCGGGGCGGCTTCAACGTCGCCAGCGGCTGAGGTTTTGCGCGGTTTGAAGCGGCGGGACGTATCGGTTGGGTCCATATTGCGGCCACGGGGCTTTTCGGCCGGGGCCGGGCGGGCGGCTTGGAAGCCGTCCTTGGACGGAACTTCGAAATCCAACGATTGGTCGTCGGCTTTGGGGCGGCGGCTGCGAGCCACGCGGGGGCGCTGGATGTCGCTTTCCTCGCGGTTGTCGAAGATAACGCCAACCTGATCGCGCAGAACGCGGCGGCGCACTTCATCGACTTCGCCTTCTTTGAGGGTGCCGATCTGGAACGGGCCATAGGCCACGCGGATCAGGCGGTTCACCTGCAGGCCGATAGCTTCCATCGCGCGACGGATCTCGCGATTCTTGCCTTCGCGGAGGCCGACTGTGAGCCAAGCATTCGCGCCTTGCTGACGGTCGAGCGATACGGTCATCGGCTGGAAATCCTCGCCATCGGCGGTGATCCCCTTGCGGAGCGGCTCGAAAGTTTCATCGGTCGGGCGGCCATTCACGCGGACGCGGTACTTGCGGAGCCAACCCGTGGAGGGGAGTTCCAAGCGCCGTTTCAGCTCGCCATCATTGGTCAGAAGGAGCAGGCCTTCGGAGTTGATGTCGAGGCGGCCAATGGACATTACGCGCGGCAAGCCCTCGGGAAGATTATCAAAAATCGTCGGGCGGCCTTGCTCATCCTTGGCCGAGGTCACAAGGCCGACGGGTTTGTGATATAGCCAGATGCGGGTGGGTTCAGGGGCATCCAAAAGCTTGCCATCGACGACGATCTTGTCGTTCGGCCCGACGTTTGTCGCGGGCTGCGTGACGATCTTCCCGTTGACGGTGACGACCCCCGCCTCGACAAGTTTCTCCGCATCCCGGCGGGAGGCAACTCCGGCGCGGGCGATGACCTTGGCGATGCGATCGCCCTCTGTGTGCTTTGTGCTCATGGGCGCGCAGTATCACGCGTAGAGGGCTTGCGGAAGAAGCTCTTTTGGGGTGCTAAAGGGATATGGAATTCACGAGCCACATGGAACAGGCGCTTTTCGAGGCGCGCGAGGCGGCCGCCCGGGGCGAGGTGCCTGTGGGGGCTGTTCTGGTGGCCCCCGATGGGCGCGTGGTTGCCGCGAACGGGAACCGGACCCGCGAATTGAGCGACCCCACGGCCCATGCCGAGATATTGGCCATGCGCGAGGCCTGCCGCGCTGCCGGATCGGAGCGGCTTCCGGGGCACGTGCTTTATGTGACATTGGAGCCTTGCCCGATGTGCGCGGCGGCGATCTCGAGCGCCCGACTGGCGCGGGTGGTTTATGGCGCGGCGGACCCGAAAAGCGGGGGCATCGCGCAGGGTCCGCGCGTTTTCAGCCACCCTCAATGCCACCATGTGCCTGAAGTCATTGACGGAATCGCGGCAAGCGAGGCCGAAGAGCTACTCAAAAACTTCTTCGGCCGCTTGCGGGGCTGACGCCTCAGATCGAGATCGGTTGCATCACTTCGGGTTCGATCACCTTGGTGTTCGGAACGGCAGCCGCGAGAACTTCTGCGGACTGCTCGAGGATCGGGAAGGTCCGGTAGTGGCAGGGGATCAAGGTTTTGAAATTGAAGAAGTTTTTTGCCGCATAAGCGGCGCGGCGCATGTCCATGGTGAAATGGCCACCGCAAGCGAGAATGCCGATATCAGGTTCATGCAGATCGTTAAAGATCTTCATATCCGCCATGACGTCAGTATCGCCTGAAACGTAAATCGTGTGGCCTTCTCCAGAGATCATGAAGCCGCATTCGGTGCCTGCGATCTTCGGGCCTTCGGGCGAGGAGAAGGTCGAGGAGTGGACGGCGTGCACCATCGTCACCTTCACGCCACCTAGATCAACCGTGCCGCCCTTGTTGAAGCCGACGGTCTCGATCTTTTCCTTTTCCGCCCAGTGACCCATCAGGTCGTATTGGCCAACCACCGGAACGCCGAGTTTCTTGGCGAGTGGCACGGTGTCGATCACATGGTCGAAATGGCCGTGGGTGAGAAGAATATGCGTTGCGCCAGCAACGGCTGCGTCATGCTGATCTTCCTTGAGTATCGGGTTTCCCGAGAGCCATGGATCGATCAAGAGAACCTTTCCTGCGATTTCAATCCGAAAACTTGCGTGGCCGAGCCAAGTGATTTGCATGGATGATCCTTACCTTAAAATGTTGAGGGAAGATTAATGTCGCGCACCGAGAAGGCAATCTGTTCTCTACTTCACGCCGAGCGTTCCTCTGCGGCTCGCCGCCGCTTGCACCCAAAGCCCCTCGCCGCTAAACGGGGCAGGACAGACGGAGGCCCCCATGTCCACCATCGACAAAGATACCGCGCGCAAAGTTGCGCATCTGGCCCGTATCCGGGTTGAAGAAGAAAACCTGCCGAAACTTGCCGAGCAGCTTTCCGGCATTCTCTCGTTCATGGAACAGCTGAACGAAGTGGATGTGGAGGGCATCGAGCCCATGACCTCGGTTACCCCGATGCGCCTCAAGCGCCGCGTTGATGTGGTGACGGATGGCAACCAGCAAGAGGCCGTGCTGAAAAACGCTCCCGATGCGCGCGAAGGCTTCTTTGCCGTGCCGAAAGTGGTGGAGTGAGAGCCATGACGAACGATCTGAACAAACTCACGCTGGCTGAGGCCCGTAACGGGCTGCGCGCCAAGAAATTCACGTCGGTCGAGCTGACCGAGGCCTGTCTTTCGGCCATCGAAGGGGCGGGGGCGCTTAACGCCTTCGTGCACCACACCCCTGAGATCGCCCGCGCTCAAGCGGCAGCGGCGGACGCTCGCATTGCAAAGGGTGATGCACCGGCGATGTGTGGCCTGCCTGTTGGCATTAAAGATCTCTTCTGCACCAAGGGCGTGCCGAGCCAAGCCGCGTCGAACATCCTCAAGGGCTTCAAACCCGAATATGAATCGACAATCACCGCCCAGATGTTCGATCAGGGCGCCGTGATGCTCGGCAAGCTGAACATGGACGAATTCGCCATGGGCTCGTCGAACGAAACTTCCTGCTATGGCAATGCGGTAAACCCGTGGAAAGTGGACGATCGGCAGTTGACGCCGGGCGGTTCCTCGGGTGGTTCGGCATCGGCTGTTGCGGCGGATCTGTGCCTAGCGGCCACGGGCACCGACACGGGCGGATCGATCCGCCAGCCTGCGGCCTTCACCGGCATCGTGGGCATCAAGCCGACTTACGGACGCTGCTCGCGTTGGGGCGTTGTGGCCTTCGCCTCGTCGCTCGATCAGGCCGGGCCGATGACGAAAACCGTGCGCGATGCGGCGATCATGCTGCAATCCATGGCAGGGCATGACCCGAAAGACTCGACCTCTGCCGATCTGGCTGTGCCGGATTTCGAAGCGATGCTGACGGGCGATGTGCGCGGCAAAGTCATTGGTATTCCGAAAGAATACCGTATGGACGGAATGCCTGCGGAGATCGATGCGCTCTGGCAGAACGGCATTGCGATGCTGAAAGATGCGGGTGCCGAAATCCGCGATATCAGCCTGCCGCACACGAAATATGCGCTGCCTGCATATTACGTGATCGCGCCTGCGGAAGCTTCTTCGAACCTCGCGCGCTATGATGGCGTTCGCTACGGCCATCGCGCGAAGCTCGCGTCCGGCGATGGCATCGTCGACATGTACGAGAAGACCCGCGCGGAAGGCTTCGGTTCCGAAGTGCAGCGCCGCGTGATGGTGGGCACCTATGTGCTCTCGGCGGGCTTCTATGACGCCTATTACAACCGTGCGCGCCGTGTGCGGGCCCTGATCAAGCGTGACTTCGACGAGGCGTTTGCGGCCGGCGTTGACGGGATCCTGACGCCTGCAACACCGTCTTCCGCCTTCGTTTTGGGCGAAATGCAGGATGCGGATCCGGTGGAAATGTACCTCAATGACGTGTTCACCGTGACCGTGAACCTCGCAGGGCTTCCGGGGATTTCGGTGCCTGCAGGGCTCGACGCCAAGGGCCTGCCTATGGGCCTGCAGCTGATCGGGCGGCCGTGGGAAGAGGGCGAACTGCTGAATACCGCCTATGCGTTGGAGAAGGCTGCGGGCTTTGTAGCAAAGCCTGCGAAATGGTGGTAAGCGGCTGGAAACTCTTCGAGCAGGTTACGGATATGCGACTTATTCTTTGTGGGACGGCTCTGTTGGCGATGGCTGCCTGTGCTCCGGATGTGCCGGATAGCGCATCGGGTGTGGGTTTCGGGAACTATTCGACCTTCAACCAGAAGCAAGCCGCACCGGACGCGCAATTGAGCACGTCCGCCCTGCCTGCGCCGCTGGCTGTTTCCACACAAACGCTCTCGTCTACCGCGCCTGCGGCCCCGATCGGCACCGCAGAAGCTATTGCAGCGACTGAAGAAATCGAAGCAGAGGCTTTGGCTTCGGCAACGGCTGCCGCCTTGAGTTCGGGGCGTGTGCCGCTTGAAGCGAGCCCGTCCAATCCGCCTCCGGCCGTTGTGAATGCGGCAGGGATTTCGGAAGAGACGAACTTTAGCGCCGTGAGCGCGCAGCGCAGTATTCAGGACGATGCGGCGCGTCGTGAAACGCTGAAATTGCAATATCAGGTGGTGCAGCCGACTGCCTTGCCGACCCGTTCGGGTTCGACAGGGCCAAATATTGTCGATTTCGCTCTGTCGACGTCGAATGCTGTCGGTACGCCGCTTTACAAGCGGTTGGGGATCGCGGCTGGTCAGCGTTATGACCGGAACTGTGCGAAATATCCGTCGGCCGATCTGGCGCAGCAGGATTTCCTCGCCCGCGGCGGGCCGAAAACCGATCGCATGGGGCTTGATCCCGATGGGGACGGGTTCGCTTGCTCTTGGAATCCGGAGCCGTTCCGGAAGGTTCGCGGGTAAGCGTGGGGGCCGATCTCCACGAGTTGGCCTCACCGAATTTCGGTGAACGACGGGATGGGGCGCGGCCTTCGCTTGTGGTGCTACACTACACGGCGATGGAGAGCGCAGAAGCCGCATGTGCGCGGCTCTGCGATCCAGTGGCGGAGGTTTCTGCCCACTATGTCATTGGTGAGACGGGTGTTTTATGGCAGCTCGTGCCAGAAGAGGCGCGGGCATGGCATGCCGGTGCGGGCGAGTGGGCAGGCCTGCCGGACGTGAACTCCCGCTCGATCGGGATCGAACTTGCCAACTTCGGAAACCACCCTTTTTCGGAACCGCAAATGCAGCGTCTCGAGGGGCTTTTGGCGGGAATTTTCGAGCGTTGGAGCCTCTCGTCGCAGAATGTGATCGGCCATTCCGATATGGCGCCGGGGCGGAAGATTGATCCAGGGCCACGGTTTGATTGGCGGCGGTTGGCGTGGCGCGGGTTTTCGGTGTGGAGCGATGAAGAGGGGAGCGGGGAGGCAGATCCTGAGCGCTTCATGCTGGATTTGAAGCGCTTTGGTTATCCCGAAATGCCACCCGAACTGGCGCTGGCGACTTTCCGGATGCGGTTCCGCCCTTGGGCGAAAGGGCCATTGGACGCAACAGATTGTGCGAGAGCGGCAGATCTGGCCCATCGCTGGCCCGTTGACCGCCCCGCTCTGGAAGCGTAAGCCATCCCTCGCGCGGAGAGCCGGACGGCCGCGGGAGCAATCTCGAGGAAAGTCCGGACTCCACAAAATAACGGTGCCGGGTAACGCCCGGGCGGGGTAACCCGACGGAAAGCGCCACAGAGATGATACCGCCTGTTCTCCGGAGCAGGTAAGGGTGAAAAGGTGGGGTAAGAGCCCACCGGGCCGCTGGCAACAGGGGTCGCATGGCAAGCCCCACTGGGAGCAATGCCGAATAGGGATCGTGCGCCTGGTTGATCTTACGGGATATCACGGCAGGGTGGTTTTGGCCTGAGCGATCCGGGTTGGCAGCTTCAGGACTGCGGTAACGCAGGTCCGAGAGGAATGGTCGTCGAACCGGGAAACCGGGGAACAAAATCCGGCTTATAGGCTCTCCGCGCGTAATTATCAGAACATTTTCCCGATGGGGGCCGGTCTGGATTGCGTATGGATTGCGTATGGCAAGCGTACTGACGTTGGGCAGGATTTAGCGGGGTTTTCGGGGTTTTACGCCGTTAACCTTCGGCAGAACCCCGTTTCCAAAGCGTATGGATTGCGTCTGGCATGTGTATGGCTTGCGTCATGACGTTCGTCAGGCGCGTGCGCGTTAACCTCTGAGGGGCAGGCGGCTAATTTCGTGGAAGCGGCCCTCGCCATCTTCGCCGCAGAGAGTGACATCGGAGACGCGATGCGGGCCGAGATGCGGGGCGAGGGCGGTGTCGAGATAATCCGCGACTGGAGCCACCTCTTCGGAGGCGAGTGGACCTGTCAGGGTGAGGTGGAAACGGAATTCCTCCATCACATAGGGGTAGCCCCAACGGGCGAGAAGCGCGTCCTGCGCGGGCGAAAGACGCTTGGCGCGGCGCTTGGCGAGTTCGGCCTCGGTGGGCGGTGCGCGGAAGGGGTCTAACGCCTCGACCAGATGGGCGGCGGTGCGCATCAGGGAGGGTGACGGCGCTGTGGGGGTGAGCGCGAGGAAGCGCCCGATCCGCCGCACCTGAAGGCGCGGCAAGTCGAAGGGGGCGAGATGCGCGGCGGCAGCTTTCGCAGCCTCGAAAAGCGCGGCTTCGCTGTGCCCCTCTGCCAGCCGGAAGGGGGCTTTCAGGGTGGCGTGAAGGCCATATTTGCGCGGGCGCTTGGTGATCTCGACCAGAGAGAAGGGCGCGGGGGGATGGGCCATGGCTTCGCCCGTGAGGATGTTCCAGCCAAGCCAAGCGGAGCCGAACGCGGCGAAGGGGCCGGGCGGTGGGGTCCAGTAGAGGGCGTAGCGGTGGAAGGTCATCGGGGGAGGGGCCTCGTTTGGGTCCTATGTTTATTGCGCTCTCTATCCCAGCATAGGAAAAAAGGCGGCTTGGCGCTGCAGGCTTCGGAGGCGGGCTGCGCGCGCGTCTCTGCCGTGCTTCTTCTTGTTAGAGCAGTTGCGCTGCTTTTTTCAGCATTTTTCGGCGTGGTGAAAGGCGAAGATAAAAATCTGCATCTTTCAAAAATTTTACCGATTGATAAAAAATAGAATCATGGCATCCTGAGGCCAATAAGAAAGCCAACTAAAGCCAACAGAGGATGGTCCAATGACCGCGAATGCCCTGACACCGGGGATCGTTTCGGGGCGCCTGCCGCCGGACGAGCTTGGGACGAATTTCTCGGATCTGCACCCGAAGCTGGATGACCACGAGGCGCTTGTGGCGGCGGATCGCTGCTACTTCTGCCACGATGCGCCCTGCATTACGGCCTGCCCGACGGATATCAATATTCCGCTCTTCATCCGGCAGATTTCCACAGGAACGCCGGAAGCGGCTGCCAAAACCATTCTTTCGCAGAATATCCTGGGCGGCATGTGTGCGCGGGTTTGCCCGACCGAGACACTTTGCGAGCAGGCCTGTGTGCGCGAGACGGCAGAGGGCAAGCCGGTACGGATTGGCGAGTTGCAGCGCTATGCAACGGATCGCTTGATGGACAAGGGAATTCATCCTTTCTCCCGGGCGGCCTCGACTGGGCGACGTGTTGCCGTTGTCGGGGCCGGTCCGGCGGGGTTGGCCTGCGCGCATCGCTTGGCGATGAAGGGGCATGACGTGGTGATCCATGATGCTCGCCCCAAGGCGGGCGGCCTGAACGAGTTCGGGATCGCGGCGTATAAGTCGACGGGTGGCTATGCGCAGAAGGAAGTCGAGTGGCTGATGCAGATCGGCGGGATCACGGTGAAGACCGGGGTGGCGCTGGGCGCTGGGCTGACGCTGGACGGGCTGAAGGCCGAGTATGACGCGGTGTTTCTGGGCATCGGCTTGGCGGGCGTGAATGCGCTTGGCGCCGAGGGCGAGGATAAGACCGGGGTGATGGACGCGGTGGAGTTCATCGCGGAATTGCGGCAGGCGGGAGATCTTTCGAAGCTGCCCGTGGGGCGCGATGTGGTGGTGATCGGTGGCGGGATGACCGCGATTGACGCAGCTGTTCAGGCGAAGCTCTTGGGCGCGCTCAATGTGACGCTGGTTTATCGGCGCGGGCGGGACCGGATGAACGCGAGCCCCTTCGAGCAGGATCTGGCGGCCTCGAAAGGCGTGCGGATCGTGACCAATGCAAGCCCGGTGCGGGTGATCGGCAATGGGTCGCTACGGGAGATCGAGTTCGAGTACACCGATGATGCGCTGAAGCCGACGGGGCAGACCTTCCGCTTGGCGGCGGATCAGGTGTTCAAGGCGATTGGCCAGACTTTGGAGGGCTCGGGTGCGCTGGCGCTCGAAGGCCGCAAGATCGCGGTTTCCGGGGCCGGGCGGACGTCTGTGGCCGGTGTCTGGGCGGGGGGCGACTGCGCGAGCGGGGGCGACGACCTGACGGTGACTGCTGTGGCCGAGGGCCGCGACGCGGCGGAAGACATTCATACAAGCCTGATGGCGGAGGGCTGAGCGATGGCGGACCTTTCTTCGAATTTCGTAGGCATCAAATCTCCGAACCCGTTCTGGCTGGCCTCGGCGCCGCCGACGGATAAGGAAGTGAACGTGCGCCGCGCCTTTGATGCGGGCTGGGGCGGTGTGGTGTGGAAGACCTTGGGCAGCGAGGGGCCACCGATCGTGAACGTGAACGGGCCGCGCTATGGTGCGATCTGGGGCGCGGACCGGCGGCTTCTGGGGCTGAACAATATCGAGTTGATCACGGATCGGCCCTTGCAGGTGAACTTGGACGAAATCCGGCGGGTGAAGAAGGATTATCCGGACCGCGCCTTGGTGATTTCGCTGATGGTGCCGTGCGACGAGGAAAGCTGGAAGGACATCCTGCACCGGATCGAGGATACGGGGGCGGACGGGGTGGAGTTGAACTTCGGTTGCCCGCACGGGATGGCCGAACGGGGGATGGGGTCTGCCGTGGGGCAGGTGCCGGAATATATCGAGATGGTCACCGCTTGGGTGAAGCATTACTCGAAAATGCCCTGCATCGTGAAGCTGACGCCGAACGTGACCTCGATCCTGCCGCCTGCGATTGCGGCGAAGCGGGGCGGGGCGGATGCGGTGAGCCTGATCAACACGGTGAAATCCATCACCAATGTGGATCTGGACGATTTCTCGCCCTTCCCGATGATCGACGGCAAAGGGAGCCATGGCGGTTATTGCGGGCCGGCGGTGAAGCCGATTGCGTTGAACATGGTGGGCGAGATCGCGCGGCACCATGAAACGCGGGGCTTGCCGATCTCGGGCATTGGCGGCGTGACGACGTGGCGCGATGCGGCGGAGTTCATGGCGATGGGCGCGGGCAATGTGCAGGTGTGCACGGCGGCGATGACCTACGGGTTCAAGATCGTGGAAGAGATGATCTCGGGGCTGTCGCAATACCTTGACGAAAAGGCGATGACGCAGACGCAGCTTGTGGGCCGCGCGGTGCCGAATTTTGTGGAGTGGCAGGATCTGAATCTGAACTTCGTGACTAAGGCGAAGATCGATCAGGATCTTTGCATCAGCTGCGGGCGGTGTTTCGCGGCCTGCGAGGACACGAGCCATCAGGCCATCGATATGTCGGCGGAGCGGGTGTTTACCGTGAAGGACGACGAATGCGTGGCGTGTAACCTGTGCGTCAACGTCTGCCCGGTGCAGGGCTGCATCACGATGGAGCGGGTGGAGCCGGGCAAGGTGGATGCGCGCACGGGCAAAGTGGTGCCAGCCGAGCATGGCGACTGGACGACCCATCCGAACAACCCGATGCGGGTGGCGGCGGAGTGAGGTGCTAGGGCTGGAGCAATTTGCGGAACATGGTTTCGAGATGCGCTCCGGCCGCCTTCCACGACGCATCGGTTTCGGGTTCGAGGACGCGGACCTGCGCTTCGAAGTCGGCGTAATGCTGGGTGGTGGACCAGATCGACATGATGAGGTGGCGCGGGTTTACGCGGGCGATGCGGCCTGCATCGGACCAGCTTTGAATGAGGGCACATTTCTCGTCGAAAAGCGGTTTCAGGCCGCTTTCGAGATGCGGGGCCATGCGCGGCGCGCCTTGGAGGATTTCATTGGCGAAGAGGC
>JALQUU010000047.1 GCA_023260655.1 Paracoccaceae bacterium | reverse complement strand
GTCCAGCCCTTTTTCCACCGCAAGGCGCAACGGCTTGCCGTTGTTTGCCGGAAGATTACCCGGTTCGCTTGAGGTGGAGTTCTTCGCGTAGTCAGTCATGTCGTCGCCCTTGGTCAGGGCAACACCATGACCCAAGTCGTCAAAAAAATCGATAACGGTTGTCGATATATATCCTAAAAATAACACAGCAATCCCTTGGGATATATAAAATGAACAATTGGCTGTAATCTTAGACTGGTGCTATTCACGCCGGTTTTGTGGTAGGCCTGGAGGGACTCGAACCCCCAACCAAGGCGTTATGAGCGCCCTGCTCTAACCATTGAGCTACAGGCCCGGCCATTCAGACGGGTGCCAGACCCGCCCCCGCCCGTCAAGAGGGCAGGGCTCCAACAATAGAACCTGTGCGACCCCGCGCTTTGTTGCAGTGCTCCGGTAAAGCCGCTAATGAGGCCGCAATTAGTCCAGATGAGCGGAGACGGGTCATGAGCACGGGCAAAAACGGGATCACCTATGCCGATGCAGGCGTCGATATCGATGCTGGCAATACGCTCGTCGAGCGGATCAAACCCGCCGCGAAAGCCACCACCCGTTCAGGCGTGATGGGCGGCCTCGGCGGCTTCGGCGCGCTCTTCGATCTTAAGGGCGCAGGCTACAAGGATCCGATCCTCGTCGCAGCCACCGATGGCGTCGGCACCAAGCTCCGTATCGCCATCGACACCGGAAACGTCGACACCATCGGCATCGACCTCGTCGCGATGTGCGTCAACGATCTCGTTTGCCAAGGCGCCGAGCCGCTGTTTTTCCTCGATTATTTCGCCACGGGCAAGCTCGTGGTCGAAGATGCCACCCGCATCATCAACGGTATCTCCAAGGGCTGCGCCGATAGCGGTTGCGCCCTGATCGGCGGTGAAACCGCGGAAATGCCCGGCATGTATCACAAGGGCGATTTCGACCTCGCAGGCTTCGCCGTCGGCGCGATGGAACGCGGCACAGAGCTGCCCGCAGGCGTCGTCGAAGGCGACGTTCTCCTCGGCCTCGCTTCCTCCGGCGTGCATTCCAACGGCTACAGCCTCGTGCGCCGCCTTGTCGACGTTTCGGGCCTCGGCTGGGCCTCTGCCTCCCCATTCTCGGAAGGCTCGCTCGGCGAAGCGCTTCTTGCCCCCACGCGTCTCTATGTGATGCAGGCTCTCAAAGCCGTCCGTGCAGGTGGCGTCCACGCGCTCGCACACATCACCGGCGGTGGCCTCACCGAAAACCTGCCGCGCGTTCTGCCGGAAGGCCTTGGTGCTGCGATTGATCTCGAAAGCTGGGCAATGCCGCCCGTCTTCCGCTGGCTCCGCTCGCAGGGTGGCATTTCCGAAGCGGAAATGCTGAAAACCTTTAACTGCGGTATCGGCATGATCCTTTCGGTCTCCGCAGACCGCGCCGATGCGCTCACCGCGCTTTTGGAAGCCGAAGGCGAAACCGTCTCGCGCCTTGGCGCGGTCACCAAAGGGCAGGGCGTCTCTTACACGGGCGTGCTTTCGTGACGAAACGGGTCGCCATTTTCATCTCCGGCGGCGGTTCCAACATGCTCCGCCTCGCCGAGGATATGAATGGCGACCATCCCGCGCGCCCCGTTGTCATCGTCTCGAACGTGCCGGATGCGGGCGGCATTCCCGCCGCCGCGCGTTTGGGCATTCCGACGATCACCGTCGATCACAAGCCTTTCGGCAAGGATCGCGCCGCGTTTGAAGCCGAACTGGCCAAACAGCTCGCCCGCTTCCGCCCCGACATCATCTGCCTTGCTGGTTTCATGCGTGTTCTCACGGCCGATTTCCTGCGCCCGTGGGATGGCAAGATGCTCAATATCCATCCCTCGCTCCTGCCGAAACACAAAGGCCTGCACACGCATCAGCGCGCGCTTGAGGCGGGTGATACCGAAGCGGGCTGCACGGTCCATCTCGTTACGCCCGAACTCGACGATGGCCCGATCCTCGGACGGGCCCGCGTTCCCGTGATGGAAAACGATACCGCCGATACCCTCGCCGCACGCGTTCTGGCGCAAGAGCACAAGCTCTACCCCGCCGTCCTGCGCCGCTTTGCCGAAGGCAACCTCGCGCCGCTCATGCTCTGAGCGCCTCTGGCACGGCCTCTTCCCTTTCCTCGCCAATTGCCGTAATCGGGCACGGTTGAAACGGGTGCCGGACGCACCCCCGCCCGCGAAGGGACTGCCATGAAAACCGTGACCACCACTGAAGACCTCGCCTCCTTCTGCGCCGAGGCCCGCAAACATCCCTACGTCACGGTCGATACCGAGTTTCTCCGCGAACGCACCTATTACGCCAAGCTCTGCCTCGTGCAGCTTGCCATGCCCGGCAAAACCGATGACACCGCCGTGCTCGTCGATCCGATGGCCGATGGTCTCTCGCTCGAACCGCTTTACGAGCTTTTCCGCGATCCGAATGTCGTGAAGGTGTTCCACGCCGCGCGTCAGGATCTGGAGATCTTCTTCGTCGACGCAGGCGTCATCCCCGCACCGCTCTTCGACACCCAAGTCGCCGCTATGGTCTGCGGGTTCGGCGAGCAGGTGGGCTATGAAACGCTGGTCAAGAAGATTGCCCGCGCCTCGCTCGACAAAACCTCGCGCTTCACCGACTGGTCCCGCCGCCCGCTCTCCGAGGCGCAAAAAGTCTATGCGCTGGCGGACGTTACCCATCTGCGCCGCATCTACGAATTTCTGGCCGCCGAATTGCAAAAAGACGGGCGCGAGGCTTGGGTCGCAGAGGAACTCGCGATCCTGTCGAACCCCGAGACCTATATCTCCCGCCCCGAAGACGCGTGGCAGAAGGTGAAAACCCGCACCACCACCCCGAAATTCCTCGCCATCGTGCGCGAGTTGGCGCGCTTTCGTGAAGAATACGCCCAGAAAAAGAACATCCCGCGTTCCCGCGTCTACAAAGACGACGCGCTGATCGAACTGGCCTCCACCAAGCCCCAGAACCACGAAGACCTCGGCCGCTCGCGCCTTCTGTTGCGCGAAGCCCGCAAAGGCGATGTGGCTGACGGCATCCTCGCGGCGATCAAGGCCGGGATAGACTGCCCGGCGGAAAAAGCACCGCGCGTCGACAGCGACGAGAAGCTGAACGTCAATCCCGCCATCGCCGATCTCCTGCGTGTGCTCCTGAAAGCGAAAACCGAGGCCTCTGGCGTCGCGGCCCGCCTGATTGCCTCGTCCTCCGATCTCGACGCGCTCGCCGCAGGCCAGCGCGATGTGCCGGCCCTCCAAGGGTGGCGTCGGGACGTGTTCGGAGAAGACGCGCTTCGTCTTTGCGACGGTCAAGTAGGATTGGCGGCGAAAGCCGGCAAGATCATCATCATCGAGCGTTGAAATCGCCGGAGGGGCAGCGCTTACCGGCGCTTCACGCTCCGCGCGTTGGTCTCACCCACCACGCGGATGGTCTTGACCCCGTCAAGCTGCTGATCCGTGAGCGCGATTGCCGCCGTCACCGTACGGGCAGGTGCACCCGCGCGCGATGTTTTCTTGTTCGGGTAAACCACATCCAGCGAGTAGCTCAGAACACCCTTTTCCGGTGCGCCGAGGGGAATCAGGCGCACGTCATAGGCACCTTCGCGCGTCGCCACACCCGTCACGCGGATCATGGCCCCGCCCGGCGTACGCTCGGTGGTCAGTTCGGTGATGCTTTCGACAGGCACGCCGCCATAAACGGCCACAGGGCGGCTCATCGCGCTGCGTTGGGGAATAAGCGGGTTCACACCTTCGGCAGGCGGCGCTTCGGCGCGGCTCCGCCCGAACCAGTTCATCGGATTGACCCAGCTGTCGCGCACCGCGCCACAGCCCGACAGGGCCAAAGTTGCAACCAGAAGGGCCGGGATCACTCGCCGCATCGCATCGCCTCACTCGCTTTGCAACCGAGTTACCGTATCCCGCTTCAGATGAAAAGCATCAAACCCTTGTAAAGCCCTGCACGGGGCTGGACCTTCGGGGCCTCCTCCCTTACCTCATCTGCAAGACAAGAGGTATTCCGCCATGGCCCAACCCGCTTTCGAAGAGATCGCCGACGATTTCGAGTTCATGGACGATTGGGAAGATCGCTACCGCCATGTGATCGACCTCGGCAAAGCCATGCCCGCCTTGCCCGACGCCCTGAAAGTGCCCGCAACAAAAGTCGACGGCTGCGCCTCGCAAGTCTGGTTGCAACCACGCATCGAGGGTGGGCTCTACGGTTTTGATGGCGATAGCGACGCGATGATCGTGCGTGGCCTCATCGCTGTTCTGCGCGCGCTTTATAACGGCGCGCCTCTGAAAGAGGTGGCCAGCATCGACGCCCATGCCGAACTGACACGCCTCGGGCTTCACGAACACCTCTCCGCGCAACGCTCGAACGGCGTGCGCGCGATGATCGAGCGGATCCGCAAAACCGCTGCAGAAGCGGCCTGATAAGGGGGGAGGGGGCTCTGCCCCCTCTGCCTTCGGCATTCACCCCCGGGATATTTCCGAAAGCGAAATTGTTTTTGGTCAGGCTTGGGCGAGCGCCGTTTCGAGATCACCATAGCCCGTGAAGCGGCGCTCGAAGGCAAGGCCAAGGCGCGCGGCGCAGTCTTGGGCTTTTTCCGTGAGAGCGGGGTCGTCGGTCTGGGCTTGGTAGACGAGTTTCTGGTAATGGCCGAAGTACATGTCGCGTAAGCTCGGGTGGCGGTCGAGGCCGAGCGGTTTCCAGACGAAAGCGTCGAATTGCCGGACGAGGAAGTCCGTAAGGTAGAAGGCAGTCATTTCATCTTTTGCCGCGAAGGCCGCGTTGCCTTCGAAGAAGCTATAGCAATGCGGGCCTTGGACCATCGCAACACCGAGGCGCTTGCAGGCCGCTTCCAAAAGCCCTCCGGTCCCGCAATCGGCATAGACGACGAAGAGGCGCTCGTATTCGGCGCGGTGCTTTTCCACGGCCGCTTCGACGGCAGCGGTGATCTTCTCCGGCGTGTTGTGCAGAATCGCGGGCAGGCAAGCGAGATCGAGATGGGACCAGCCGTTCCGTGATTTCAGGTCGAGGATCTCACGGGCCAAAGCTCCGCAGGCGATGAGGAGGACCTTACCATTCCCTTGGGGGGAAAGGCCGGCGTCTGTCAGGGTATGGTCGTCGGGTGCCTGCATCTTATCCTCTGACGTAGCGTTAGGCGTGTAACTGCTGGGCAGCCGCGTAACTCTGGGGGCGCGACCTTCTTGGGAATTTGTCATGACTGAAGACCTATTTGAACCGCGCTTTTCCGCCTTTGCAGGGCGCATCCGCGACAGTTTCGCCAAGCAGGGGCTGATGGAGACCTTTGGTGCGCATCTGGCGTCGGTGGCCTGTGGGTGTGTGGTGATCGAAATGGGGTTTTCCCAGAAAGCCACCCAGCAGCACGGGTTCCAGCACGGTGGCGCGATTGCGGCGGTGCTCGATAGTGCCTGCGGCTATGCTGGGCTTTCGGTGATGGCGGCCGATAGCGCGGTTCTGACGGTGGAGTTCAAGATCAACTTTCTGGCTCCGGCGGAGGGGGTGCGCTTCCGCTTCGAGGGGGAGGTGATCAAGCCAGGGCGAACCATCGTTCCGGCAGATGGTCGGGCCTATGCCATCGCTGCGGACGGCACAGAGAAGCTGATCGCCACGATGTCCTGTACCTTGATGGCCGTGCAGGGGCGGGGGCTCGAAGGCTAGAAAAAGGAAAGCTCCCCGGCCAGAGGTGCGGGGGGCTTTTTTCGCGTTTACGTCATGACGCTTGCCATACACAATCCAGACGCAATCCATACGCTTCGGAAATGTCGTTTTCAGACAGTTACGCGCGGGCGGAGTTGTGCTTGCGGGCCACGAAGGTTTTCGCGGTTTCCACGGCAACAGCGGCGTCACGGCAGTAGGCATCGGCACCGATCGCCTTGCCGAATTCCTCGTTCAGAGGCGCGCCGCCGACGAGCACGATGTATTCGTCACGCAGGCCTTTTTCGACGAGCGTGTCGATCACGACCTTCATATAGGGCATCGTCGTGGTCAGCAGCGCCGACATGCCGAGGATATCGGGCTGTTCGGTTTCCAGCGCGCCGAGGTATTTGTCGACGTCGTTGTTGATGCCGAGGTCCACCACTTCGAAGCCAGCGCCTTCCATCATCATGCCGACGAGGTTCTTGCCGATGTCGTGAATGTCGCCTTTTACGGTGCCAATCACCATCTTACCCACGCGCGGAGCGCCGGTTTCGGCGAGTAGAGGCTTCAGGATGGCCATGCCGCCCTTCATCGCGTTTGCGGCGAGCAGCACTTCGGGAACGAAGAGGATGCCGTCACGGAAGTCTTTCCCTACGATCGTCATCCCGCCCACGAGCGCTTCGGTCAGCACTTTATAAGGTGCCCAGCCGCGTTCGATCAGGATGTTAACGCCTTCTTCAATCTCTTCTTTCAGACCATCATAGAGGTCGTCGAACATCTGTTGGACAAGCTCGTCGTCGTCGAGTTCGGAGAGGATGATGTCGTCTGCATCGTCGGACATGCGCGGTTTTCCTTCGCTCTGGCCCCTGTACGGGCCCCGGTGATTTCTGCTCTCCATTTCGATCAATGGCGCGCTGTGGACTGTCATGAATGCGACATGGCCAGCGGCGCAACCGACAACTCGCAGGAAATCCATGGAAAGGCCAATGAAAACGCGGCAGGTTCTTCATGAAGTTTATTGCAAATGTTCCTTTTTTGTTCGTATTTGACGCATGGTGTGGACAGCAGCAGACAAGAGCGTCAAGGGGGAGCGTAAGGCGCGAGGCGCGATGAGCAATCGTTCCGGGCGTTTCGAGCGGTTGTCGCAGGAAACGCTTCTGGACGAGTGGGGACTTGGCGATGATCAGGAACCGCCAGCAATCCGGACCGAGGTGCGAGTCGAACAGGCGCGAACGGCGATTTCTTGGAACACCTCGCCTGATCTTCCGTTCGACCGCTCGGTCAATCCCTACAGGGGGTGCGAGCATGGCTGTGTCTATTGCTTCGCCCGGCCGTCACACGCGTTTCTGGGGATGTCGCCGGGGCTCGATTTCGAGACCCGCTTGATTGCCCGTCCGAATATCGCCGAGGCGCTCAGGCAGGACCTGGCCAAGCCCGCTTATCGCGTCGCGCCAATTGCGAATGGGACCAACACGGATCCTTACCAGCCCGTTGAGCGCGATCTGAAGATCACCCGGTCGGTTCTCTTGGCACTGGAAGAGGCCCGCCACCCAGTCGCCATTGTCACGAAAGGGGCTCTGATCGAGCAGGATATCGACATTCTGGAGCGTATGGCGGCTGAAGGTTTGGTCCGCGTTGGCATTTCAGTGACGACACGCGACCCCGCGCTCAGCAGGAAGATGGAGCCGCGTGCACCGCTGCCAGCGCGGCGGCTCAAAATCATCCGCCGCCTGACGGCGCGAGGCATTCCGGTTCGCGTCATGGCCTCACCTATCGTTCCCGGGCTGACCGATCCGGAATTGGAAGCGATCTTGGCGGCAGGCAGGCAGGAGCCGCCTCGTCGAGTTGGATCATGTTGCGCCTGCCACGCGAGGTTTCGGAGATCTGGCAGGAATGGCTGCGGGAGGCTTTTCCGGAGAGAGCCGAGAAGGTGATGAGCCGCCTGCGGGAAATGCATGGCGGGAAAGAATACGACCCGGATTGGCATCACCGGATGCGCGGGCAGGGGCGTTACGCGGAACTGATTGCCGCTCGGTTCCGCTTGGCCTCGCAACGCCTCGGTTTTCACGAGCCGCCGCATGCCTTGCGAACGGATATTTTCCGGCGACCGCCCGTGGACAGCCGCCAGATGTCTTTATTGTAGCCTGCCGAGGCCCAAGCGGCAAAGGCAGGCGCCGATCTGGCGTAAGTGTCAGCCCCGTCTTCCGCGCCGTTCGCGGCGAGGGGCGGCGTCGTCGCCCGTGCCATCTGACGCAGAGCTGAAAGGACCGAGTGCGGCGGTGATCGCCTCAAGCGTGGGCCGCGGCCCGCTCGGGCGCGTCTCAAGTGCTTCGCGCATCTTGGCGAGGTGCTCCGGCATCGTCCCGCAGCAACCGCCGATCAGCGTCGCGCCGCAATCGCGGGCAAGCACAGCGTAATCCGCCATCAACTCGGGCGTGCCATCGTAATGGATATGTCCGTCATGATATTTCGGGATCCCGGCATTCCCCTTGGCAATCAGCGGGCGTTCTGACCCTTGGGCGGCAAAGCCCAAGACTGTCCGCAAGAGGTCCGACGCGCCTGTTCCGCAATTTGCGCCAAATGCCATGGGCGGATTGGGGAGTTCTTCGACAAGCTGGGCCAATTGGGCGGAAGTGACGCCCATCATGGTGCGCCCGGCTGTGTCGAAGCTCATCGTGCCGCACCACGGCATATCCGCCTTGGCAAAAGCCTCGGCCGCCGCCCGGAATTCCTCCGGCGCGCTGATGGTTTCAACCCACAAAACATCGACACCCCCTTCTTTCAGGGCTTCGGCTTGCTCGTGGAAAATTTCGACGGCCAGTTCATGCGTCATGGTGCCCATCGGCGCGAAAATCTCGCCTGTCGGGCCAACGGAACCCGCCACGATCACGGGGCGGCCGGCGGCGTCTGCCACGTCACGCCCGAGTTCGGCTGCGATCTTGTTCAACTCGCGCACGCGGCCTTGATCGCCGTGCAGCTTCAAACGTGCGGCGTTGCCGCCGAATGAGTTGGTCAGAAAAAGATCGCTGCCTGCATTAACTGCATTACGGTAGAGCGACTTAATGCGATCCGGGAATTCGGTATTCCAGGTTTCCGGTGCCTCGCCCGACTCCAGTCCCATATTGAAAAGATTGGTTCCAGTTGCCCCATCGAGCAGAACCCAGCCTCGGGATTCCAGCATTTTGGCAAGTGCATTAGACATTCGTATATCCTCCAGGATTTGGCCCTCCCTGTCACTTCGAAGGCCGCCTCGCAATGGATTTCTATTCAACTTTATCCTGAAATCTGGGCATATTAGGGCTGTCAGTATGCGGGCAATGGACTGCCCGAACGATCTCAAGGGCGCTGAAAGCGAGGCTCGCATAGGAGGGAGCAGCCATATACCGGTCCTCCCACGTTGGTCCGAAGGCCGACTTGAACTGCAAAAGCCCCGTGGCACCGATGCGCTTGGCGGCGAAGTGGCTGATCCGGCCCAGTGGCTGCGGCATGCCGAGGTGCGGCTTCAATGGAACCGCCGCCAAGGAAACGCGCCCGAGCCCTTCTGCTTTCGCATCTCCGATCGCCGCCACGATCAGGCGATGCATCGTTCCATCCGGGCATCCGTGCGTGTAGCGCATCAGATCCAGTGAGTAGCCATTGGCATTACGGTGGAAGGTCGCGAAGGCGACCAACTGTTCTCCGATCCACCCCAGAAGCACCTTCTGTTCCTGCACATGGCAAGGGCTGAATTGCCCCATGGAAAACCCGCGCGCGCCTCCATGGTCCATGACCCATTGGCGGTCGACGTTTTGCATATCGTTAATCGGCAGGTGTTCCGGTGAGGTGACAACCAAGCCCGCCTTTGCCGCGTGGCGCAATTTCCGGCGAAGGTTCCGGTGCTCCGGCCCGTCGATGTGGAACCGTGATGCATCAAGCACGGCCTCGCTCGAAATCTTGATGGCCTTCCACCCCAAGGTTTCGAGATGCCGGGCCATCGGTTCTGTAATCTTGTAGAAACACACGGTGCGGTTGGTCTCCCGCGCGCATTTCTTGAAGTGTCTGACGGCCTCGCGAGACAACACCCGAGATGCGTCGAGGAAACCGACGAGACAGTTTTTCGTGGTCTTGCAGCCGATCACGGCGTCCTGAGCGAAGAACAGATGCCCGTTGCTCAGCGAGAGCAGCTTGCTCTCCGGGTCAGAGGCGGTTTCCAGAAAGGCCAAGTGCCTTGTCGCGGGTTCAAGCGCACTTTCCTCAGACCGCGTGTGGAGAGGGCGCACCAGCGAGATTAGGGCCAAAAGAGCGGGAACCGCGAAATAGATGAGTCGAAACCCCATAACAGCCGTCAGGATGCTTTCAGCCGGAACCTCCGGAAGGAGGGTCATCAACGTCAATTCAAATGCCCCCACACCGCCGGGCATGCCCGAAATCAGCCCCATGCCAAAGGCGATCAGGAAAGCGGGCAGTAGCGCTTCTACGCCCACTCCGGTGCCTTGGGGAAAGAGCGCGATAAAGACAATCGAGGCCGCAGCAAGATCCAAGGCTGTCCAGAACAAGAGGGCAACAGAGGCCGGAACAGTGGGAAAGCTCAAGGCCTGATAGAGTTTGTTCCGGGGGAAAAGAGCGCCAGCGCCGATCAGCAAGAGGCAGGCCATCAAAACGCCGAGTGCGAGCCGATGCACGATCACCACGTCAACGCCCATCTTGAATGCAACAAGCGAGGTCAGCGCGGCCCAGCTAGCCATGAAGGCTGCCGAAACCGAGACTGTCACTTTGAAAGCATCCTTGAGACTCAGCTCGGGCAACAGGCGCCAGCGCGCGATGGTGCCCGTCAAAAGCCCGAAACCCAGCGTTTGCGAGAGTGCAACAGCAGAGGCTCCGGACAATGCTGCAGCCTTGCCGGGGATCGATGTGGCGATGTGGCGATGGAAAATGCCGTCATAGCGCCCGATCGCGAGATAGCTCACGACTGTCGCACCGAAAGCAATTAGCCAGAACTCAAGTTCGACCAAGCGCACGGCGCTTGCTGCAGAGCGCAGGTCCATTTGCTCGGCACGAAACGCAAGAAACCAGAGGCAACTTGCCCCCAAGAGCAGAACAGGCACCTGCCGCACGGCATGGCGCAAGAGTTCTTGGCGCGTTTCCTTCGATCTCATGGAAGCTCCCCCGGTTGCAGGCAGCAATATCTCTCTAGTCTTACGACTGGATGAATCGCCGTATAAACAAAAGGCGCGCCGGGTGAGGTCGCGCCTTTTTTCTATTCAATTTGGATGTAGATCAGGCTTCGTCCATCAGCTGGCGCTTTGCCACCGGTTGCAGTTCGAGCATCTTTGCGCGAACTTCTTCCGCCGAGACCTTGCCGGCCAGATCGCCAACAACCTTGCGAACCACGTCTTCGTGGCCAGCTTCTTCGAAGTCCGATTTCACAACTTCGACCGCGTAGGCTGCAGCCGCATCGCCGGTTTTGCCGAGCTTTTCAGCCGCCCAGAGGCCCAAGAGCTTATTTGCACGGGCTTGCGCCTTGAACTTCATTTCCTCGTCATGCGCATACTTCGCTTCGAAGGCATGTTCGCGGTCGTCGAAGGTGGTCATTGGATCATCCTCACTCGAGTGTCGTTACTCTCCATATGCATGTCGTAACGCCGCAGTGCAAGAGTGGCGCCTGCCCTTGCGACAATGGAGACCTTGCACTAAGAGGGCGACAGATGCGCGGGCGGGGACTCACCTCCGCGCGCCAGCGACGGAGTGGCCATGGCACGGCGCAAGAAGATCTACGAAGGCAAGGCGAAGACGCTGTACGAAGGGCCCGAACCGGGAACTATCGTCCAGTACTTCAAAGATGACACATCCGCAGGCGATGGTGCCAAAAAGGCGTTGATCGAAGGCAAGGGCGTGTTGAATAACCTCTTGTCTGAATATTTTTTCTCCGGTTTGAACAACATGGGCGTGCCGACGCATTTCATTCGTCGCCTGAACATGCGCGAGCAACTGGTACGCGCCTGCGAAATCATTCCGCTGGAAGTCGTGGTCCGCAACTATGCCGCCGGATCGCTGTCCAAGCGTCTGGGGATCGAGGAAGGCACGCAAATGCCGCGCCCGATCATCGAGTATTACTATAAAGACGACAAGCTCCACGATCCGATGGTCTCCGAAGAACACATCGCCGCGTTCGGCTGGGCCAGTCAGCAGGAAATGGACGACATCGTGAGCCTCGCGCTCCGTGTGAACGACTTCCTCTCGGGCGTCATGTTCGGTGTCGGCATCCGCCTCATCGATTTCAAGATCGAAATCGGCCGGATCTGGGAAGGCGATTACGCCCGCCTGATCGTCGCGGATGAAATCAGCCCCGACTCGATGCGCCTCTGGGACGTCGAGACCAACCGGAAGCTCGACAAGGACGTGTTCCGCCGTGATCTCGGTTCGCTGACCGACGCCTACTCGGAAGTCGCCCGCCGCTTGGGGGTCATGCCCAAGGGCCCGACCTCGAATGGCACACCGACCCTCATCAACTGATTTGACTACTGCGGGCTTGCCCGAACCGAAGGAGACCCCGATGAAAGCAACTGTGCATGTCATGCTCAAGAACGGTGTTCTGGATCCGCAGGGGGAAGCCGTGCGCCACGCCCTCGGCTCGCTCGGGTTCAACGGGGTTGAAGGGGTGCGTCAGGGCAAAGTGATCGAGCTTGATCTGGCCGATGGCACCTCCGAAGCCGATGTCCGCCAGATGTGCGAAAAGCTGCTCGCGAACACGGTGATCGAACGCTACACGGTGGAGCTTTCCTGATGCATGCAGCGGTAACGGTTTTTCCGGGATCCAATTGCGACCGTGACCTGAAGGTGGCCTTCGAACAGGCCGGCTTCAAAGTGTCGATGGTCTGGCACAAGGATACCGAACTCCCCAAGGGCGTTGATGTCGTTGGCGTTCCCGGCGGTTTCTCCTTTGGTGACTATCTCCGCTGCGGCGCGATTGCGGCGAATGCCCCGATCTGCAAAGCCCTCGTGGCCCATGCCGAGCGCGGTGGTTACGTTCTCGGTATCTGCAACGGTTTCCAGGTCCTTACCGAAACCCGCCTTCTGCCGGGCGCGCTGATGCGGAACGCAAACCTGAAGTTCATCTGCAAATCCGTCGATCTGGTCGTCGAAACACCGGACTCGGCCTTCACCGCTGGCTATGGCCGTGGTCAGGTTCTGAGCATTCCAGTTGCCCACCATGACGGCAACTATGTCGCCGACGAGGCCACGCTTGACCGTCTTGAAGGTGATAATCGCGTCGCCTTCCGTTACGCGCAGGACATCAACGGCGCTGCTCGCCGGATCGCGGGCGTGATGTCCGAGAACCGCCGCGTTCTTGGCCTCATGCCGCACCCCGAACGTGCCGCTGATCCGGCGCATGGCTCGGTCGACGGTCGGCAAATGTTCGCCAGTCTGGCCGCCGGACTGGTCGCCGCCTGACTTCCCTCTTCTGCGGGGGCGGGATAAACTGGGGGAATGACAAAGCGCACTCTCCCAGCTCCCGCGACGCGGGCATCTCGCACCGTTAGTTGGCGGGTGAGGGTTGCACTTGGCGCGCTTTTCCTCTCGGCGATTGTTACACTCGCCATCACCAACACCTACCTGACAGATCGTTTCACCACGAATACCCGCCAGCGCGCCGAAGTCCGCCTTGCGCTCTACTCGGGGAACTTGCTCTCGGAGCTGCGCCGCAACGCCATCGTGCCGCAGCTTCTGGCGCGTGACCCGGCTTTGATTGGTGCGCTGAACTCGACCGATTATTCGAACTCCACACAGCGTTTGATATCCTTCGTCGACGAGATCGGCGCAGCCTCGCTGATGCTCCTT
Organism: Paracoccaceae bacterium; assembly: GCA_023260655.1. Classification (GTDB taxonomy): domain Bacteria; phylum Pseudomonadota; class Alphaproteobacteria; order Rhodobacterales; family Rhodobacteraceae; genus UBA9554. The sequence goes on along the minus strand of JALQUU010000047.1, from coordinate 4,170 downwards.
GATCGGGATGGGCGGGCCGTTGCCGCTACGGATCGCAACCGCCTTGGTTCGATTCACCGCACTGAGCCCTTTTTCGTGAACGCCCTACGCGCCAATGAAACGGTGTTCACCGTTCAAAGGCGTGAGGCGGGCGGTTATGCCTTTGCCTATTCACGCCGCGTTGAAAATCAGGGGTCCGTGCTCGGGGTTGTGGTCGTCGAGGTCGACTTGGCGAAGTTCGAGCGAGCTTGGGCCGGCATTTCGGATGCGGTTCTCGTTACCAATTCGGAAGGCGTTATCATTCTCGCAACCGAGCCTCGCTGGCGCGGCCAAACCGAGGGCGAGGCGCTGAGTGCCGCACCGCCAGACAGTGCTATCCAACGCGCGATCCAAGCCACTGCGGATTGGACAGCACTGCCCGCCGATGCCTATGTGCAAGGCGAGGCCGTGATGCGGATGGAAAGCCGCATTCCATTCCGTGGTTGGAAAATCGTCTCGTTCACGACCTACGATTCCGTCCGCGAACGGGTGAATGGCGTTTTGGCCCTTGAAATCATGGGCTTCGCTATTCTCTCTGCACTGGCTTTCTACGCCTTGAGCCGCCGCACGGCCCTGCGAGCGGCGCTCTTCCAAAGAGAATCCGTCGAACTCAGGGCTTTGAACGCACGTCTCCAGCGCGAAATCGCGGAGCGCGAGAAGGTTCAGAAGACCCTCGCCGTGGCTGAACAGACGCTCGCGCAATCGTCTAAACTCGCAGCCCTTGGTGAAATGTCTGCTGCTGTGAGCCACGAGTTGAATCAGCCACTGGCCGCGATGAAAACCTATCTCGCGGGCGCACGCCTTCTTTTGAAGCGCAACCGGCCCGAGGAGGCGCTTTCGGCCTTCCAACGGATCGATGACCTGATCGAGCGCATGGGCGCGATCACGCGGCAACTCAAAAGCTATGCTCGTAAGGGCGGCGAGGCCTTGGCGCCTGTCGAAATGAGCGAAGCGCTCAGCTCCTCGCTTGCAATGATGGAACCGCAACTCAAAGCGCGAAAAGTGAGGATTACCCGTCACTTGCCGCGCGATCCTGTGAAGGTGATGGGGGATCGTGTGCGGATCGAGCAGGTGATCATCAACCTCCTCCGAAACGCGCTCGATGCCACACAGGGTGGTCGGGAGCCGGAAATCGAGATCATTCTCGCCGCAGGCGAGACCGCAAGCCTCACCGTGCGTGACAATGGCCACGGTATCGAAAACCTCGAAAGCCTCTTCGAGCCTTTCTACACCACGAAGAAGCCGGGGGAGGGCGTCGGGCTCGGCCTCGCGATTTCCTCGGGCATCGTGAACGACCTCGGCGGGCGTTTGACCGCACGAAATGCTGAAGGGGGCGGGGCTGTATTCGAGATGCAACTGCCTATCTTGAGCGATGACACAACCACGCAGGCTGCCGAATAAGGAACTCCAATGTCAAAGATGATGAAAATCGCGATCGTCGACGACGAACAGGACATGCGCCAGTCCATCAGCCAGTGGCTCGCCCTTTCGGGCTATGACACAGAGACCTTCGCTTCGGCGGAAGATGCTCTCAAAGGCATCGGTATGGATTATCCCGGCATCGTCATTTCCGACATCAAGATGCCCGGCATGGACGGGATGCAATTCCTCAAGAAGCTGATGGGAACCGACTCCGCGCTTCCGGTCATCATGATCACAGGTCATGGCGATGTGCCGATGGCCGTTGAAGCCATGCGCGTGGGCGCTTTCGACTTCCTGGAAAAGCCTTTCAACCCCGAACGCATGTCCGATCTGGCGAAAAAGGCCACCAATGCGCGCCGCCTGACGCTCGATAATCGCGCGCTGCGCCGCGAATTGTCTGATGGCGGGCAGTTGATGAAAAAACTTATCGGTTCCTCGCCAGCCATGGAACGCCTGCGGGAAGACATTCTCGATCTGGGCCAAGCGGATGGCCATGTCCTGATCGACGGCGAAACCGGAACTGGCAAGACCCTCGTTGCCCATGCTTTGCATGCAGTCGGCGCGCGGGCTGGCAAGAAGTTCGTTTTGGTCTCTTGCGCCGCGTTCGAAGAGGAGCAACTCGCCAAGCGCCTCTTCGGCCCGATGATGCCCGAAGACTCGCAGCTTCCGGCCGTTGAAGAAGCGCGCGGCGGCACTCTTGTGCTCGAAGACATCGAAGACCTGACCGACGCGCTGCAAGGGCGTCTCCTTGGCTTCATCAACGAGCAAGGGATCCTCGGCGAAACCCGCATCATCGCGATTTCCAACCTCCAGCAGCAAGACAGCACGATCGAGTCGAAACTCCGCTCGGACCTCTTTTACCGGCTGGCGGCCCTTCGGATCACTTGCCCGCCCTTGCGGCAGCGAGGCGAAGACATTCTGGCGCTCTTTGCGCGCCTCTCCGAGCAATTCTCGGAAGAATACGGCTGCGAGCCGCCACAGGTCTCGGCACAGGAAGCCGCTCAGCTTCTGCAAGCGCCATGGCCCGGCAACGTGCGCCAATTGATCAACCTTGCCGAACGCGCCGTTCTGCAGTCGCGGCGCGGGCAGGGGACAATAACGTCGCTCCTCATGTCGGACAGCGATAACATGCAGCCGGTGATGACGACAGAAGGCAAGCCGCTGAAGGAATATGTCGAGAGCTTCGAGAAAATGCTCATCGACAACACCATGCGGCGCCACAAGGGGTCTATCCAAGCCGTCATGGATGAACTCTGCCTGCCGCGGCGAACGCTTAACGAGAAAATGGCCAAGTACAGCCTCCAAAGGTCAGATTATTTGTAAACTTTGATCGCGTTCCCGGTGCGAACAGGGAGCGCGGCCAACTTTTCGATTGTGCAGGGTCTGCCTCCTCACCTATGGTGGTTTGTACGGTCTGTCCCCGTTTTGGCGGACGACCCGAGAGTTTCGCTGTTCGTTGCATCCTCCGGCCCAATGCCGTGATCCTCGAACAGGTCGATTGGGCCTTGCAAAAGGCCAAGGAAAAGCTCGCGCCCGAAAGGTTGTGGCGAGCAAGAGTTGGCGCCCCGAAAGGCGTGCGTCGGAGAAGAAACGCGAATGAAGCGCGACGGACAGATCATCGGTCAAGCCGCGGCCCCAAGGGGCCGAGGTCTGAGCGTGCGCGATATCGCCCCTGATAGACATCTGCATAGCGTCGCCGGGCCATTGAGCCCGAGCGATGCTTTGCGATGCAAATGGATCCAATGGCAAAGAAAATGCTCATCGACGCCACACACCCGGAAGAGACCCGGGTTGTCGTGGTTGACGGAAACAAGGTCGAGGAATTCGATTTTGAGTCCGAAAACAAGCGCCAGCTCGCTGGCAACATCTATCTCGCAAAAGTAACACGGGTCGAGCCGTCGCTTCAGGCGGCCTTCGTGGACTATGGTGGAAACCGCCATGGTTTCTTGGCTTTTGCCGAGATCCACCCGGATTATTACCAGATCCCGGTCGCGGACCGACTGGCTCTGATCGAAGAAGAGCGCGCCTATGCCGAAGCGCAACGTGCCCGTGAAGAAGCCGATGTAAATCGCCGCTCGCGCCGCGGTTCGCGCGCGGAACGTGCCGCCGAGGATCCGGTCGTTCAGACCGAAGCCACTGGCATGGAGACGATCGACTTTGAAGCGCCTGAAACCGAGATTCCGGAAGGCGAGGGCCTGTCTCCGATGGAGACGGTCCACGACACCCCGGTCGAGGAGCCTTCGGAACCCAAGGCCGAAGAGCCTGCAGAAGACGCCGTAGAAGACGCGCCTGAAGCCGATACCGAAGAGGCTGACGACAACGGGCATGACGACGAACGCAGCGTTCAGAAGCTGCAAGAAGACGGGATCGAGTCCGTCGGTGACGATGATGTCGAAGACATCCGCCTGCCGCGCAAACCGCGCCCGCGCCGTTACAAGATCCAGGAAGTCATCAAAGTGCGCCAGATCATGCTGGTGCAGGTGGTCAAAGAAGAGCGTGGCAACAAGGGTGCAGCGCTCACCACTTACCTCAGCCTTGCTGGCCGTTATTGCGTGCTGATGCCCAACACCGAGCGTGGTGGCGGCATTTCCCGCAAGATCACCAATGCGGCTGACCGTAAGAAACTCAAAGAAATCGCCGAGGAAATGGAGCTGCCGCGTGGCGCGGGCCTGATCGTCCGTACCGCTGGCGCGCAACGCACCAAGACCGAGATCAAGCGCGACTATGAAT
>JALQUU010000046.1 GCA_023260655.1 Paracoccaceae bacterium | reverse complement strand
ACGGGGCTCGAACCCGCGACCCCCGGCGTGACAGGCCGGTACTCTAACCGACTGAGCTACAACCGCGCGTGAGGGGTGGATTAAGGAATGCGGCGGGTGGCGTCAAGCGCTAAAGTGCGATTTTCTTTGGATTTCCGAAGCGTATGGATTGCGTATGGCATGTGTATGGATTGCGTCATGACGTAAGACGGCATCCTTCGGAAAAGACGGACAAAAATCGGCACATGAGGATGCTGCGCGAAAATACCGCGTTCGGACGATTTACCGATTTGAAGGGAAAGTGGCGCGGTTGACGGGGCTCGAACCCGCGACCCCCGGCGTGACAGGCCGGTACTCTAACCGACTGAGCTACAACCGCGCGTGAGGGGTCGTTTAGGAGGTCCGACAGGCCGCGTCAAGGCCCGAAGTTGCCGGATTTGACGCAACGATAGATTCCCTTCCGGAGCTATCATGTGCAAAGGAATTGCGACGAACAAAGAGCCTGGGAGGAGAGAGCCGTGGCAAAAGATGTGGGTGCTTTGAACCTTGAGCGGATTGCGCTGGATCTGCATGACGATGGTGTGCTGGTAGCGACGCTCAATCGGCCTGAAAAGCGCAATGCGCTGGATGCCCAGACGGTGGACGAGTTGGTGGAACTCTTCGTGACGATCCCGCGTGCGGGTGTGCGTTCGGTGGTGCTGACCGGTGCGGGCGATCACTTCTGCGCGGGTCTTGATCTGGTGGAACACCACAAGGAAGACCGTTCTCCGGCGGAATTCATGCATCTTTGCCTGCGCTGGCACGAGGCGTTCAACAAGATGGAATATGGCGGGGTGCCAGTGATTGCGGCGCTCAAAGGCGCTGTTGTGGGCGGCGGGCTTGAACTGGCCTCTTCGGCGCATATCCGCGTGATGGATGAGAGCACCTATTTCGCGCTGCCCGAAGGCACGCGGGGGCTGTTTACGGGCGGTGGCGCGACGATCCGTGTGCAGCAACTGGTGGGCAAAGCCCGCATGACCGACATGATGCTGATGGGGCGCGTGTATAAGGGCGCGGAGGCCGTAGACGTGGGCTTGGCGCAATACCGCGTGGAGGATTCGATGGCCCGCGCGATGGAGCTGGCGCGCCGTGCGGCGGAAAACCTGCCTTTGACGAATTTCGCCATCTGTTCGGCAATCAGCCATGTAGGCAATATGTCGGCGCTGGATGCCTCTTACGCGGAATCGGTTGTGGCAGGCATCGTGAACACGCAGCCCGATGCGCGGGGCCGCTTGGAGGCTTTCGCCAACAAGACGGCAGCGCGGGTGCGGCCCGGTTCCTGATCGCAGGGGCTAAAAGAAGATATCGTCCAGATCGCCCGCGTCAGATGATGCGGGCGTTTCTGTTTGTGGCGCAGGCGCGCTAACTTCCGTCTTATCTTCCGTCTCTTCGCTACCCTCAAAACGCGCGATGGCTTGGACGTGGACCCGACGTTCACTTTCCATCGTGTAGAGGCTGAACAGGTTTTCCAGAGTGTTCCAGAGCGCGGGATCGCTTTGAAGGGCACCAGAAGGCATCGGGAGCGCTTCGGCGCTGAAGCCGAGGGTTTGGGTGGTGGACCGGGTTTCCGCGAGTTTGACGAGGAAATGCGTGAGAAGCGCATGGGCGCGGCCGATCTGTTTGGGCAGGTTGGTGGCGGTGAGGCTGTAATCCTTCACGGTCTTGTCGACCACGGCGGCTGAACCACGGATCATACGGTCGAGGCGTTCGGCATCTTGGGCAAAGCGCGCAAAGAGAGTTTCAAGGCCGGCTACCTGTTCTTCGGTCAGTTTATGCAGCGTGTCGCGGCATTCACCGAGGCCCGTTTGCAGGCGCGGGATGATCTCGTCGCTTTCGTCCGTAAGTTCACGGAGCCAATGCGCGAGTTCTCGCAGCGCGCGGCCATCTTCCCGAGTTTGGCGCAGATGATGACGGCATTGACGCCGGAGAGGCGGATTTCATGAGCGATACGGCGGAGCGAGCTTTCGTGCTGGAGGATGGCGGCCAAACGTTCGCGCACGGTGCCCGCTTTCGATTTCAGCGCTTAGAAGTGGCGGTCGTTCACAGTGAGGCTCTTGAGGAGGCGGTCCCGTTCCCCTGCCCCGCTGCCGTTGCCCGACATGTTGCTTTGCATGATCGCGGTGTTTGCAGGCCCTCTGAGCACGCTATTGGCGCGGTCGCGGAGTGTTGCGAGGGTTTCGAGCGCCGTGGAAACCTGTTCGCTGGCGGTTTTGCTGCCGTCTTCTTCGAGGGTGATGGCCAGCTCATAGAAGACGCGGCGGCCCGAACCATCGAGTGCGGCGGCGCGCTGGAGTGTGTCTTCCACGCGTTCGATCCGCTGGCGGGTGGAATCGCCGATCTGAAGAGCGACGATCAGCATCGAAACGTCGCGGCGGATTTCTTCTGCCTATTGGCCAATACGGGCGATGGGCAGCAGCACCGGAACAAGTCGCTGATCATCGTGCCGTCGAAAACACCGGGCGTGACGGTGGGCGCGAAGCTGAAGAAAATCGGGATGCGGGGATCGGATACCGCGCCGATTTTCTTCGAGAATGTGCGGGTGCCGAAGCGCTACCGGATCGGTGAGGAAGGTATGGGCTTCACCTACCAGATGCAGCAATTCCAAGAGGAACGGCTTTTCGGGGCGGCGATGACCATCAAGGGGCTGGAGCTTTGCGTGTCCTCGACGGTGGATTATGCACGGGAGCGGCAGGCCTTCGGGAAGTCGATCCTCGACAATCAGGTGGTGCAGTTCCAGCTGGCGGAGATGCAGACCGAGGTGGAGGCGCTGCGTGCGCTTCTGTGGCAGGCGACCGAGTGCTATGTGGCGGGGGAAGATGTGACGCTTCTGGCCTCGATGGCGAAGCTGAAGGCGGGGCGGCTTTCGCGGCTTATTCCGGACCAGTGCCTGCAGTTCTGGGGCGGCATGGGGTACATGGAAGAAAAGGTGGTCAACCGCCTCTATCGCGACCTCAGGATCGTGCCGATTGGTGGCGGGGCAGATGAGGTGATGCAGGGGATTATCTGCAAGCTCATGGGCCTCGCGCCCAAGCGCGGGTGACGGGGATGGCGTTCGGGAAGGTCCTGATTGCCAATCGGGGCGAGATTGCCTGCCGCGTGATCCGGACGGCGCGGAAAATGGGCTACCGAACCGTGGCGGTTTATTCGGATGCGGATGCGGGGGCTTTGCATGTGCGCGCGGCCGATGAGGCGGTGCGGATCGGGGCGGCGCCTGTGGGGGAGAGCTATCTCGATCCCGCACGCATCTTGGAGGCTTGCCGGATTTCGGGGGCGGATGCGGTGCATCCGGGCTACGGATTTCTGTCGGAAAACGCGGGCTTTGCAGAAGCCTGTGCGGCGGCGGGCATGGTGTTTATCGGGCCCCCTGCCCCTGCGATCGCTTTGATGGGATTGAAGCGGCAAGCGAAGATCGCGATGGCGGCGGCGGGCGTGCCCTGCGTTCCGGGCTATGACGGAGAGGACCAGTTGGACGAAGCGCTGACTGCCGAGGCGGCGCGGATCGGCTTTCCGGTGATGGTGAAGGCCTCGGCTGGCGGTGGCGGCGTGGGATGCGGCTGGTGCATCGGGCCGAGGATTTGGCCGAGGCCTTGCGCGGGGCGCGGGCGGAAGCCTTATCGGCGTTCGGATCGGGCGAGTTGATCCTTGAGCGGGCGTTGGTTGCGCCACGGCATGTGGAAGTCCAGGTGTTTGCCGACAGCCATGGCGCGGTGATCCATCTGGGCGAGCGGGATTGCTCGGTGCAGCGGCGGCACCAGAAGGTGATCGAAGAGGGCCCTTCCCTGTTTGTGACGCGCGAGTTGCGGGCGGCGATGGGGGCGGCGGCAGTAGAGGCGGCGCGGGCCTGTGGCTATGTGGGGGGCGGGAACGGTGGAGTTCCTCGTCGATGCCGAGCGGAACTTCTATTTTCTGGAGATGAACACGAGGTTGCAGGTCGAACATCCGGTGACGGAGGAAATCACCGGTCAGGACTTGGTGGCATGGCAGATCGCGGTGGCGGCAGGCGCGCCCTTGCCTTTGGCGCAGGAGGACGTACGGCTTCAGGGCTGGGCGATGGAAGCGCGGCTTTATGCGGAGGATCCGGGCCAAGGGTTCCTGCCGCAGACGGGCCGGATTTTGGCGTGGGAGCCGCCCGAAGGAGTGCGCGTGTATCACGGGATTTCGGCGGGGGGCGCGGTTTCGTCCTTCTATGATCCGATGATCGCGAAGGTGATCGCCAAAGGGGCCACGCGCGACGAAGCGCGGCGGCGGTTGGTGCGGGCTTTAGACGAATTGGTGATATTCGGTGTGACGACGAATGCCGACTTCCTGACCTCCATCCTGCGGCATCCGGAGTTCGTTGACGGGGCTGCGACGACGGCGCTTCTGGGGGCGGGCTTTGATGCGTTGCCCTCGGAACCCGGGCTAGAGGCGCAGGCCTTGGCGATGGTGCTGATGCACGAGCGGAAGCGGGCGAGTGCGGTGCTGCCGCAAGGCTGGCGGAATGCGGCGGCGCATCCGGTAGGGTTCAAGCTTGAAAGCTCGGTGGGCGCGCATGGGGCGAGCCTTTTGGCCAAGGGCAACGGGCGGTTCGAAGCGCGTTCGGGAGAGGCCGCGTTGAAGGTGGAGATTGTGGATCTGGGCGCGGAGCGGCTTCGCTACCGGATTGGTGGTGCGGAACGGGTTTGCCGCTATGTTTACGTGGGCGTTACCGTACATCTGGCGGCACCTGAGGGGAGGTTCTGGCTCCGCGATGCGAGCCTTGACCCGCCGGAGCGGGCTGATACCGGATCGGACCGGGTGATTGCGCCGATGGACGGTGCGATTGTGGCGGTGAAGGTGGCGGTGGGCGATTTGGTGGCGAAAGGCTAGACGATTGCGGTTCTGGAAGCCATGAAGATGGAGCATCAACTCGTGGCGGCGACGGCCGGGCGGGTGGTGGAATTGGCGGCGACTAAGGGCGTACAGGTGAAAATCCGGCGGGTATTGGCGCGGATCGAGGCGGAGGAACGGGAATGAAACTCTGGCATTGCAATGGGGCGCGGTCGTTCCGGCCCTTGTGGGCCTTGGAGGAGATCGGGCTGGATTATGAGTTGGAAGTATTGCCCTTCCCGCCTCGTGCGCATCGCAAGGATTACTTCCAGATCAATCTTTTAGGGACCGTTCCTTACTTTGAAGATGGTGAAACCGGAATGACGGAAAGCGCCGCGATTTGCCAGTATCTGGCGGATCGCTATGCGCCGGAATTGGAGTTGAAGCCTGAGGATGCAGAGTATGGGGCTTACCTCAATTGGCTGCACCAATCGGATGCGACGCTGACCTTTCCGCAAGCGTTGATGCTGCGCTATGGTGTGTTCGAGCCGGACGAGCGGAAGCAACCGCAGGTGGCCGCGGATTACCGGGCTTGGTATCTCGGGCGCTTGAAATGGCTCGATGCGCATCTTTTGGAAGCGGAGTGGCTGGTGGCGGATCGGTTCACCATGGCGGATATTGCCGTGGGCTACGCGCTCTACTTGGGCGAAATGACGGGTGCGGCTACGGATTACACGCCGCAGACGCAGGCCTATTTGCAACGCTTGAAAGCGCGGGACGGATTCCAACGGGCTTTGGCGAAAGAGCGGGCGTGATCTAGCGCCCGACCGCGTAGGCCTGCATGAGGCGCGGAGTGGCTGCGGCTTTGAGAAGGCCGTCGGGCATGCGGGCCGCGGCGGTGAGGCGGCCGACGGTCCATGGTTCCGCTTCGGTGATGCGGTGACCCCGGGCGCGGAGATCATCGAGCACCCCTGCCCCGAAGCTGGTTTCGGCCATGATCATGCCGAGTTCTCGGGAACGGGGATAGAAGCTCGACGGGAAATGCGTGGAGTGGAAGAGCGGCGCGTCGATGGCTTCTTGCAGGTTCAGGCCGTGGTGAACGTGACGGAGGAAGAAGGCGAGTTGCCACTGGTCTTGTTGATCGCCGCCCGGTGTGCCGAAGACGAGGCGCGGTTGGCCTTCGTGGAGAGCAAGCGAGGGCGTGAGCGTGGTTCGCGGGCGTTTTCCGGGTTCGAGCGAGGTGGGGAGGCCCGGTTCCAGCCAGAACATCTGGGCGCGGCTGTTAAGGCAAAAGCCCAAGCCGGGGATCGTGGGCGAGGATTGGAGCCAGCCGCCGGAGGGGGTGACGGAGACCATGTTGCCCTCATGGTCGATCACGTCGATGTGGACGGTATCGCCGCGTTTCTCGGAAAGATGCGCCATGGTGGGTTCGTAGACGGCCTGATCGGTGGCACTGAGGCGGTTCAGGAGATCTAGGGTTTGGGCGCGTTGCTTGGCGAAACCCTCGATGGTGCCGGGGCGGAGATCAAGGCTCGCTTTGGCGGTGATGAGGGTGCGGCGCTCGGTGTTGTAGGCATCGGACAGCAGGGTTTCGAGGGGGACTTGGGCGAAGCCGGGATCACCGTAGTAAACCTCTCGGTCGGCGAAGGCGAGTTTCATGGCTTCGATGATGTGATGGGTGAAGTCGGCTCCGTTCGGGCTCATCGAGGAGAGGTCAAAGCCTTTCAGGAGCGCGAGGGTTTGCAGGAAGACGGGGCCTTGGGTCCACGGCCCTGCCTTGGCGACAGTCCAGCCGTGATAATCGTAGGTTAAGGGTTGTTCGATATGGGCCGAGTAGCCTGCGAGATCGTCTGCGGTGAGGACGGCTTTGTGGTGCGCAACTGACGCGTCCATGACTTCGGCTTTATCGAGGTAGGTGCCGATCTTTTCCGCGATGAAGCCGCGGTAGAAGGCATCGCGCGCGGCGTCGATCTGGGCTTCACGGCCTTGTTTGGCTTCCGCTTCTGCGAGGATGCGCCGCCACGTTTCGGCGAGGACCGGATTGGTGACGTTCGACCATGGCGCGGGGGCGGCACCTGAAGGCGCCCACGTCGCGTAGGACGTGGGCCATTCGGAGCGGAAAAAGTCGAGAAGCCCTGCGATGGTGGCGGAGACGCGGGGCAAGACCGGATGACCTTGTTCGGCGTAATAGATTGCCGGTTCGAGCACGTCTCGGAGTGGAAGGCGGCCATAGTCGCGGAGCATGAGCATCCAGCCGTCCCATGCGCCGGGGATGACGGTAGCGAGGAGCCCGTCGCCGGGGATGACCGAGAGCCCCTGCCCCGTGTAATGCGCGATGGTGGCGCCGGCGGGTGTGGGGCCTTGGGCGCAGAGCACGTCAACACGGCCATGGCATTTGGAATAGAGGAGCGCGGGAAGATCGCCGCCGGGGCCGTTGAGATGCGGCTCGACCACTTGCAGGACGAGCCCCGTGGCGACAGCGGCATCGAAGGCGTTGCCGCCTGCTTCGAGGATTTTCATTCCAACGGCAGAGGCGATCCAGTGGGTCGAGGTAACGACGCCGAAGCGACCGAGGATTTCCGGACGTGTGGTGAAGCCTGCCATATGATCCGCCCTTCTCTTGCGTAGGGGAGAGTATCGCGGGAATTCAAAATGAAAAGAGCGGGCCGAGGCCCGCTCTTTCCTGTTCCGATGTCACGCCGGATCAGCCGATGATGGCGTTCAGAGTGGCCGAGGGGCGCATGACGGCTGCGGTTTTCGCAGCATCAAGGAGGTAGTAACCGCCGAGATCGGCGGGCCTGCCTTCTGCGCCGTGGAGTTCGGCGAGGATCTTCGCTTCACCTTCAACGAGAGCCTTGGCAATCGGTGCGAAGTGGGCTGCGAGGCCCGCATCTTCGGTTTGAGCCGCCATGGCTTCGGCCCAGTAGCGGGCGAAGAAGAAGTGCGAGGTGCGGTTGTCGTTCTGGCCGACGCGACCCTGCGGGCTGTTGCCGTTGACGAGAAGCTTCTGGATCGCTTCGTCGATGGCCTTCGCGTAGATGCCAGCTTTCGCCACACAACGCACATCGGCGAGGAAGGAGAAGCTTTCACCGAGAGCGCAGAATTCGCCGAGCGAGTCCCAACGCAGGTGGTTTTCTTCCTGCACTTGCTGGACGTGCTTCGGTGCGGTGCCGCCTGCACCCGTTTCAAAGAGACCGCCGCCTTCCATCAGGGAGACGATGGAGAGCATCTTTGCCGAGGTGCCGAGTTCGAGGATCGGGAAGAGGTCGGTCAGGTAGTCGCGGAGCACGTTACCGGTGATGGTGACGACATCCTTGCCTGCGACCATGTTCTCGAAGGTCCAGCGGGTGGCTTCGCGGGGCGCCATGATCGGGATTTCGATGTCAGCGGCTTTGAGTGCAGGCTCAACGTATTTGATCAGTTCCGCATCATGGGCGCGCTTGGCGTCGAGCCAGAAGGCACCGAGGCCGGTGGCCTTTACGCGGCGGACAGCGAGGCGGATCCAGTCTTCGATCGGGAGTTTTTTCACCGTGGCCGAGCGCCAGATGTCGCCCTGCTCAACAGCATGCTCGTGGAGCACTTCGTCCGAGGCCAGAACGATGCGCACCGTGCCATCCGCCTTCATTTCGAAGGTGGTGGGGTGCGAACCGTATTCTTCGGCTTTTTGTGCCATCAGGCCGACGTTCGACACGGCACCGCAGGAAGTGACGTCGAGCTTGCCGTTCTGTTTGAAGAACTTGATCGTCTCGTCGTAGACCGGGGCATAGCAGTTGTCGGGGATGCAGCACTTGGTGGGTGCGGCTTTGCCATCCGGGCCCCAGCCGATGCCGCCTGCGCGGATCACGGCGGGCATGGAGGCGTCGATGATGACGTCCGACGACACGTGCAAGTTGGTGATGCCCTTGTCGGAGTTCACCATGTACATCGCGGGCCGGGCAGTCATTGCGGTTTTGTAGTCGGCTTCCAGATCGGCGTGGCCCGCGATCTTGGCTTCGAGATCGCCAAGGCCCTGGTTCGGGTTGAAGCCGAGTTCCGCGAGTTTCGCGCCGTGCTTGGCGATGAAATCTTCGAGGTAGACCGAGACGAAATGGCCGAAGATGATCGGGTCGGAGACCTTCATCATGGTGGCCTTCAGGTGCACCGAGAAGAGGACGCCGGGTTCCATCGAGGCGATTTCTGCCTTGATGAAATTGCGGAGTTCTTTGGCGGAGAGGAAGGTCGCGTCGACGATCTCGCCTTCGATGTATTTGAGATTGTTCTTCAGAACGGTCTCGTTGCCTGCCTTATCGGTGAAGACGATCTTGGCGGCTCCGGCTTGGGCTGCGGTTATCGTGGCGGCTTTTTCGTTGGCGTAGAAATCGTTGCCAGCCATCGAGGCGACGGTTGTTTTCGAATCCGCCGTCCAATCGCCCATCGAATGCGGGTTGGCCTTGGCGTATTCTTTCACGGCTTTGGCGGCGCGGCGGTCGGAGTTGCCTTCGCGCAGAACGGGGTTCACTGCCGAGCCTTTGACGGCGTCGTAGCGGGCCTGAATGGACTTCTCTTCGTCGGTTTTCGGATCGGCCGGGTAATCCGGGATCGCGTAGCCCTTCGACTGGAGTTCCTTGATGGCGGCGCTGAGCTGCGGCATCGAGGCGGAGATGTTCGGGAGCTTGATGACGTTGGCTTCCGGGGTTTTCACGATCTGACCGAGTTCGGCGAGATCATCGTTCACGCGCTGTGCTTCCGTCAGGTATTCTGGGAAGACCGAGAGGATACGGCCCGCGACCGAGATGTTGCGCGTTTCGACGCTGAAATCTGCGGCACCCGCGAAAGAGCGGATGATGGGCAGGAGGGAGGCGCTGGCAAGCTCGGGAGCTTCGTCAACAATGGTGTAGATGATGTCGGGGGTAGAGCTTTTAGCCATGGTTCCGTTTCTCCGAAATCTGAAGCGAAGTGTCAGTGACACCAAGCGGATCGACGCGCTGTCTCGGGCCGTAACGACGAGAGGCGCGCGTTGCGTCACGCCTTATGTAAAGATGCGAAAGAAGTCAATGTGCACCATTGTATACCGAACACACGTGCGCGCTTTTGGCGCTGGCAGTGCAGCTGCATTGGGCCTTTTCACCAGGCAAACTGGCTAAATCCCCAGTTGTGCGCGAAATCGGCCTCCCGAACGCTGAGGGCGGGTTTGGGTCCCCTGCCCTCAGCGTTTGGCCGTGCTGTGCTCAGAGCTTGATCCAAGCCGTTTTGAGATTCACGAACTTGTCGAAGGCATGGAGCGATTTGTCGTGCCCGTTGCCGGATTGTTTGGTGCCGCCCATGGGCACAGTCACGTCCGGCCCGCCGTAAGTATTGACGTGCACGACGCCTGTTCTCATCGCGTGGATCATCCGGTGGGCACGGCTGAGGTCAGAGGTCCAGACGCCGCCTGCGAGGCCGAATTCGGTGCTATTGGCGAGGCGGATGGCTTCTTCTTCCGTGTCGAAAGCGGTGACGGCGAGAACGGGGCCGAAGACTTCGTTCTGCGCAAGCGTGTGGCCCGGTTCGACATGGGTGACGATGGTTGGCTCCATGAAATAGCCGCCCGTTTCTGCCAGAATGCGTTTGCCCCCCTGCACGAGCTTGCCGCCTTCGGCCTGAGCGATGGCGACGAATTCCAAATTGCGGTCCAGTTGGGCTGCGCTGTTGATCGCACCTGCGCCGGTTCCGAGATCGAGCGGATCGCCGATTTTCATCGCGCTTGCGGCCTTGGCCAGTTCTTCGACGAAGGCGTCGTGGACCGAGCGCTCGACGAGAAGCCGCGAGCCCGCGACGCAGACTTGGCCGGAGTTGCGGAAGATCCCCGCGGCGCTGACTTTCGCGGCCTCTTTGAGATTGGGCGCGTCAGCGAAAACGATGTTGGCGGATTTACCGCCGAGTTCGAGGTAGCAGCGTTTGAGGTTCGACGCGGCGGAGGCCTGCAAGAGGCGGCGACCCGTTCCGCCCGAGCCGGTGAAGACGATTACATCGACGTCCATCGACTCGGACAGGGCCGCGCCAACCTCGGCCCCCTCGCCCGTGACGACGTTGAACACACCGGGCGGCACGCCTGCTTCCAGCGCAAGCTCGGCGATGCGGAGCAAGGTGAGCGAGGCCATTTCCGAGGGTTTCATCACCACGGAATTGCCGACGGCGAGCGCGGGGCCGAGTTTCCATGTGCCGATCATCAGAGGGAAGTTCCACGGCACAATCGCGGCAACCACACCGACGGGCTCGTGATGTACGAGGCCCAGATACTCGGGCGCGGTGGGAGCGATCTCGCCATAGAGCTTGTCGATACATTCGGCATAGTAGCGCAGCGTGCCCGAGGCCGAACCCGGCTCTGCGCGGAGCGCCATGCCTATTTCGGTACCGTTATCACGGATGCCAAGAACCGCGAGTTCGAGGGCTTCCTTGTCGATCAGATCGGCCCATTTCAGCATGATCGTCTTGCGCTGTTGCGGGGCCATTTTTCGCCAGCGACCGTCCTCAAAGGCGGCGCGCGCAGAGGCCACGGCGCGGTCGGCATCGGCGCGCGTTCCGGCGGCGATTGTGGTGAGTACGGACCCGTTGAGAGGGGAAATCACATCCAGCGTGCGGCCATTTTCAGCGACACAAACGACGCCATCGATCAAATGCCCCTTGGGCGGAACGGGAAGGTGACGGAGGGCATCAATCTGGGCCTGATCAACCATGGAAATCTCTTTCAATGCGAATTCTGATGTTCAAGAGGCACGTTCGGTGCCGAAGCGAGCTTCGTCCAGCACTTTTTGCATTATCTCGGAGGGTGCTGTGAGAACAATTCGAGCAAAACTCTGAATTGGTTGAGAGCCTAGCGTTAGCCGGCGAACAGCATATGCGGCTCGGCCAAAGTGGCCGTCCGGTTCAGCTTGAATTCGAAGTGGTTGTAAGACTGCGCTACGATCGCCCCTTATGGCTCGCCCATCTAGGAAGCTCCACCAATCGCACGCATCAAGACCGCTTTGGCTGATGATGCGTCAGACCCTGCCCAAGAGACAAATTGATCGGGGCGGACCAGAATTAGCGACGCGCCATATTCTGTTTCGGCTTCGTCCTCGACTACGGTTAAGGGCACGCCAAGTTCCTTGGCCGCGCGTACAAACTCGGAGACCATACTGCGACCGTCACCAAGAGCAACGATAGTAAAATCTGTCCCCAGTTGTGCGAAGCAATTGCTTCCATCAGACAATTTCTGCGGCGCAAGATGATGACCGGCCCGAGCAGTGAAACGATGGTCGCCTTTTGCACTGGGTTGCCCGCTTGAGCCTGCAACTATAGCCGAGCCTTCGTAATTTGGCTCAAAGCTGGCGACTTCTGAAGCGTCATCGTTTCGGCTGTACCATGCCTTTTCGAAGCCCGCCCGATCCCGCTCCGGATCATGTGTTTGCAGGAACCGATTATCTTCATCGATGAATTTTTCGATAAAATCGCGCGCAGTAGACTCAAACACGGGTCGGCGTTCTGCGTCGTAACTATCCAGCAACGCCTCGCTGCCCCATCCCTGAAGCCGCGCAGCGATCTTCCAGCCCAGGTTGCGTGCATCTTCGAAACCGGAGTTGATGCCATAGCCACCATAAGGTGGATGGCTATGTGCCGCGTCCCCAGCGACAAACACTCTCCCCGATCTATATTTCGAAGCGATGGAAACTCTTAGATCCCAAAATCCGATATGGTCGATCGATAGGTCAAAGGGCCGTCCGACCACATTGTGGAGCATGCTGGCGAAGTCGAAATCTTTGCTCGTGCAGCGGGGCACGGGGGCATGGAAGAACCAGCTACCAACATCAACACGCCCAAAGAACTGCCAATATCCCTCCAGCTCAGGGTTCAGAACATTAAAAAACGCCTTACCCGGGAGGTGCTTGAGAAGCTCGTGCAATTCCATCGACCGGAATACGAGAAGCACCATCATTTTGCCGTGGTCAGACGATGTCTGAGGAATGCTGCCAGTGGTTCGCGTAACAGAGCGGCTGCCGTCGCTTCCGACCACATAAACACCACGCAGCAGATGTTTGCCTCCATCGGGATCGGTCGCCTCGACCTCGACATGATCACCGCAATCGGACACACGGGTAGCTGTCCAGCCGTCGCGGCGATCAATCATGCTGATCTCTGCTGCGCGTTCTCTCAATACCCGCTCCGTTTCATATTGCGGCAAGCGCTCATTTGGCGTGCTGTAATATGCATTTACTTTGGCACGGTTTAGCCAATCGTAGTTATACTCGGACAGAAGGGTCTTGTAGAGTGTGACGCCGCCAATTCCGACTTCGGGAGGTACTGGGCGGGCAGCCCGTAGTTCCGCTTCACACCCCCAGAATGCAAAGGTTTCCATCGTGCGCTGCGTCAGGTTCTGTCCCTTTGGGATGGGCTGCGGCGAGGTGAATTTCTCTAGTACGACCGAACGGATTCCACGTTGGGCCAGGTCGATAGACAGACCGGTGCCAACCGGACCACCCCCGACGATGATCACGTCATGTTCAGACTTTCCCATACTTCAGACTTGCCCTTGTTCCATGTAGATGTGCTTGGTTTCCATGAAATCATAGAGACCCTCAGGGCCGTGTAGCCGTCCCAACCCAGATTGGCCGAAGCCACCGGTTTCGGCCTCGGCCGCCAACCGCAGATGGCTGTTGAGCCAGACTGTACCGGCACGGATCATCCGACTGATCCGCACTGCCCGGTTCAAATCTCGGGTAAATACACTAGCGGCAAGTCCGTAGGCGGTGGCGTTTGCCTTGGCTACCGCCTCGGCCTCGTCGGTAAAAGTCTCAATCGAAACTATGGGCCCGAAGAGTTCTTCTTGCACCAAAGAAGAGGAAACGTCGTCGATGCGGAACAGTGTAGGTGTGAGAAAGGCTCCGGTGTTCAACGTGTCGCCACGCAGCACCAAATCGCCTTCGTCTCCCGCCCGCTCGATCAGGCGTTGCACACGGGCAACATTGGCCCGGTCAATCATACTGCCCATCTGGCTGACCGGATCCACGCCCGGCCCGACGCGCACGGCGGCAAACGCGGCCGCGATACGCGCTTGGAACTCTTGCAAGACACTTTCCTGAACCAGAAATCGTGCCGCAGCGACACAAATCTGCCCGGCCATAGTCAAAGCACCATGCGTGAGTTCACGCACTGCCAGATCCAGATCGCTATCGGAAAAAATCACCGCTGGCGCCTTGCCTCCAAGTTCCAGACCAACGCGTTTGAGTGTCGGTGCCGCGCCAGCCATGATCTTCTTGCCTGTTGCCGAAGAGCCCGTGAAAGAAATCACATCGATGTCAGGCGACGCGACAATGGCTTGGCCGACTTCAATTCCATTATCGTTGATCGAATTGACCACACCCTTGGGCAAAGATGGGCAGTCACGCAGACATTCCATGATAAGGGCGTGGGTCAATGCTGTTTGCTGTGCAGGCTTCAGGACACAGGTGCAGCCAGCTGCAAGTGCAGGTGTCAAAGACCGGATCAAAAGAGTGACCGGTGCATTCCATGGGACGATGATCCCTGCGACACCGGCCGCTTCGCGATGGAACAGCGACATCTGGCCCGGCATCAGTTCTTGCATCGTGCCGCGAATATTGCGCGCAAGCCCTGCATAGTACCGCGTCTCAGAGATAGACCCCATCACTTCTCCAAACGCTTCGGAGCGGAGCTTGCCGTTTTCGGCGACAATGAGGTTGATTATCTCATCTTTGCGCGCGTCCATCCGGTCAGCGAACTCGAAGAGAGCCTGCGCGCGCTGGCGCGGGGCTTGTGACCAGTTGGAGCCGAAAAAGGTTTGTCGCGCGACCCGAGCCGCTTCGGCGACCAGCCCAGCCGAGCCAGAGTGATACCGCCCCAGAACGGCATCATTTGCCGGGTTGACGCTTTCACCCAGATCCCCCTCGTTCACCCAGTCTCCGTTGATGAAGTGGGGCGCGCTCTTGAAACTCATTGAGGCCCCCTTAGAGCTTTAGGCCAAGCAGCGCAGCCGCGTTGTCCTGATAGATCTTGCGACGCGTTGTTTCGGGAATGTCGAGGTTGTCGAGAATCTTAATTGTCTCGCGGATGTACATCGGACCTTTTTCCGGATCGAAGGGAGCATCCGAGGCAAACATCACCCTGTCTTCACCGAAGAACTCAATCGCATGCTCGATCGCCTTGGTAGAACCAAAGCTGGCTGTGTCGGCGTAGAATTCTTTAAAATATTCCAGATGCGGGCGTTTTAAATCGCGCAGGACCTGCCCAAGATCACTGTCCGTGGTCCGGGCGCCCATCTGGTCCCATCCTGGCCCCACCCGGCCCTCGAAGAACGGCACCATTCCACCGGCGTGGTGCGTTATAACCTTTAGTCCGGGGTTCTTGTCGAAAAGACCCGAGAAGACCATTCGTGCCATCGCCGCCGAGGTTTCGTAAGGCCAGCCGAAGGTCCACCAGATTTCGTATTCGGATTTGGACTCGGTCAGATAGTCCGGGAAATTCGCGCCGCGTGCCGGATGCAACCATACCGCTTTGCCTGTCGAGGCCATATACTCGAAAAACGGCGCGAATTCAGGAAGGTCCAGAGGCTTGCCGCCAACGTTAGTGAAAATCTGCATGCCACAGGCGCCGAGATCTTCGATGTTGCGGCGCGCTTCTTCGACCACGGCATCCGGGTTGTTCATCACAGCGGTGCCGATGAAACTGGGGAAGCGGTCGGGATAGGACTGGCAGAGGTCGGCCATGCTGTCCGAGGAGATCTTCGCGAGTTCCAAAGACTTGGCGGGATCGGCATATTTCTCGAAGGGCGGTGATGCGAGAGAGAGGATCTGGCAATAGTCTTCACCGAACATGTCCATAACCTCGAACCGCCTGTCCAAGTTGGTCATCATTGGCACCGCCTCGGAGCGACGGGTGATGTCGGTGGTTTCACCGACATGAGCGATCAATGCCTGATGAAAGGGTTTCGGCCAGATATGGTTGAAAACGTCGATCTTTTTCATGACTCATCCATCTTTTCTAAGGGATATTGATCCGCCGGTGCTAATTCGGCGCGTTGTTCGCTCAAGGTTTCCGTAAGACGCTCCGCTGCGTTCCACACTTCGCGTGCGACATGTGCTAGCGTGGCATCATCCAAAGTCTCTCGATCAATGGTCATGCACAGCACTGCGACCGGTGTCGTACTGTCGTCGAATACCGGGGCGGCGACGCCGACAACTCCCGGCGTCACCTCGCCATGGGCGATCAAAGCACCACCCTTGCGCATCTGCTTCAGTGTATCGGCAATTTCCTCGACGCTATGGCCCAGGCCGACGGCGCTTAATTCCCCAAAGTTCTCCGCGATCTTTTCCAACATCTGCCGGCGCGGAAGATAGGCAAGAATTGCGCGCGAGATTGCCCCGCGGGCCAGCGGCATTGGGCGTCCGCGTGGATAGCTGGACCGCGGATTGGGGGCAGAGACTTCGGCTGCGACGCACAAAAGTTTGTTTCCATACCAGCGCACCAACAAAGCTGTCGCCGGATGCACTTTGGCTAGAGCTTGCAAAGCGACTGCGCCCTCGCTCAACAACCGGTCGGACTTCCGCATTAGAAAGTCCATCTCGACAACTCTTGGCCCTAGCGCCCAGCCATGTGGTCCGTTGGGTGCCAAGAAACCCATCTCCTTGAGGGCTTTGACATAGCGGTAGAGAGTGGGGCGACTGTAATCCAGTTCGCACATCATTTCGTCAACGGTCCACTCAGGTCTTGCCTCGGAGAAGAGATTAAGCAGCCGCAAGACGCGTTCAGCGCTGCCAACGCCGGTGCTCATGTGGAAACCTCCGCATCCCGGCGAGCAGAGCGGATCTCGAAGGCCATCGCCACGATACCGCCGATAACGCCCACAATATCCGAGTAGATCGCGCCATCGAACATTCCCGCAGGGACGAGCGACAAGAGGCCAAACAAAGCGAACAGCAGGCGCATTCCTGTCGACATCTTGCGGGAAAAGAACCCGGCCAAGGCTGCGGATACCAGCCAGACACCCATAATCGCGGTCACTACAGCCAGTGCAATCTCCGTCGGTGCGCCGATCAGGATCAGGGATGGCGAGAAGACAAAAAGTACCGGTATCACATAGGCGGACCAACCGAACCGCATCGCAGCCCACCCTGTCGCCATCGAAGGCGCTTTAGCGATCGATGCAGCCGCGAACGCCGCCAATGCAATCGGCGGGGTGATCATCGACATCATACCAAAATAAAGAACATAGAGATGGGCAGCGATCGGTTCGATCCCAACCTTGACCAATGCCGGGGCGACAAGAGCTGCCAGCAAGACATAGACACCCAAGGTTGGAAGACCCATGCCAAGGATGATGCAAATGATCGCGCTGAGAGACAGTAGGATGATCGCACTGCCACCGCCGACTTGAACCAGAGAATAGGTCAGGTTGAAGCTAAGCCCCGTGACATTGAGCACTCCGATCACAATTCCCGATGCAGCTGAAATAAGCAGGATCTCCACAACGCCATGCCCTGTGCGGGCCAGCGAAGAAAAGACTGTCTTTAGGCTCGGCCGTTGCCCTCGATATCCAATGAGCAATGCCGTTGCGATCAGTGCCAGGGAAGCCCAAAGAGCGGCACGTTCGGGCCTATAGTTCTGCCAAAACAAGAGATAGATCAGAACGGCAAAAGCCAGAACAAAATGGCCACCTTTCAGTACGACGCGACGGTCCGGAATATCTTCAGGCGAAACCGGCTTGATACCCAATCGTGCTGCTTCAAGGTCTGCCTGAATGAACAGAGCGACATAATAGAGAAGCGCGGGAACCAATGCTGCAAGAACGATCGAAGAATAAGGCACAGCCAAAAATTCAGCCATGAGGAAGGCCGAAGCGCCCATCACGGGCGGCATCAACTGTCCACCCGTACTCGCAACAGCCTCGATAGCGGCGGCTTTGTGCGCCGGATATCCATCACGCTTGATCATCGGGATTGTGACCACGCCAGTACCAACGACATTTGCGACCGCCGA
>JALQUU010000045.1 GCA_023260655.1 Paracoccaceae bacterium | reverse complement strand
GTGATTTCCTCGCAACTCGTTCGCGTGCTGCCACAAGAAACCCTGCTGCTGATGATCGGTCTGCCGGTCTCGGTTTTTTCTGCATTGCAGCTAATGGGCTGGCAATTGCGCCTGCCCGAGCGCGGGCGGCTCTTGATCGAATCGGCTCTGGGCGGGATCGCAGGATTTATGGGCGGGTTCTCAGGCGTATGGGGGCCGCCTACGGTGATGTATCTCACTGCGCTCGATACGCCCAAGGCCGAACAGATGCGTATTCAGGGCGTGATCTACGGGGCAGGGGCGGTTGTGCTGATCTTCTCGCACATCGCATCGGGCGTGTTGCAGGCGGAAACGGTGCCGTTCTCCCTCGCCCTGATCGCACCTGCGGTTCTGGGCATGGCCATCGGAACCCGGCTTCACGATAGAATCGACCAGCGCGCTTTCCGGAAAGCCACGCTGGCCGTTTTGTTCATTGTCGCGCTCAACCTTGTGCGGCGGGCGCTGATGTAATCAGCTGGCCTTACGCTCGGGTTCGGAGAGGCTGTCGATAAAGGAGCGGATCTGGGCGCGCACACGCGCATCGCCAATCCGCGCCACCATCGAAGCGATCCGCGCGCTTTCGTCATCCACAGCTGCCGGTGCAGGCGCGGAACCATCCATAAGGCCGACAAAGAAGACGGCTGGATCGACCGAGAGGATCTGCGAAACCTCGAAGAGTTTCGAGGCCGATATCCGGTTCCGCCCCAACTCGTATTTCTGCACTTGCTGGAACGAGATCCCCAATCCATCCGCAACTTCGGTTTGCGTCATCCCACGCAGTAGCCGCAGCTCCTTCAGCTTCTTGCCCACGTGAACGTCCACTGGATGTGACATGTCCAAACTCCCTCAATCTGCAACTATGGGGAGCATGGCGAATCTGCGAATCCGTTCAATTCTTCACAGGTTTACAATTTTGGCGCGTGAATAACACAGGGGGGTAATGTGAATTTACCATCTTTGGGTTGTGACTAGAATTTATAAGGCATTGAAAATAAAACATAATGCGTCTGGCGTCACGCCAAGTCTGGTTTTGGTTGTGGGAAGCCAGCCATTCGCGTCGATATATTCATTTTTCAATTGATCACTGATGGTTTTTCGGATCATCTTAAGGTAATATGAAATTACCATTGATGTATGATTGATATGCCATTGGATAGTGTTTTGCGAGACGACGTAGAGCCTTCGCCTGCAGTTCCTGAGACGAGTGACGATCTCGGTCTCCTTTCGCCCGATCCGGTTTTTCCGGCTTGGCAGAGATGTTGCGCTCCTTCGTTGTCTTGGCGGATACGCTCAATCTCTCGCATGCGGTGGAGCGGTTGCAAACCACGCGTCAGACCGTGCGCCGCCATATCAAGCTTCTGGAAGAACGGCGCGGCGCGCCTCTCTTCGAATTGCGCGACCGTCAGTATGCTCTGACGCCTGCGGGCAAAAGGGCTTTGCCGGAAGCCGAATAAATCCTTGCCCGCGCCCAAGGCTGGTACACGGGGTCTATCGAGCGGATCAACGGGCTCGACTCGATCCGCCGCTGGAAACCTCCCCCTACTTTCTGCAGCAACAGTCCATGGCCTCGCTCTGGACCTCCGAATGCGACCTGCTGATTCACGGCGCCAAAGCATGGGCAGAAGCCGGTGGGGATCTGGAGCACCGCTCCATGCAGGCGCTCCGGCGCAATATGGTGCTCTTCCGGCGTGTGGGGGAAGACTGGATTTGCGCCGAGGTCGGCCCCGAATCAGCATTCGCCACGTGGTTTGGCTGGCGTTGGGAAAAAAGCTCTATCGGCCTGCCACTGGGCCAGATGCCCGGCGGGCGCACCTTCGCCCGGATCGCGAACCGTCCCTACGATGAAATCGAAGCCACGGGCGGGCCGCGCTACGACCATATCCACACCAAGGCATTGCGCGGGGAAGAGGCGGTTATTCAACCTCTTAGCTTCAAGCGCCTGCTGATGGGGTGCCGTTTTGCCGATCAAACCTTCGCTTTGGGTCTGCTCGTGATCCGAAGCTATTCACTGAACATAGACGGGGTGGATCCCGAGATCATCCGCTCCATGCCGGAGGACCTAGTCGAGGAAAACTGACATAGCGGACACTATTTGCGCGTTATTTTGTCATTAACACAATCAATGCGCGAAACTCCGGACGAGAAATTGTTCATCCTATGGAAACATGGTTTCTGCAGGAGGATGTTCCTATGTCTATTCATGACGTCTACGATGGTGCCCAGTTGATGTGCCGCACACTGCGGATGCTCGATGAGGCGCAGCTTTCCATCCAAGTGGGCGATGATATGGCAGAATATGTGCGTTTCATCGAGAATGAGCGCGCATTCCAGCCCGTCGGTGCCCCCTTCCACCCCGATAAGGCGCTGCGCAACGGGCGGGCTTTCTGGATCACCGCACACAATTGTGCGGGCGAGTTGGTGCACACGCAGGCGATGAGATTGCTCGAATTGGGGCAACAATCGCTCGCCGACCACATGCGCCGCAATTACCGCGATTACCCGCCTGCAGGCCTGCCGATCGACTTCGAGAAATCCGCCTATAACCCCGGTCCGGGGGCGCGGCGCATTTCTGGCCGCGTGCTTTACCATGGCGAGTTCTGGATCAAGGAAGACGCAGCGCTGCGGGGTCGTGGCATCGTCGACATCCTGTCGCGCTTCGCCTTCCTCTCGGCCACGATGCACTGGCAGCCGGATTACCTCTGGGGGCTGATGGCGCGCGGCAATGCGCGGCGTGGTCTGGCCGAGCGCATCGGCTACATGCACTGCGATCCCTTCGCCGTGTCGTGGCATGTGGAAGGGCGCAACCAGCCCATCGTCGGCAACCTCGTGTGGCTCGCGCTCGACGATTTGCGCTACATCGTGCACTCGCCGCTCGAAGAGGCCTCTGCCGCTTAAAACAGGAAACGCCCCGGCTTTGTCGGCCGGGGCGTTCCTTGTCATTCTAGAAGAGTGGCTTAGCCGATGGCGGCCGCTTTCACGTCTTCGTCGATATAGGGGACGTATTTCTCGAAGTTCTTCGAGAACATGCCCACGAGCTTTTGTGCCTGCGCATCGTAAGCGGCGGCATCGGCCCAGGTCTTGCGCGGGTCGAGGAGCGTCTCGTCCACACCAGCCACCGAAATCGGCACTTCGAAGCCGAAGTTCGCATCCTTGCGGAAGGTCGCGTCATTGAGCGAACCGTCGAGTGCGGCGGTCAGGAGCGCGCGAGTCGCCTTGATCGGCATCCGCTTGCCGGTGCCGAACGCGCCACCGGTCCAGCCGGTGTTCACGAGCCAGCAGGTCGCGCCGTACTTGGCGATCTTTTCCTGCAGGAGCTTGCCGTAGACTTCCGGACGGCGCGGCATGAACGGTGCGCCGAAGCAGGTGGAGAAGGTGGGTTCCGGTTCCACAACACCGCGTTCCGTGCCCGGGGTCTTCGAGGTGAAGCCCGAGAGGAAGTGATACATCGCCTGCGCCGGCGTCAGGCGCGAGATCGGCGGCAGAACACCGTAAGCGTCGCAGGTCAGCAGGATCACGTTCTTCGGATGGCCGCCCATCGCGGTGTCCGAGGCGTTCGAGATCGCTTCGAGCGGGTAGGCGCAACGCATGTTCTCGGTCAGCGAGGAATCCTGGAAGTCGAGAACCAGCGTTTCCTCGTCATAAACCATGTTCTCGATCACAGTGCCGAACCGCGAGGTGGTCGCGTAGATTTCGGGCTCTGCTTCAGCCGAGAGGTTGATGGTTTTGGCATAGCAGCCGCCTTCGAAATTGAAGGTGCCACGATCCGACCAGCCGTGCTCGTCATCACCGATGAGCGTGCGCGAGGGGTCTGCGGAAAGGGTGGTCTTGCCGGTGCCGGAAAGGCCGAAGAACACAGCCGAGTCCACCGGATTGCCGATGGCATGGTTGGCCGAGCAATGCATCGGCATCACGCCTTTTTCCGGCAGGATGTAGTTCAGGAGCGTGAACACCGACTTCTTGTTCTCGCCCGCGTATTCGGTACCACCGATGAGGATGAGCTTCGTGTCGAAGTTCATCGCAATCACCGTTTCGGTGCGGCAGTCATGGCGCTCGGGGTTCGCTTGGAACGACGGGCAGTTGATGACGGTGTAATCCGCGATGAAGCTGTCGAGCGCCGCGCGCTCGGGGCGGCGGAGCAGGTGGCGGATGAAGAGGTTGTGCCAAGCAAGCTCGGTCACCATACGCACGTTGATCGCATAGGTCGGGTCAGCGCCGCCGATGAGATCCTGCACGAAGTATTCCTTGCCCTTCATATGCGCGAGCATATCGGCATAGAGGTTATCGAAGCCCTGCTCCGACATAGCGCGGTTGTTGTCCCACCAGATCGTGTCGGTCACGCTCGCGGTTTTCACCACGTGCTTGTCCTTCGGCGAACGACCGGTGAACTTGCCGGTGGTCACGAGGAAGGTGCCGCCTTGGCCCAGAGTGCCTTCGCTGCGTTTCAGAGCGGCTTCGATCAGCGCCGGCTCCAGAAGGTTGTAATGGACATGGCCCAGCCCCGAGATGCCTTGGTCCTCGAGCCGGAAATTGGGGTTCACCCGTCCAGATGTCATATGCAATGCTCCTCAAGCCGCAGCGCGGCAGTCCTAAACTTGCACATCGCGCCGGCTCCATCGCCAAATCACGACGCCCCGAAAGCGCAGCAACGCGCCCCGTTGGCGGCCTCATAACATGAGGGTTCCGGAAAATAACAGTCGGGTTTTGCAGCGTTAGCGCCACCAGTGACAGGTTAGCGCAACCAAGGCCGGAATCCGCCCTGCGAATAGCATGTGATGTGACGTTGTTGAAACGGAATGTGAGGCAAATTAGCCATGTCTTCAGCATTTCGGCCTTAATTTGGCGCGGATCAGGCCTGCGAATCGCGTTTTTGATTGTTGACGGTCCTAATCGAAGGCATAGTAACTGGAAAAAAAGAATAGTGGCAAAACGAGCAGCACAAGGACCCAACCATGCCGAAAATCGCTTTGGTTGACGACGACAGGAACATTTTGACCTCCGTCGCCATGACGCTCGAAGCTGAAGGCTTCGAGGTTGAAACCTATAATGACGGCCAGACCGCGCTGGATGCTTTCAACAAGAAGCTCCCCGATATGGCTGTTCTCGACATCAAGATGCCGCGCATGGATGGGATGGACCTGCTCCAGCGCCTGCGCCAGCGCACCACGATGCCGGTGATCTTCCTCACCTCCAAGGATGATGAGATCGACGAAGTTCTGGGCCTCCGCATGGGTGCCGACGGCTATGTGAAAAAGCCGTTCTCGCAGCGCCTTCTCGTCGAACGCATCCGCGCGCTTCTGCGCCGTCAGGATGCGGTGGCGGGCGATGTCGTGGGCGATACTGAGGAAACCAAGGTGATCGAACGCGGCGAGTTGCGGATGGATCCGCTTCGCCATTCCGTCACGTGGAAGGGCCTCGAAGTTTCGCTCACAGTGACCGAATTCCTCCTCCTGCAAGCCCTCGCGCAGCGCCCCGGTTTCGTGAAAAGCTGCGATCAGCTGATGGACGTGGCCTATGACGATCAGGTCTATGTCGATGACCGCACGATCGACAGCCACATCAAGCGCCTGCGCAAAAAGATGCGCAGTGTCGACGACGACTTCTCGGCAATCGAAACTCTCTATGGTATCGGTTACCGGTATAACGAAGAGTAAATGGCACTCGTTGACAGAATGTCTCTGCGGGACAGATCGGTACATGGCGACGGTGATGTCCTGCTGGGCGATGATTTCGTCGCCCCCGATAGCACTGTAGGCCTCGAATTGCGGGAGCGACGCCAGCGGCGGTCCTCTTTTTCCGTGCGCCGTTCGCCACTCTCGCGGAAGATCATCACGTTCAACCTGATCGCTCTGAACATCCTCGTCGCAGGGGTGCTCTTCCTCAATTCCTCGCGCGAAAGCTACGTGCTCCAGCGCATCGACAGCATGGTGGCCGAAGCCGAACTCGTGGCCGACGTGCTCGAAGCCCAGCTTCCCAAGGGTGCGCCGGTTTCTCTGGCGGCGGGCGATGGGCTCGACGTTCAGGCCACGCTTGACGGTCTCGATCTCCGCTCCGGCGTCGATATTTTCGTCTTCGACACCCAGAAGGCCCTGATCGGGCAGGGGATCGGCAAAGGCATCAGCCGCGCCTCTTCGGCCGAGAAGTCCGAACCCCGCACCGTGATCCTCGATTTCCTCGGCGCGATCTGGACCGGCCTTTCCAAGATCATGCCCGTGGGCACCCCGCCCAATAACATGGCCTCCACCGAAGACACCGCCCGCGCGCTGGTCGATAAGGCCTTGGGCTCGGAGGCAAAGCTCGAAACCGCCCGCCTCAGCGACGGCACCACCGCCCACACGGTCGCCACCGCGATCATGCAGGGCGATGTGCCGGTTGGTGTGGTGGCGCTCTCGTCCTCCTCGGGCGAAATCGACCAAGTTGTCTGCATGGAGCGCGAGCGCGTCCTGCAGATGTTCCTCATCGCCACGCTCGTCTCCATCGGCCTCAGCCTCGTTCTGGCCTCCACCATCTCGAACCCGATCTCTGACCTCGCCGAGGCTGCCGAACTCGGCGGGCGCGATGGATCGGGCGGCTCTTCGGGCCGCATCCGCATTCCCGATCTCACCGCCCGCCCCGATGAAATCGGCAGGCTCTCGGGGGCTTTGCGCGGCATGGTCTCGGCGCTCTATGATCGCATTGATTCCAATGAACAATTCGCCGCTGACGTGGCGCATGAAATCAAGAACCCGCTGGCCTCTTTGCGCTCGGCCGTCGGCACGCTCCGCCTCGTCAAACGCGACGACCAGCGCGAGAAACTCCTCGACGTGATCGAGCATGACGTCCGCCGCCTTGATCGTCTCGTCTCCGATATTTCCAACGCCTCCCGCCTCGATAGCGAACTGGTGAAAGAAGAGCAGGAAACCTTCGATCTCCTGAAGATGCTCGGTAACTTGGGCGAATATCTCGGCAAGCAGGCCAAGGATCAAGGCATCGATTTCATCACCGATCTGCCCAAGGATCCGGTCCTTGTGAACGGTTTGGAAGCCCGCCTCGCGCAGGTCTTCGTCAACCTCATCACCAACGCGATTTCCTTCTGCGAAGATGGCGACGCGATCCGCGTCTGGGCGCGCCGCCGCGAGAACCGCGTGCTGGTGGTGGTCGAGGATACCGGCCCCGGCATCCCCGAACAGGCACTCACCAAAGTGTTCAAGCGCTTCTACTCCGAGCGCCCGGCTGGCCAGTATGGCAACAACTCCGGCCTCGGCCTTTCGATCTCGAAGCAGATCGTCGAGGCGCATGGCGGCGTGATCTGGGCCGAAAACATCCGCCCGACCGATGCCGATATCTCCTCCGATCCGCTGGGTGCCCGCTTCGTCGTCGGCCTGCCGATCTAAGCGATGCCCAACGCCACCGAAACCGTTCACGCCTCCACTGTCGCTTTCGCCGGGAAAGCCGTGCTGATCCGTGGCGCGTCGGGTTCGGGCAAATCGGCACTCGCGCTCGAACTCATGGCGCGCGGCGCTCTCCTCGTTGCCGATGACCGCACCATTCTCACCCCGCAAAACGGCCAGTTGATCGCCTCTTGCCCCGAACCGATCAAAGGCCGGATCGAAGCGCGCTTCATCGGCATCCTCGCCGCCGATCCCGCCCCGCCCACACCGCTCGCCCTTGCAATCGACATGGATCACACCGAAACGGAGCGCCTGCCCCCCGTCCGGACAGTGCACTACGCCGATATCCCGCTCCCTTTGCTACACAAAGTGGAGAAACCCCATTTCGCGGCATCGATTTTGCAATATCTTCGGTCAGGACGGAGTGAAGAGACACATGACTGATCCTGCTGGTAATAGTGCGAGTTTCCCGCGGTTTGTTCTAGTCACCGGCCCCAGCGGGGCTGGCCGCTCGACCGCGCTGAATGTGCTCGAAGACATCGGTTTCGAAGCCATCGACAACTTGCCGCTCTCGCTTTTCCCCCATCTGATCGCAGCGCCCGTGTCGGGCCGCCCCATGGCGCTCGGTTTCGATCCCCGCAACCGCGACTTCTCCGCCAATGCGATGATCGAGATGATCGACAATCTGGAAGCTCCTCCCGGTACCATGCCGGAAGTGCTCTATCTCGTTTGCTCCCGCGAAGTCCTGATCCGCCGCTTCTCGGAAACCCGCCGCCGCCACCCGCTGGCCCCGGCGGAAAGCCCTGAAGTGGGTATCGCGCGCGAGCTTGATCTCCTGGTCCCGATCCGCGCCCGCGCCGATATCCTGATCGACACCTCGGACATGAGCCCGCACGATCTGCGTGCCGAAATCGAGCGCCTTTTCACGCCCGACGGCCAGCGCCATCTTGCGGTGACCATCAACTCCTTCTCCTACAAACGCGGCCTGCCGCGCGGGATGGATATGGTCTTCGACGTCCGCTTCCTGCGGAACCCCTACTGGCAGCCGGAATTGCGCGCCTTGAATGGCCGAGATCCGCGCGTGGCCGAGCATGTGAAGGGCGACCCGCTCGCCCCCGAATTCCTGCGCCGCATCGAGGAGTTGATCCTTCTGCTCCTTCCCGCCTACCGCACGGAAGGCAAAGCCCACTTCGCCATCGGCATCGGCTGTTCCGGCGGGCAACACCGTTCGGTTGCCATCACGGAACATATGGCCAAGGCCCTTGCGGAAGCAGGCTGGCAGGTGTCAATTAGACACCGAGAACTCGAGCGCCATGGCACCCTGTCCGGGGCCACTGCGCATACCAACTAGAATTGGGGGCCGGATCGGTTGCTAGGCATCGTCATCGTCGCGCATGGAGGTTTGGCCAAGGAATATCTGGCCGCCATTGAGCATGTCGTGGGCAAGCAGCCCGGTATTCAGGCTATTTCCATCGAAGCCGAACATGACCGCGGTGCGAAGCAGGGCGAAATCTGTAGCGCCGCGGATGCCGTGGATCAGGGGCAGGGGGTTGTTGTGGTCACCGATATGTTCGGCGGCTCCCCCTCTAACCTCGCGATGCGCGCCTGCCTGCCCGAAGGCCGCCGCATCCTCTACGGTGCCAACCTGCCGCTTCTCATCAAGCTTGCCAAAAGCCGCCACCTGCCTGTTGCCGATGCCGTCCGCGCCGCCATGGATGCGGGCCGCAAGTACATCGACAGCCAGACGATCACGGAATAACCGCCTATGACCGAGACCATCCACCGTTCCCTCCGTATCATCAACGAAAAGGGCCTCCACGCCCGCGCATCGGCGAAGTTCGTCGAAGTGGTGGAAGGCTTCGATGCCCGCGCCGAAGTCAGCCGCGACGGTTCCTCCGCGTCGGGGGACAGCATCATGGGGCTTTTGATGTTGGCAGCGTCGAAGGGAACAACTATTGAGGTTCAAACCTCCGGACCGGATGCCGTAGCCCTTGCAAATGCTTTGGAAGCGCTGGTGGCTGACCGGTTTGGCGAGGGTATCTGAAAGATCATCGATGGCCCGCGAAGCCGTCGATAAAGCGGCGGTGAATACGGTTGGTC
Organism: Paracoccaceae bacterium; assembly: GCA_023260655.1. Classification (GTDB taxonomy): domain Bacteria; phylum Pseudomonadota; class Alphaproteobacteria; order Rhodobacterales; family Rhodobacteraceae; genus UBA9554. Next base: position 8,837 of record JALQUU010000045.1, on the reverse strand, counting down.
GATAGTTCGCATAAGTCGGAACTCATCAATGGCGCAGGGGCCTCCGGCGAAGCCCATGCCAACGCGAAATATGATCGCCGCAGTCTCTCCTACGCCAATACCTTCGACAATAAGCTCCAAGGCACCCTGATCCGTACTATGGAGTGGTTGACGGGCAAGATCACCATCATCCGTCTGATCCGCAAATTCGAACGCCAAGGTTCTCCAACCGGAATTGAGTTCTGGCGTGCCGCGCTCGATGTGATGGGTATTCCGCTCACCACGCCAGCATCCCAGATCGCCCGCATCCCCAAAACCGGCCCTGTGGTCGTGGTCGCGAACCACCCGCATGGCCTTGTCGACGGCATGATCCTCGCGGATCTGATCGGCCGCGTACGTGACGATTTCCGCATTCTCACACGCTCCGTCCTCACAGGGATCGACGAAACCGCATCAAGCTACCTCATTCCGGTGCCCTTCCCGCATGACCCCGAAGCCCAGCGCAAAAGCGTTGAGATGCGGGCTACGGCGATGGCGCATCTGAAAGCGGGGGGCCTCGTGTCGGTCTTCCCTTCAGGCGTCGTGGCCTCGTCGGAAACCTTCTTCGGCCCGGCTATCGAGGCCGAGTGGAACGTCTTCACCGCCCAGATGATCCGCCGCTCCGGTGCTACCGTCGTGCCGATCTACTTCCCTGGCTCGAACTCGCGCTGGTACCAGATCGCCAACAAGCTCTCGGCCACGCTCCGCCAAGGCCTTCTGCTGCATGAAATCGTGCATTCGCTGAACAAGCCGCAAAAGCCTGTGGTGGGCGAGCCGCTGACCGCCGAGCAAATGGAACGCCTCGCAACCGATCCGCGCGGTTTCCTCGCGTGGCTCCGCGAGCACACGCTCGCGCTGAAAACTAAGCCGCCTCAGCGCGTCGGCACAGGCTCCTCGCCACGATAATCGTAGAAGCCGCGCTTCGTTTTGCGCCCGAGCCATCCCGCTTCCACGTATTTCGTCAAAAGCGGGCAGGGGCGGTATTTCGTATCCGCCAAGCCCTCGTGCAGCACATGCATGATCGCAAGGCAGGTATCCAAACCGATGAAATCTGCCAGTTCCAACGGTCCCATTGGATGGTTCGCCCCCAGCTTCATCGCCTGATCGATCGAGCGCACATTCCCCACGCCTTCATAAAGCGCATAAACCGCCTCGTTGATCATCGGGATCAGAATGCGGTTCACAATGAAGGCCGGATAATCTTCCGCACTCGCCGCCGTCTTGCCGAGCCGCTCCACCACGCGAAGGCAGGCTTCATAAGTGGGCTGGTCGGTCGCGATCCCGCGGATCAGTTCCACAAGCTGCATCACCGGCACGGGGTTCATGAAGTGGAAGCCCATGAACCGCTCTGGGCGGTCGGTCCGGCTTGCCAGTCGCGTGATCGAGATCGACGAGGTGTTCGAGGTGAGAATCGTTTGCGGCGCCAGATGCGGCGTCAGGCTCTCGAAAATCTTGTTCTTGATCTCTTCGCGCTCGGTGGCGGACTCGATCACCAGATCGCTCTGCCCCACCAAGGGCAACTCTGTCGTCGTGCGGATGCGCCCGATGGCAGCGGCCTTGTCTTCGGCCGCCAACTTCCCGCGCGAAACCTGCCGCTCCATGTTCTTGTCGATGGTCGCCACGGCGCGCTCAAGGGCTTCTGCATTGATATCATTGAGGATTACGTCAAATCCCGCCTGCGCCATCACATGGGCAATCCCGTTGCCCATCTGCCCCGCACCCACAACGCCCACCGTCCGGATATCCATGCCCCGCTCCCTCGCTTCTCGCCTGACCATATGTCCATGCGCCCCGCCACCGCAAGGCATTGCGGCAAAGGGCAGTCCGATGATCCGGCAGATCGTTCAAATTGCGCCTTTAGCAATTCGTCAAGAACCTTGCGGCAGTTTTGCAGCGGGTGAGAAAAATTGGAGTGGGTGAGATGACCTACGAAAGGACGGGCGCGCGTGCGCTCGACTATGAATATTGCCATTACGGCCGGTCTCGGTTGGCCTTCCGCGGCCCGAAGCGGCCCATACCGGATGATTTCGTGCTCTGCCTCGGAGGGGCAGAAACCTTCGGGCGGTTTATCGAAACCCCCTATCCCGCGCTGCTCGAACGCCGGACCGGGCGGCGCGTCTTGAACCTCGGCCTGCCCAATACAGGCTGGGATGCCAATCTGACAGACCCTTGGGTGATGGACATGGTCCGCCGCGCCGAGATGACGATCCTGCAAGTGCCCGGCCTGCAATGCCATTCCAACCGCTATTACACCGTGCATCCCCGCCGGAATGACCGCGTCATCGGCCAGACAGTCCTGATGCGCGAGGTGTTCCGCGAAGTGGATTTCACCGAATTCAACTTCACGCGCCATCTGGTCGGTGCCCTGCAAGCCCGCGCGCCCGAACGGTTCTCCGCTCTGGTCCGCGACCTCCGCGCCGTCTGGCTCTCCCGCCTCAAAACGCTGGTTTCAGCCGCCACGGGCGGCACGGCGGTGATGTGGTTCGCACCGCATCCGCCGTTGGACAAGCAAGAGGCGATGGAGATCAGCGGCGATCCGTGGGGTGTGGATAAGACCCTTTTCACCGAGGCCGCTGCCCTAGCCAAAGCCTCGCTCACTATCCGCATCAGCGCCAAGGCACGCGCATTGGGCGCAGAAGGGATGGTCTATTCCCCGATCGAAGCCCCGGCCACCTTTGGCCTTCCCGGCCCCCTTGCGCATCAGGAAGCCGCCGAACAGTTGGCTGCACTGCTCTAGGCAAGAAAACAGAACGCCCGCCACGGCAGAACCGGGCGGGCGTTCGATTTCAAAGGCTTAAGCTCAGAGCTTGCCAGCGAGTTCCGGAACAGCCGTGAAGAGGTCCGCTACGAGGCCGAAGTCCGCAACCTGGAAGATCGGGGCTTCTTCGTCCTTGTTGATCGCGACGATGATCTTCGAGTCCTTCATACCAGCGAGGTGCTGGATCGCGCCCGAGATACCGACAGCAACATAGAGGTTCGGCGCCACGACCTTTCCGGTCTGGCCAACCTGCCAGTCGTTCGGAGCATAGCCCGAGTCAACAGCCGCACGCGAGGCACCAACAGCCGCGCCGAGCTTGTCGGCGAGCGTTTCGATGATCGCGAAGTCGTCTTTCGAACCAACGCCACGGCCACCCGACACAACGATGCCAGCCGAGGTGAGTTCCGGACGGTCCGAAGCCGCAACCTTGTCTTCCACCCATTCCGAAAGGCCGGGGTTCGCGCCCGCTGCCACGGCTTCCACCGAGGCCGAGCCGCCCATGGGCGCTGCGTCGAACGACGCGGTCCGCACAGTCATAACCTTCACGTTATCGGCCGATTTCACGGTCTGGATCGCGTTACCCGCATAGATCGGGCGCTCGAACGTGTCGGCATCGATCACGGCGGTAACGTCCGAAAGGATCATCACGTCGAGAAGAGCAGCCACGCGCGGCAGGATGTTTTTCGCATCGGTCGTGCCCGGTGCCACGATGTGGCTATAACCCGAAGCAAGGCCCGCAACGAGCGCTGCAACCGGCTCTGCCAGACGCTTGCCGTAAAGCGCGTCTTCCGCAACGAGAACCTTGGAAACGCCTGCGATCTTCGCAGCCTCATCCGCAGCGCCCTTGGCCGAAGCGCCCACGCAGAGCACGGTCACATCACCAAGCGCCTTCGCGGCGGTCACAGCTTTCGCGGTGGAATCAACGCCCAATGCGCCGTCGGTCACTTCTGCAATCAGGAGAACAGCCATCAGATCGCCCCCGCTTCTTTCAGTTTCGCCACAAGCTCGTCTACCGAGCCCACCTTGATGCCCGCTGCACGCGCTGCCGGCTCCGTCGTCTTCACAACAGTGAGACGCGGGGTGACATCAACGCCGTAATCCGCAGCCGTCTTCTCGTCCAAAGGCTTCTTCTTCGCCTTCATGATGTTCGGCAGCGATGCATAACGCGGCTCGTTCAAACGCAGGTCAGCGGTGATGATGGCGGGCATCTTCACCTTGATCGTCTGCAAACCACCGTCGACCTCACGGGTCACAACGGCGTTGCCACCCTCGATCGCCACTTCCGACGCAAACGCGGCTTGGCTCCAACCCAGAAGGGCCGACAGCATCTGGCCAGTTGCGTTCATGTCGTTGTCGATGGCCTGCTTGCCCGCGATGACAAGCTCTGCGCCCTCTTCTTTCACGACAGCCGCAAGGATCTTCGCAACCGCGAGCGGCTCGATGTCCTTGTGCACGTCATCCGACGCTTCCACGATGATCGCACGATCCGCACCCATCGCGAGCGCGGTTCGCAGGGTCTCTTGCGCCTGCTTCACACCGATGGAAACCACAACGATTTCCGAAACGACGCCCTTTTCCTTCAGACGGATCGCCTCTTCGACGGCAATCTCGTCGAAGGGGTTCATCGACATCTTCACGTTCGCAAGATCGACACCCGATCCATCCGCTTTCACACGGACTTTCACGTTGTAGTCGATCACGCGCTTCACAGGCACGAGCACCTTCATTGGCGTGGTCTCCCTAGACAAGTTTCACGAGGCGCCGCGAACGACTCCTCCGGTTCCCCGGCGTTGATATAATCTTGCGCAGGCCTGCAACAGACCAAAATCGTCGCGTCATGGTGCAAGGACGCCGCGTTTTTCCGATTAGGACCAAATTTGTGCGGCTGCGCTGCGCCGTTTGTCTCGACGTCGGCCAGAGCCGCCGTCTCGGATTGCCTCCGGCGGGGATATTTGGGGAAAGCAAGAATGAATTCTCTCGCTTTCAGAAATATCCCGGGGGTGAATGCCGAAGGCAGAGGGGGCAGCGCCCCCTCACGTTCTTTTCAGCGGTTCGCGCCGGGAACCCAGAGAACGTCTTGTGCACCGTTTTCATTCGCCACGCGTGCCGCGACGAAGAACCAGTCCGAGAGGCGGTTCAGATATTTGACGGCGGCCGGGTTTACTTCTTCCATCGTGGCAAGCTCGACGGTGAGGCGTTCAGCGCGGCGGGAGACGGTGCGGCAGAGGTGTAGTGCGGCTGCGAGAGGTGAGCCGCCCGGCAGGATGAAGCTGCGCAGCGGCTGGAGGTTCGCGTTCATCGCGTCGATTTCGACTTCCAGACGGTCAACTTGGGATTGGGCGACGCGGAGGGGCGGGTATTCCGCTTCTTTGTCTTTCTCCATCTCCGGCCGGCACAGATCGGCGCCGAGGTCGAAGAGGTCGTTCTGGATGCGGGCGAGGGCGGCATCCATCTCGCCTTCGGCATGTAGGCGGGCGAGGCCGAGGGTGGCGTTGGTTTCGTCCACTGTGCCATAGGAGGTGACGCGCAGCGAGTGCTTGGCCACGCGCGCGCCATTGCCGAGCGCGGTGTCGCCATCATCGCCTGTACGCGTGTAGATCTTATTGAGAACGACCATGGCTTATCCTCCCTTGCGCAGCCAGACGAACAGCAGGATCAAGAGGACCGCAATAAATTGCGCCCCGATCCGCCAGCGCATGATCTTGTTGGCGTGTTTGCGGTTGAAGTCTCCGCCTTTGGCGAAGCCACCGATGCCGATCATCAGGATCACGACAACGGCGAAGCAGGCGGCAGCGACCACGTAGAACAGCGGATCGTCTTTCATCTTTGAGTCCCTTCGTCCGGATTTCGGGGCAGATGTAGGGCAGGGGGCGCGAAAAGCGAACAGCTAAAACGCCTCAACCTTTCGCGATCAGCCAGTCGAGGGCGCGGCTGGGTAGAATACGGCGGAGCGCGCCCATCAGGTAGGTGGGGGTGGTGACGTAATAGCGCGGGGCCGGATTTGACGCCGTCAAAGCACGGAGAAGCTTCGCGGTCACGGCCGAAGGGGGCAGTTCGAACTTGTCTGGCCCGCGCGATTCATAGAGCCGTTTCAAGAGGCTCGCCTCGTATTGGGCGCGGCGCGGGCTGTTTTTCCAGTCGATCCATTTCTCGAAATGCGCGATCGAATTCATCCGGATTTTGCTCGTCACCGGCCCCGGCTCGATCAGGATCACCTTGATCGGCGTGTCGCGCATCTCGATGCGGAGCGTGTCGGTCAGGCCTTCCAGCGCGTATTTCGTGGATACGTAAGCCGCCCGCCACGGCGCCGCGACGAGGCCCAGAACCGAGGAACAGTTCACAATCCGCCCGTGCCCTTGGGCGCGCATCACGGGGATCACGCGGCGGGTCAGGTCGTGCCAACCGAACACATTGGCTTCGAAAATCTCGCGCAAGGCACCGCGCGGCAGGTCTTCCGCAGCGCCGGGGCAGGCATAGGCCCCGTTGTTGAAAAGCGCGTCAAGCGTGCCGCCGGTGGCCGTCAGCACTTCGGCCAGTCCGGATTCGAGGCTTGCTTCATCGGAATAGTCTATGCGCGGGCTCTCGAAGCCTTCCGCCTTGAGGCGCGCGCAGTCTTCGTCGCGGCGGCAGGCGGCAAACACGCGCCAGCCTGCGGCCCGCATGCCATGCGCGGCGTCATATCCGATGCCCGAGGAGCATCCCGTGATGAGAATGGAGCGTTTCATGCGCTCTCAATGGCCAGTTTCGGCGTGCTTTGCAATCAGTTCGCAGCAGCGCTCACAAGGCTTGCCGACATCCAGCCCAATTTGCCGGTTTCGACGATGCGCAGCTTCATCCAGCCATTGCCCGGCTCTTGCAGCACTTCCACTTCCATGCCCTGATCCACCTTGGTCAGCACGTTGAAAAATGTGCCCGGCCCCATCCGCATATTCACACGCGATTTCAGGATCGTGCGGACATCTTTCGCTTTCGGCGCCATTTCGGGGCGTGCACGCACGGTCACGGGGGCTGCGACAGGATCGGTCAGCAATGTCACCCGCGCGATCGGTTGCACTTTGGGAAGCTCTGCCACCTCTGCCTTGGCCGGTGCGCTTGTGGCGATCGTGTTCAGATCCAGCGAAGCGCGTGTCACAACAGCTTCTCCGGCCTCAGCGCGGTTTTTCGTGGAGGCAACGGGCGTTGCGACGGTTCTCGCTTCGGCCACTCGTGTTTCACGCTGCTTTTGCGCTTCTGCCTGAAGCGAGCCGTCGCGCGGCGCGTAATCGCTTCCGCCGGAAAGCTGGTAAAAGGCAACAAAAAGAAAAGCGAACGTCGCCGGGACGTAAAGTTTCATCGGCGGCCCCCCAGAGCACTCGGCAACAGTAGCAGACGGATAGTATTATATCCGATTCGGTAGGTAATGGCAGCGGGGAAAACCCGACTTGCTTTCCCTGTTGCATCAGCGCCTCAACCGCCGATCGGGTTCCCGATTTTTTGCCACCTCTTGCTCGGTACGCTGGGAGCCACTATCACCCCTGCCATGAGCGATCTTTTCGATGAAGAAGCGGGCCTGCCGTCGCTGGTCTCCGAACCCCTCCGCCGCGCGATTGGCGAGCGCTACCTGACCTATGCGCTCTCGACGATCATGCACCGCGCCCTGCCGGATGCCCGCGACGGGATGAAGCCGGTCCACCGCCGCATTCTGTATGCGATGCGGGAATTGCGACTGGCCTCCAGCGGGGGTTTCCGGAAATCGGCGAAGATTTCCGGCGACGTGATGGGCAACTACCACCCGCATGGCGATGCAGCGATCTATGACGCGATGGCCCGCCTCGCGCAGGATTTCAACGTCCGCTACCCGCTGGTCGACGGCCAAGGCAACTTCGGCAATATCGACGGCGATAACCCCGCCGCCTCGCGTTACACCGAAGCTCGCCTCACTGCCGCCGCCGAAGCGCTTCTCGTGGGTCTCGACGAGGATTCTGTCGATTTCCGTCCCAACTATGATGGCACGCTGCGCGAACCTGTCGTGCTGCCGGCGGCCTTCCCGAACCTTCTGGCCAACGGCTCCTCGGGGATTGCCGTGGGGATGGCCACGAATATTCCGCCGCATAACCTCGACGAGCTGGTGGCGGCCTGCCTGCATCTCATCAAATCCCCCGACGCGCGCGACGAAACGCTTCTGCAATACGTGCCTGGCCCCGATTTCCCGACGGGCGGCGTGATTGTCGAACCGCCTGAAAGCATTGCCGAAACCTATCGCACAGGGCGCGGGTCTTTCCGGCTCCGGGCGAAATGGGAGGTCGAGGATCTGGGCCGAGGCCAGTGGCAGATCGTGGTCACGGAAATCCCCTATCAGGTGCAGAAATCGAAGCTGATCGAGCGCCTCGCCGAAGTCATCCAGACCAAGAAAGTGCCCGCCCTCGCCGATGTGCGCGATGAAAGCGCCGAGGATGTGCGCATCGTGCTCGAACCGCGCGCCCGCACGGTGGAGCCCGACATGCTTATGGGCATGCTCTTCCGCAATTCTGATCTGGAAATCCGCTTCTCGCTCAACATGAACATGCTGATCGATGGGCTGACGCCGAAAGTCTGCTCGCTGAAGGAAGTGCTGCGCGCCTTCCTCGATCACCGCCGCGAGGTGCTTCTGCGCCGCTCGCGCCACCGGATGGAGAAGATCGACCACCGCCTCGAAGTGCTCGAAGGCCTGATCATCGCCTTCCTGAACCTCGACCGCGTGATCGACATCATCCGCTACGACGACGCCCCCAAAGAGGCCCTCATGGCCGAAGACTGGGGCAAGAGCCATGTGCGGGCGACGAATGAGAAGGATTACGTCTCGCCCCTGCCCGCCAAGGGCGAGGGTGAGCTGACCGAAGTGCAGGCCGAAGCCATCCTCAACATGCGCCTGCGCAGCCTGCGCAAGCTTGAGGAAATGGAACTGCGCAAGGAGCGCGATGCGCTGGTTGCCGAGCAGGAGGAGTTGCAGAAGCTGCTCGACAGCCCGGCCCGCCAGCGCACGCGGCTGAAGCGCGATCTCAACGCGCTGCGCAAGGACTATGCCGAGGATACCGCGCTGGGC
>JALQUU010000044.1 GCA_023260655.1 Paracoccaceae bacterium | reverse complement strand
GCGCAGGTTCAGGCGGCCAACCTGCAGCGGCGCGACGCGCTGCCCGGTGACGTTGCTGTCGCCGACCTCCACCTCGGCAGCCATGTAGCGCGGCGGCAGCGAGCCGGCATCGCCTTCGGCGTCGGTTTCGGCGACGCCCGGGCGCGGCAGCGCCAGCGCGAGCACGACAGCCACTACATTTGCCATCCGCCCGGCACTGCGCCAATTTCAAGCGCGAGATCATCGGGAAGGTTTCCACCAGCGCCCGCACCGTTTCCTCGATGTGATGGAACGAGCCGCGCTGCGTGTAGTTGTTGAACCCGTCGGTGCCGCCACCGATCACCATCTCGCCCTTGTCGGATTGCGACATGTAGCCATGCACCGTGTTCGCCATCACGACCACATCCATGCAGGGCTTGATCGGCTCGGAGACCAGCGCCTGAAGCGCCAGCGATTCAATCGGCAACCGGAAGCCCGCCATCTTGGCGTTGGTGCCGATATGGCCCGCCGTCACCATCCCGAGCTTGTCGCAATCGATCGCACCCTTGGTAGTGTCGACGCCCACAACCTTACCGCCCTCGGTGCGGATGCCCGTCACTTCGCATTTCTGGATCACGTGCATGCCCATATCCGAGCAGGCCCGCGCATAGCCCCACGCCACCGCGTCATGGCGCGCCGTGCCGCCACGCGGCTGCCAGAGCGCGCCCAGAACCGGATAGCGCGGCCCGTGGATATTGATGATCGGCACGAGCTTCTTCACCTCGTCCGGCCCGATGAAACGCGTCTCCACACCCTGCAGCTGGTTGGCATGGGCGGTGCGCTGGTAGCCACGGATCTCGTGCTGGGTCTGCGCCAGCATCATCACACCGCGCGGCGAGAACATCACGTTGTAGTTCAGATCCTGAGACATCGTCTCGTAAAGCGAGCGCGCCTTCTCGTAGATCGCGGCCGAGCTGTCCTGCAGGTAGTTCGAGCGGATGATGGTCGTGTTCCGGCCCGTGTTGCCACCGCCGAGCCACCCCTTCTCGATGATCGCCACATTGGTGATCCCGAAGTTCTTGCCGAGGTAATAAGCCGTCGCCAAACCATGGCCGCCCGCCCCGATGATGATCACATCATACTTCTTCTTGGGCTCCGGGCTTTTCCAAGCCTTTTCCCAGCCAGTGTGATAGCGTGCTGCCTCGCGCGCCACGGCAAAAACGGAATAGCGCTTCATCGCGTCCTGATCCCTTGCATAACCGCCCGTCGAATCCGGGTCTTCCTCGCGGAGATAACTGGACCAGCAGCGCTGTCCAGCCCCGCCCGCAAACGTCGCTTCCGGCATATTTGCGACATGCGCCGAAAACGCGTCGATTTGGCCCTTTTGCCGCGCCCCGTCACAGACTACATCAGGCGCAACGATGGGAGACGCCATGACTTTCTGGATCATCACTGCCGCACTCACGCTCGCGGTCGCCACCATTCTGGCCCGCGCCGCCTTGCACGGCCGCGACACCGGCGAACCTCCCGCCGCCTATGACCTCCGCGTCTACCGCGACCAGTTGAAAGAGATCGAACGCGACACCGCCCGTGGCATCATCGCGCCCGAGGAAGCCGAACGCATGCGTGCCGAAGTCGCCCGCCGCATCCTCGCCGCCGATGCCGCCCTCAAGTCGAGCGCCACCTCCCCTGCCGCCAAGGGCCCCGTCACCGCGATGATCGTGCTCTCGGCCCTCATCCTCGTCGGCGGCGCCTTCGCGCTCTATACCCGCCTTGGTGCCTATGATGGCGAAACCCTCCAGCCTTACGGTGATCTCGCGCTCAAAGACCGCCTCGCGAAAGCCGAGGAAGTCCGCCGCACCCGCCCCGCGCAAGCCGAAGCCGAGGCCCAGACACCCCCGCTCGACCTGCCCGCCGCCGATCCGAATTTCGTCACCCTGATGGAGCGCCTCCGCGACGCCGTCACCAAACGCCCCGACGATCTGCAAGGCCATGTGCTTCTGGCGCGCAACGAGGCCGCCTTGGGCAATTTCAAAGCCGCCTACACCGCGCAAAGCCGCATCCTCGCCATCAAGGGCGACGAAGCCTCCGCACAGGATTACGCCGATTATGCCGATCTCCTGATCCTCGCCGCAGGAGGCTATGTCAGCCCCGAAGCCGAAGCCGCCCTCGCCGCCGCCCTCACGCGCGACGATAAAAACGGCCCCGCCCGCTACTATTACGCGCTCATGCTGTCGCAAACTGGCCGCCCCGATCGCGCCTTCCGCATTTGGGAAACCCAGTTGAAAGACGGCCCCGCCGACGCGCCCTGGATCGCGCCCATCCGCCAGCAGATCGAGGAAATGGCCTTCCGCGCCGGCGTCCACTTCACCCTCCCGCCGGAAGCCCCCGCCGCAGGCCTCCCCGGCCCCACGGGCGAAGACATGAAGAATGCCGCGCAAATGTCCGAAGCCGACCGCCAGCAGATGATCCGTGGCATGGTCGAACGCCTCTCGGATCGCCTCGCCACCGAGGGCGGCACGCCCGAAGAATGGGCCCGCCTCATCGGCGCTCTGGGCGTTCTTGGCGACACCGAACGCGCCACCGCCATCCTCGCCGAGGCCCGCACCAAATTCGCCGCCCAACCCGAGGCGCTCGAAACCGTCAACGCCGCCGCGCGCCAAGCAGGGCTCGGCGAATGATCCTCGCCACCGCCCCCGAGTTCGCCGCAGCCCTCCCCCAAGTCGGCGCCCTCATGGGGCTAGACTTGGGCACCAAAACCATCGGCGTCGCCCTCTCCGATAGCCTCCGCTCCGTGGCCACCCCCGTCGAAACCGTCAAACGCGTGAAATTCACCGAAGACGCCCAGCGCCTCCTCACCCTCATAAAGGATCGCAACGTCAGCGGTATCGTCTTGGGCCTCCCCCTCAACATGGACGGCACCGAAGGCCCCCGCGCCCAATCCACCCGCGCTTTCGCCCGCAATTTCGAGAAACTCACCCCCCTCCCCATCGGCTTCTGGGACGAGCGCCTCTCCACCGTCGCCGCCGAACGCGTGCTCATCGAGGCGGATATGTCTCGAAAACGTCGCGCCGAGGTCATAGATAACGTCGCCGCTGCCTATATCCTGCAAGGGTTGCTCGACAGGCTCTCCTTTCTCAAAGGCTCATCATGACGCATACCGAGAATACCGACGCGATCTGGAAACGCGCCGAAATCGAAAGCCCCTGCGTCAAGGTCTGCGTGGTCCATCCCGAAAGCCGCCTCTGCATCGGCTGCAATCGCTCGATCGACGAAATCGGCCGCTGGTCCCGCATGACCCATGAGGAACGCAGCACCGTCATGGCCGCGCTCCCCTCTCGCAGCGCCGCTCCCTCGGGGCGCCGCGGCGGTCGCGCCGCGCGCATGGGCAACCCGGACTAATCCGGCCGCCCCGCGCCCATAATTTCGCTTTTCTAAATATCCCGGGGTCCAGGGCAGCGCCCCGGCACTCTCCGCCAGCACAGGTCTCAGGCCCAGTCGCGCAACTCCCGAAGCAACGGGCGGAAATAGGCCACCGCCCGCTCTGCACTGCCCCCTGCATCCCTTTCATCCCACGCCATCACCCCATGCAAGAGATGGCGATGCAGCAGCACCGCCCCACCCGGCTCCGCGCGCAGAGGCAGAGGCTCGCAGGCCTCGAACACCCGTTTCCTCGCCGCACCATAAACCTCCGTCAGATCGACCTCCGCCGGATCCCGCCCAGCTAAGGCCGCGCCTAAAGCTTCGCCCATGATCAAATGGCTCCCCGGCCAGACCACCAGCGGCGCGGCCCGGCACCCGTCCAACGGCAGCCCCAGAATGAAGGCATGCGGCTCGCGCAGGAACCGTCGCTTCTCCGGCCCCTCCCCGTGCAACCCGTCCACATGCGCCGCCGCCCGCACCCGCCGGAACCGATGCGCCGCGTCGCTCTCGCCCTCATCTTGCTGCGGATAGCCCGGAAAAACGACCGAAAGCTGCGCCCTATGCCACGCCCCCGCCCAATCCACCTCTTGGCCCCACGGCAAAGCCACACCCCTCACCGAGCCATCGAGCGCATTCGGCAAGGCATCGACGCCAACAAACCACGTCCCGCCATTGCGCACCTGCCCCGGCTTATCCCGCTTGTCCGCCAGCACAGCGCGCGCCGAAAGAGCCGCGGCCGCGGCCCAATCCCAGCCCTCTGCCGTGGGTTCGAATATCTGGAATCCGTCGTCGCTTAATGCCATCAGGCAGCCCCCGCTTTCGCGTGGAGCCTGCCCAGCAAAAGGCCCGAGTTCAAGCGCCTCAGGCCTGCAGCAACGTCACTTGATCCGGCGTCACCACCACCCTAAGCCGCAGGGCCGCTACCGGGTTCCCGTCCACGACGATCACCATGCCAGCGCCCTCGATCCCGGTAGCGATATCCTCGATCGTCACCTCGCCCGCGCCCGCATAGCCCTCCGGCAATACCGCCACGACCTCGTCCTCCGCCGGATCAAAATCGATGAGGTAAGACACTGCCGCGCCATCCTCGCGGACCAGCACGTCAAACGTATCCGCGTCGTAATCGCCGCAAGCAATATCGCCTGAATTGACGAAGAACGTATCTTTGCCCGCACCACCATGCATCTTGTCAACCGTTGTATCGGTGTCCTTCGCGAAAGCCTCCAACGTCACCGCGAGCGTTCCGGAAAGCACGTCATGCCCGGCATCGCCCAGAAGCGTATCCGCGCCCGCGCCGCCCAGAATGAAATCGGTGCCCGCACCGCCCACCAGCGAGTCCGCGCCATCCCAACCAGCGATGATGTCATAGCCATCATTGCCGAACACCGTGTTATCGCCGGTGCCGCCATAGATATCATCGTCGCCCTCGCCGCCGTTCAAACGGTCATCGCCCGCCTGCCCGGCCAGCGTATCGTCGCCTTTTAGGCCTGAAAGGCTGTCATTGCCCGCTCCGCCCTCGATGAGGTCTTTGCCAGCCCCGCCCAGAATGGTGTCGTCGCCCGCCATGCCTTCCAGCGTATCCGCGCCGCTGAGGCCCGAGATCATTTTGGGCCCCTCCATCCCCGCTAGGCTATCCGCCCCCTCGGTTCCGGTCAGCTCCACACCCTCCGGCCCGTCATCAGAGCCGAAATCGAGCCAATCAAACACCATGCCCAGCAAAGCCACACCCGCCAGCGCAGGCAATACGAACAACAAAAACATTCTGGCCCCCTATACAAAACTATCGAACGTCACGGCGATCACATCGTCCGATGTAATCCCCGCGCCACTGACGTCCCTTAGGATCACCGCCACCTATCCATTGACCGCAACCACCTGCTCTCCAGCCGCTGCCCCCGCCCCGCCATCGAGGAAATAGTTGCCGTCATTGCCGCGCAGCGTGTCGTCGCCCGCTTCGCCCCACAGGCTATCGGCCCCGCCGCCGCCCTTGATGAACTTATTTCCTTCACCACCCACCAGCAGGTCTTCCCCGTTGAGGCCCGAGATCACATCATTGCCCGCAAATCCCTGGATGAACTCCCGCCCATCACTGCCCGCGATCGTGTCATCGCCCACGGTGCCGTCGATTTCCGTTCCAGCCTCTTCCGCCAGCCGATCCGCAAGGCTGCCCGCGAAACTCGCGATTATCCCCGCGCCCATCAAAGCGAGCAGAGCAACCAGACCAAACATAACAGACCTTAGACAATTCAATCCCAAAGGATAGTTCAAGAAACGTTGGTTTATTGAGTGGAGCCAAGAACACAAAAGGCAACTGTTTCCAATTCAGAAACAGTCTCCAATCAATGCCGCCTCTATCGCGAATGCGCGAATAATCAGCTCAAAAGCCCAAGGCCTTCCGCAGCATGTTCAACGCCACGATGGTCAGGAACACCGCGAAAACCCGTTTCAACGGCTTCGGATCCATCGCATGCGCCAGCTTCACCCCGTAAGGCGTCGTGATCAGCGTCATAGCCACGATCACGACGAAGGCCACAAGGTTCACCGCGCCCAGCGTATAGGGCGGCGCGCCTTCGATATCGAGCGTCAGGAAGCCCAGCACCGACGGCACCGCGATCAGCACGCCGAAACCCGAAGCCGTTGCCACCGCGCGATGGATGGGCGTGTTGTAAAGGCTCATCAGCGGCACGCCAAAGCTTCCGCCGCCGATCCCCATCAGCACCGACAAGAAGCCAAGGAGCGGCGACAGGATCACCCGCGTCATACCTGTCGGCATCTTGTCCGAAATCCGCCATTCCGACTTCCCGAACCCAAGGTAGAAGCCAATCACCAGCCCCAAGCACCCGAAGATCGCCTGCAAGGTGACCGATTTCAGGCTCGCGGCCACGAACACGCCCACCAGCGCGCCGATCCCGATGCCGATCGCCCAGCCCTTCAGGATATCCCAATCCACCGCACCCTTCTTGTTGTGCGAATGAAGCGAGCGCAGCGAGGTCACGATGATTGTCGCCAGCGACGTCGCCAAGCAAACCTGCATCAATTGCGGCCCGTCAAACCCCAAGGTCTGAAACGCGTAGAAAAACGCGAACACCAACACGATGCCACCCCCGACCCCCAGAAGCCCGGCAAGCAGCCCCGCAAAAGCCCCGATTACCATCAGCAATGCCAGCATCGCCAGCAAAAGCCCCATATCCGGCATAACAGCCCTCCCCTGTCGCTGCCGAAGACAGACGCCATTTTGCAGGGAACCGCAAGCCTCACGGGCACGAAGCGCCCGCTTCGGATAAAGCGCAATAGTATACCCTGCGGCGCATAGAGCCAATTCTGGAGGCGAGATCCTGCGCTCAAGCTTCCGGCCCCTTGCGCAGCTAGTGACCAGATTTCCGGAGCCTTTTCAGTGATAGCCCAAACATAGCCTGCCACTCGGCAGATCCATCAGCCAGAGCGCGCAAAAGAGGGGCAGCCGTAGGGCGGAAAATCGTCGCCATCGGTGCGCGTGATGAGTACCTACTCTCCGACAAAACACTCTTACAAAGCTAGCCTTATTCAAGCCATGCGCAGGCCTTTGGGAAGCCTGAGGTAGCACTCCATAGATCCGCCAAAAGGGCCGCAACGCAAGGCAATAAACAAGCGAGGCAAACCCTGCCAACCATTCAACCAGACTCTTAAAACCGACCAGTCCGCGCAAGCCTCACCTCACAATCATGGCCGAGTTGGCCGCTCTTCCTGACTGTGAAGCGCAAGACTGAAAATTACGTAAATGCAGCTGTCAAAAACAGGAAAATCGAGCTGCCGAAGTAAACGACCACCGCGCGCCATCTCCAAGTTACTGACGAATTAACACTCCGCCCGCACCCCATGTGCCGCCGAAGCGTCATGACGCTTGCCATATGCAATCCATACGCTTCGGAAACGGGGGTTACGCCGCCCGTTCAGACTTGGCTTTTTCTTCCAGAACCGCGTCCAAGGCTGCTTCCAAGACGCTCACATCCGCCCCCGGTTTGGCCACGCCGTCCGACAGCATCCGCTTCCACATCCGCGCGCCGGGTTGGCCGTGGAAAAGCCCGAGCATATGCCGCGTCACCTGATGCACACGGCCACCTTCCTCGCAATGCTCTGAAATGTAGGGAAACATTTGCCGCATGATGGTTTCCCGGTCCGGCGCCTCTGCCCCCCCGAAGAGCTGCGCATCCGCCCGTCCGAGGATGTCATAAGGCTGGTGATAGGCCGCCCGCCCGATCATCACCCCGTCCACACCCTGCGCCAAACATTCCTCCGCCGCATCAATCGAGGCAATCCCCCCGTTGACCGACAGATGCAGCCCCGGAAACCGTTCCCGCATCCGCCCCACCAGCGCATAGTCCAGCGGCGGTATCTCTCTGTTTTCCTTAGGAGAAAGCCCTTTGAGCCATGCTTTCCGCGCATGTACAGTGAAGCGCTCGCAGCCTGCATCCGAGACCCGCACAAGGAAGTCCGGCAGCACCGTTTCGGGGCCCTGATCATCCACCCCGATCCGGCATTTCACCGTCACTTCCACCGAAACCGCCGCCCGCATCGCCGCCACACACTCGGCCACCCGCGGCGCATCCTGCATCAGGATCGCCCCGAAGGTGCCCGACTGCACGCGGTCCGACGGGCAGCCGCAATTGAGGTTGATCTCCACATACCCCGCCTCTTCCCCAAGCCGCGCGGCCTCCGCCAGTTCGGCCGGATCGGAACCGCCCAATTGCAGCGCAACCGGTTGTTCTTCTTGGGAAAACTCCAGCAGATGTAACGCGCCGCCGCGCACCAGAGCGGCCGATGTCACCATCTCTGTATAGAGCAGCGCCTCGCGGCTCATCAGCCGATGGAACCACCTGCAATGGCGGTCGGTCCAATCCATCATCGGCGCAACGCTCAAACGCGCGGCATGGCGGATCGCAGGAGGGGTCAGGTCACGGGTGGGCATGGTCCGGGTCATAGCGCAAAAGGAAGCCGCCTCCTATCACGCTTTGCCCACGGATGGCCAGAACCCCCACCGGCGCGACTTTTCAGCGCTTTGCATGCAAATGCACACAATTCCGCCTCGCTTTTTTTCCCCGCTTATGGCATCCGCCAACCCGACGTTATAAAGCACATCGCACAGCCCGCTTGAAGGACATCCCAAGATGAACGTGATCCGCGAAGCCGACCTGATCGACAGCATTTCCGAAGCCCTGCAATACATCTCCTACTACCACTCCCCGGATTTCATCCGCGCCATGTCTGCCGCATGGGAACGCGAGGAAAACCCCGGTGCGAAACAGGCGATGGCGCAGATCCTCGTAAACTCGCGCATGTGCGCCATGGGCCGTCGCCCGATCTGCCAAGATACCGGCACCGCCAACGTTGCTATTTACGTCGGCGCGCAGGCCCGTCTCGAACTCTCCGGCTCGCTGCAGGATGCGGTCGATGAAGCCACCCGCCGCGCCTACAAGCTCGATACGAACCCGCTCCGCGCTTCGGTCGTGGTCGACCCCTTCGGCACCCGCAAGAACTCCGGCGACAATACGCCCGCCATGCTTACCTGCGAAATCGTCGCGGGCGACAAGGTGGAAGTCCATGTCGCGGCCAAAGGCGGCGGCTCTGAAAACAAAGCAAAATTCACCGTTCTGAACCCCTCGGCCTCCGTGGCGGACTGGGTCGTGCAAACCGTGGGAACCCTCGGCGCAGGCTGGTGCCCGCCCGGCATCCTCGGCATCGGCGTCGGTGGCACTGCGGACAAGGCGATGGGCCTTGCCAAGAAAGCCCTCAACGATCCGATCGATATGGCCGAACTGCTGCGCCGTGGCCCCGCGAACCGTACCGAAGAGCTGCGCCTCGAAATTTACGAACGCGTCAACGCGCTCGGTATCGGCGCGCAGGGCCTCGGCGGTGTCACCACCGTGCTCGACGTGAAAGTCCGCTCCTTCCCGACCCACGCCGCCTCGCTGCCCGTGGGCCTCATCCCGAACTGCGCCGCCACCCGCCACGTGCACTTCACGCTCGATGGCTCCGGCCCCGCCAAGTTCACCCCGCCCGACCTCACGGACTGGCCGGAAATCCTTCTGGACAAAGCAGGCGCCGATACCCGCCGCCTCGATCTCGACACCCTCGATCAAGCCACCCTCGACAGCCTCGAACCCGGCCAGACGCTGCTGCTCTCGGGAACGCTCTACACCGGCCGCGACGCCGCGCATAAGCGCATGGTCGACATGCTGAACAAGGGCGAAGAACTTCCCGTCGATCTCAAAGGCAAGGCCATCTATTACGTCGGCCCCGTCGATGCGGTGGGCGATGAAGTCATCGGCCCGGCAGGCCCCACTACCTCCACCCGTATGGACAAGTTCACCGACCAGATCCTCGCAGCCACCGGCCTCAAGGTTATGGTCGGCAAAGCCGAGCGTGGCCCGGTCGCCCTTGAAGCCATCGCCAAGCACAAGGCCGCCTATCTCATCGCCGTGGGTGGTGCTGCCTATCTCGTGTCGAAAGCCATCAAGGAAGCCGAACCGATCGCTTTCCAAGACCTCGGCATGGAAGCGATCTACCGTCTCAAAGTGCAGGATATGCCCGTCACCGTCGCGGTCGACTCCAAGGGCAACTCCATCCACATCAGCGGCCCCGCCGCGTGGAAGCGCGTTCCTATCCTCGCCTGATCCAATCGCGCGAGACCTCGTGATAGCCGTCTCCCTCGGGAGGCGGCTTTTTCATGCCTCACCCGCGCGCCCAGTGCCCACATCGGTGCGCGCCACAGAAACGGTCTTCACCACCGCCACCGCCTCCACGCCCTCCGCCAGCCCCAAAGCCAATGCCGAGCGCCGCGTCACTCGCGCCAGCACCCGCCCCGCAGGGGTTTCCAGCGCCACCATCGCCCCCGGCCCTTCACCCGTGCGGATTTCCCGCACCACACCGGGCAGCATATTGAGCGCCGAAAGGCCTTCGGGGCGCACCCGCGCCAGCATCACATCATGCGCCGCGATCCGCACGCGCACCCGCGCGCCCGCATCCGCAGCGATCTGTGGCAGGAAAAGCGGCACGCCGCCCGCATCCAACTCCGTCAACCCGTCCGCATGGTGGCGCACCACGCGCGCCTCCAGCACCGCGCCTGCTTCCCGCGCCCCCGTCGGCAATACCGCCGTATCGCCCAACACTTCCACCGCCGTGCCCTGCCGCTGCACGCGCCCTGCGTCCAGCACCACCACCGTCGTCGCGAGCCGCGCCACTTCGCTGGCCGAATGGCTCACGTAAAGCACAGGCACGCCGGCCACATCCCTAAGCCGCTCGAAATAAGGTAAAATCTCCGCCTTCCGCGCCTCGTCAAGCGCCGCCAAAGGCTCGTCCGCCAAGATCAGTTCCGGCCCCGACAGAAGCGCCCGCCCGATCGCCACACGGCTCTTCTCGCCCCCCGAAAGCGCCCCCGGCCGCCGCTCCAAAAGCGCCCCGATCCCGAGCATCTCGACCACGCGGCCAAACTCCGCCTTCACCGCACCCTTCGGCGCAAACCATTGCCCGTAAAGCAAATTCTGCCGCACCGTGAGATGTGGGAAAAGCCGCGCATCCTGAAACACCGTGCCGATCCGCCGCTTATCCGGAGGCAGGTTCACGCGGGCTTCAGCATCGAAAAGAACGCGCTCGCCCAGCGAAATCCGCCCCGCTTCCGGCCGCGAAAGCCCTGCCACCGCATTCATCACCGAAGTCTTGCCCGAGCCCGAGCGCCCGAACAGCACCGTCAGCCCATCCGGCGCGGTGAAATCCACATCAAGCGCGAAAGCCCCTAACTGCTGCCTGATCGCCACCCGCAGCATCATTCCCCCCCGATCCGGCGCTGCACCCGCCGCGCCAACCATTCCGAGAGGAAAAGCGCCCCCATCGCCACCACGACAGAGACCAACACGAGCCGCATCGCCCCGCTTTCCCCACCCGGCACCTGCAAGGCCGCGTAGATCGCCGAAGGCAGCGTTTGCGTCTCACCGGGGATGTTCGAAACAAAGGTAATCGTCGCGCCGAACTCCCCCATCGCCTTGGCAAAAGCCAGCACCGCGCCCGCCAGCACCCCCGGCAGGATCAGAGGCAGCGTGATTGTCAGGAACACCCATAGTTTCGAGGCCCCCAATGTCGCCGCCGCCGCCTCCAGCTTCGGGTCCACCGCCTCAACCGAAAGCCGGATCGCCCGCACCATCAAGGGAAACGCCATCACGGCCGCCGCCAAAGCCGCCCCGGTCCAGCGGAAGGCGAACACCACGCCCCATTCTGCCAATACCAAGCCAACCGCGCCTTGCCGCCCGAACACCATCAACAGGAAGAACCCCGTCACCACAGGCGGCAGGATCAGTGGTAGATGCACCAGCCCGTTCAAAAGCGCCTTCCCCGGAAAGCGCCAGCGCGCCAGCGCATAGGCCACGAAGATGCCCAAGGGCAGGCTCAATACCACTGCCCAAGCCGACACCCGAAGGCTCAGCCGCACCGCGTCCCATTCCTCTGGCCCGAGCCACCCCATCCCTACTCCTTCACGACAAAGCCCTGCGCCGAGAACACAGCCCGCGCCGCATCCCCTTGCAAAGCCTCGTTAAATGCCCGATCCGCCGGATCGGTGCCACCCTCCAGCAGCGCCAAGGGATAGGTGATTGGCGGATGGCTTCCCTCGGGGAAAACCCCCACTACATGCACCTTCGGCTCCGCCACAGCATCCGTGGCATAAACCACACCCAAAGGCGCTTCACCCAAAGCCACCAGCGCCAGAGCCGCCCGCACATTATCCGCCTGCGCTACTTGCGGCGCCACGCTCTCCCAAAGCCCCAAGGCCTCTAGCGCCGCCTTGCCGTATTGCCCCGCAGGCACCGCCTCGACCAAAGCCATCGCCAGCTTCCCGCCGCCCAGCCGCGCTTTCAGATCGAACGCAGGCCCGATTTCTGCCGCGCCAGCCTCTGTGGAAACCAGAACCAGCCGGTTCCCCAGAAAATCCCGCCGCGTGCCCTCCTGCACAAACCCCGCACCGTCCACCTGATCCATCCATTCCGGTGCCGCTGAGATAAATAGATCCGCAGGCGCACCCGCCATGATCTGCCGCGCCAAAGCGCCAGACCCCGCATAGCTGATCCGAACCTCGTGGCCGGTTTCCGCCATGAACTCCGCCGCCACCTGATCCAGAGCGGTCTTCAAAGACGCCGCAGCAAACACCGTCACCCGCTCCGCCCACGCCTCGAAAGGCGCAGCGCAAAACGCCAAGCCCAGCGCCACGAAAGCCCCACGGATGACCTCAAACCGCGCCACGAACCGCTCCTGATATGTTTCCAGAAACATATCGCAATGCGCGCCCGGCCAAGCAAGCGTTATTTCTCATGGGGTATATCGGCCAGCATTGCCTGCAACTGTGCGATCCTCAGCGCACCTGCCTCCTGCGCGATGTCCTGAAGCTTCTGGTAATGCCCCAGAACCGCCTCCCCGCTCTCGGTCAGCCACGCGCCACCGCCCTGCGCGCCACCCCGCGCCGAACCCACCAAAGGCGCTTTGAACATGCGGTTCAGCTCTTCCACCAAGCTCCACGCCCGCTTGTAGCTCATCCCCATCGTCCGCCCCGCCGCCGCGATAGAGCCCGTCTCGCGGATACGCTCCAGCAAAAGCACCTTCCCCGGCCCCAGCATCGCGCCTTCACCGAAAACGATCCGGAGTTTCAATTGGGGGCCATCGGCCGAGGGAAGCAGACTATCCATGCGCCCGTTATGGCCACGAAGCCACATCGGAGCAAGCATCTTCGCTCAGGCCGGAAACACCCGCCCATCAAAAAGCTTGCGCGCCGTCCGCAAGGTGCCCGCTCCGGTCACCCGCCCCGACGCATCGCGCTTCAAGAGCACCTCCGCCGCCCCCGTCGGATGTTCGACCAGAAACCGCCCATCTTCCGGCACCAGCGCCAAACCCGCCGCAGGCGATCCTTCCAAAGTGCAAGCCGTCGCCACGCTCACCGCCGCGAAAACACCAATCGAGGCATGGCAGCGATGCGGAATGAAGCTCCGCGTGGCAATCGCGCCCCCCGCTTTCGGCTTCGAAACCAGCGTCATCTTCGGCACCGAGCTATCCGTCACATCGCCCAAGCCCATCATCGGCCCCGCGATCAACCGGATCGCTTCCAGCCGCGCTTTCAGGCCCGCATCCGCATCCAAAGCCTCGCGGCTCTCCTGCCCCGTCAGCCCGAAATCCGACGCCCGCATCACCACGATCGGCATCCCGTTATCAATGAGGCAGCACGCAACGCCTTCGATCACATCCACCACGCGCCCCGTCGGCAAAAGCGCCCCGCACATCGAGCCTTCGATATTCTGGAACATCAGCGGCACCGGCGCATGAGTCCCCGGCACACCGTCAATCGCCGCCGCCCCGTGATAGCTCACCCGCCCGCACGGCGTCTGCACCTCGGCCACCGCCACCTCGCCAGTGTTGCGCATATGGATGCGCACAGGCGTCACCGCGTCTCGCGCCGCCACCAAGCCCCGCTCGATGGCCGCAGGGCCAACCCCTGACAGAATATTCCCGCAGCCCTGCGCATCCGAGACCAGCGCCTGATCCACGAAAACCTGCAGGAAAAGGTAATCCACATCGGCATCCGGCCGCGTCGGAGGCGCAAGCACCGCCACTTTCGACGTCAGCGGGTCCGCCCCGCCAATCCCGTCAATCTGCCGCACATCCGGTGATCCCATCACCCGCAGCAACAGCGCATCCCGCGCGGCCGCCTCCGCAGGCAAATCGACCTCCAGAAAATACGCCCCCTTCGAGGTGCCCCCCCGCATCCATAAGCAGGGAATGCCCTCCTCAGCCTCAGACATATTTCAAGCCTTTTTCGGCCAACCGCCCCCGCATGTCGTAGATATCGAGGCCCAACTCGCCCGCTGCCAAGCGCTTCCGCTTCGCCTCTTCCGCGGCCAATCGCTTCTCCGCAGCTGCCAGCACCGCCTCGGCCTCGGCTTGCCGCACCACGATAACCCCATCGTCATCGGCCACGATCACATCGCCTGCATTCACGAGTTGCCCCGCACAAACCACAGGCACATTCACCGAGCCCAAAGTCTCCTTCACCGTGCCCTGCGCCGAAATCGCCTTCGACCACACCGGAAAGCCCATCGCCGTCAGATCGCGCACATCCCGCACGCCCGCGTCGATCACCAGCCCCCGGCAACCTCGTGCCATGGCGGAAGTCGCAAGCAGGTCACCGAAATAGCCGTTGTCGCAAGGCGATGTCGGCGCCAGCACCAGAATATCTCCCTCGCGCAATTGCTCGATGGCCACATGCAGCATCCAGTTGTCGCCCGGCGGCGCGGAAATCGTCACCGCCGATCCTGCAATCTGCGCGCCGCAATAAATCGGCCGCATGTAAGACGCCAAACACCCCGTCCGCCCCTGCGCCTCATGCACCGTGGCAACGCCAGCCCTCGCCAGCCCCGCAATAACCTCAGGCTTGGCCCGCTCCACAGTTTGCACCACCACGCCCATCGGCTTACCCCTTCGACACTGGCGGCGTGCCATGGGTGTGGAAGCTCTCGATGGTCTTCAACCCCCACGCTTGCCCGCGCTTCCGCTCGGCTTCGGTCCACACCACAGGCTCCCAATCCGGCGCAAGAATAAGCCGCGCACCGGCATTCGCCAGTTCCACCCGATTGCCCGCCGGTTCCCAGACGTAAAGGAAGAACGTGCCCTGAATGGCGTGCTTATGCGGCCCCGTCTCGATATGTACCCCGTTCTCCAGAAACACATCCGCCGCCCGCAAAATGTCTTCCCGCTGATCGGTGGCATAGGTCACATG
Source organism: Paracoccaceae bacterium (assembly GCA_023260655.1). GTDB lineage: Bacteria > Pseudomonadota > Alphaproteobacteria > Rhodobacterales > Rhodobacteraceae > UBA9554. The sequence goes on along the minus strand of JALQUU010000044.1, from coordinate 3,337 downwards.
GTGAAGCCGCGCATGCCCGCCACCATGTTCCTCCGTGCAAGCCAGATCGTAGGTCTTGTTGTTCACGGTGAACCAGCAGCCGCCGATCCGGCCATTATCAAGCTGGATCATCTCGGTCACGCGGCTACCAAGGCAGGTCTCCATGAAGCGCCGGAATTCCCGCACATCCGAAGATAAGAGGTTGAGGTGATCCAACCGCCGTGGGCAGGCCCCCTGCGCATGAAAGCGCGACGACATGTTCTTCAACGCCGGCTGATCCACGCCCTCGCGCGGTGCCCGCTTCGTCTCCCAGTAAATCTCGAACACATGCCCAAACGGATCCTCGAACCGGAACGCCCGCCCATGCCCCAGATCGCCCTCGACCCAGCCATGAACCTTATACCCAGAGGCCTCGATCACCGCCACGCGCCGCGCCAAAGCCTCCGGCGACGCCGCCCGGTAGCCGATATGCCCCACCCCCGTCGTATAATGCCGCGTCAGCTTCAGCGAATGGAACTCGTAGTCATCCCACGCCCGCAAATAGGCGCTCGTCTCGTCCTGCCCCGACAGCTTCAACCCGTAAACACGGGTGAAAAAGTCGAGGCTTTCCTCGAATTTGTCGGTGTAAACCTCGACATGCCCCAGATGCGCAATGTCGAACGACGGGTTGGTCGCTTCGGTCATCTCTCGATCCTCCCTCGTGGCGCAGGTCTCCCCGCTCACAACTCATCCACTGTGCGCGGAAAGATCGACTGGAACCCCTCCGCGTATTTGCAGGCTCGCCCGCCGCCCATGCCGCCCGAGTTGCGGGTGAAATGGTTGGCGCGGTTCTCGGCCACACGGGTGTAGAACTCCCATAGGTGCTCCTGCCCCTCCATGCATTCGATCGCCGCCCGCTTTTTCGTCCAGACAGGCGTGATGTCGAGGAACGTGTCCGGCTTCCACCCCATCTGCTCGGTCTGATGCGGCTCGAAAAGATAAAGCTGCGGCGCCCCCAGAACCTTCTGCCCCGGATTATGCCCCCAGGCCTGCGCGGTCGAACGGCACTCCAGCACGATCTGCGTCGTCAGCATATGGTCCGTGTTATAGGGGTCGTATTGCGAATGGCTGAGCATGAACGACGGCTGCACATCGCGCATCACCTGCACCAAGCGGTCCTTGTCGCCCCGGTCCATCTCCAACGGATAATCGCCCAGATCGAAGAACTGGAGATCATGCACCCCCAAAGCCTCCGCCGCCCGCTCCGCCTCGCGCCGCCGCGCCGCCTTCACCTTTTCAAGCGTCATCCCCGGCAATTTCCAGAGCTTCGCACTCTCGCCCCGCTCGCCGAAAGACAGGCACACAACGGTGAAGTTATACCCCATCTCCGCATGCAGCGCGATCGCCCCGCCACAACGCCACACGAAATCAGCCGCATGTGCAGAAATCACCAGCGCAGTCTTCTGGGCCGCCATCGTTACTCTCCCTTTGATCCGCTCCACACCTCTCACGCCCCCCTTGGCCAGACAATTCCAATCCCCGACCCGATGCATAAGTTTTGGCTATTACCCCTCCCCATTCTTTCTCCCTCGCCCTAAATCCGGCGAAGCCTCCCCACCCGGTCCCGCCTACACTCTCGCTTTCTGAAATATCCTCGGGGGGTCCGGGGGGCAGACAACCCCCCGGCTGCGCTGCTCCGTCCCCGAAGCCCCATTTACCCCGCGCCCCCGCTCTGGCACCTTTCCCGAAACCCTAAGGACCATCCGCCGTGCCATCCCCGCTCCATATCCCGCGCAACCTCCGCCACCTCCGGCTCTTTCTCGCCGTGATGGAGTCCGGCACCATTACCGCCGCCGCCGCGCGCTGCCTCGTCACCCAACCCGCCGTCACCCAAGCCATCGCCAAACTCGAAACCGCCTCGGGCGGCGCACTTTTCGAACGCACCCGCCAAGGCTTCTTCCCCACCCCGCGCGGCACCATCCTCGCCCACCGCGCCAAACGCGCCTTCGCCCAGCTTGACCCCGCTCTGGCCGAGATCGCCCCCCGCCTCCCCCTCACCGCCACACTGGCGCAGCTTCAGGCCCTCACCGCTGTTCGCGAAACCGAGAACTTCACCCTCGCCGCCCGCCGCCTCGGCCTCGCCCAACCCACCGTCCACCGCGCCGTCACCCAACTCGAACAGGAAGCAGGCCGCATTCTCTTCGAGCGCACCGCCTTCGGCATGATCGCCTCGCGTCTAGCCAAAACACTTGCCCAATGCACCCGCCTCGCCATGGCCGAACTGGATCAGGCCGAGGCCGAGCTTTCCGCGCTTTCCGGCGAAGAAGTCGGCCGCCTTACCATAGGCTCCCTGCCGCTCTCGCGCTCGGTCCTGCTGCCGGAAGCCATCACCACCTTCCGCACGCACCGCGCCACCTACCCCGTCGAGGTCCGCGACGGCCCCTATGACGAGCTTCTGAGTGGCCTCCGGCGCGGCGAGATCGACCTCATCCTCGGCGCCCTCCGCGACCCCACCCCCATCGGCGATGTCACGCAAGAACCCCTCTTCGCAGACAACCTCGCCATCCTCGCCGGAAACCACCACCCGCTCATCGGCGCGCCCGACATCCGCAAGGAAGACCTCCACCGCTGCGGCTGGGTCGTCCCCCGTCGCGGCACCCCCGCCCGCGAACAATTCGAAAGCTTCTTCTCCGATCTCGGCCCACCCGCCTCCCTCGTCGAGGCGGGCTCCATCCTCCTCATGCGCGAACTTCTCGACCGCTCGGAGCTTGTGGGCTGCATCTCCTCCACCCAAGCCCGCGCCGAAACCACACGCGGCCTCCTCACCGAACTCCCCATCACCGCCCACTGGGCCGCCCGCCCCATCGGCCTCACCACCCGTAGCACATGGGAACCCACCCCCGCGCAGGCCGAATTCCTCGCGATCCTCAAATCCGCCGCCGCCCGCCTCTCCCCGTAACGCAACGAAACAAAAGCCCGTCGTTGCCACGGCCAACGCACCTCCCGATACTGCCCCAAAGGCCAAGGGAGGGCGCAACATGCTGAACGGGATCCGCATCATCGAAGTCGAAGGCCTCGGCCCCGGCCCCTTCGCCGGAATGCTCCTCGCCGATCTCGGTGCCGATGTAATCGTCGTGCACCGCAAAGGCGGCAATCCCACGCCCGGCGTGCCGGATAAACCCCTCCTCGATCGCGGCAAACGCTCCATCGCGCTCGATCTCAAAGACCCGGAAGATAAAGCCACCTTCCTCCAACTCGCCGCCACTGCCGATGGCCTCATCGAAGGCTTCCGCCCCGGCGTCATGGAAAAACTCGGCTTCGGCCCCGAAGATCTCCACGCCCTGAACCCGCGCCTCGCCTATGGCCGCATGACCGGCTG
>JALQUU010000043.1 GCA_023260655.1 Paracoccaceae bacterium | reverse complement strand
TCTCCTGTGCGCGGAGGTGCTTCTTCACCGTCATCGGGTAATAGGTGCCGCCCTTCACCGTGGCATCATTGCACACGATCATGCATTCGCGCCCCATCACGCGCCCGATCCCTGCGATTACACCCGCCCCCGGTGCCGCGCCATCGTAAAGCCCATGCGCCGCTGTCGCGCCGATCTCGAGGAAGGGCGAACCCGGATCGAGCAGATTTGCCACCCGCTCGCGCGGCAGCATCTTGCCCCGCGCCACATGCCGCTCCCGCGCTTTCGCACCGCCCCCCTGCGTCGCCGCCTCAGCCGCGGCGCGCACGGTTTCAAGCATCCCCAGATGCGCCTCGCGATTGGTCTTGAACCCTTCCGATCCCGTCAGAACCCGGCTTTGCAGTTTCATCTCTCGGTCTCCTTCTCGGCCATCGCACGGGCCTTCAATTCCTTCCGGATCACCTTCCCCGTCACCGTCATCGGCAACGCATCGAGAAACCAGATTTCCCTTGGATAACAATGCTTTGCGAGGCGCTGTTTCACATGGTCCTGCAGCGCCTTCGCCAGTTCCGGCCCCGACTCCACACCGGGCCTCACCACCACATAGGCCTTCACGATCTCGGTCCGCAGCGCATCGGGCTTCCCGATCACGCCCACAGTGGCCACCGCAGGATGCGTGAGCAGGCAATCCTCGATCTCCGCTGGGCCAATCCGGTAGCCCGCCGAGGTGATCACATCATCCTCGCGGCCCACGAAACGGATATAGCCCTCTTCGATCACGCCGCGATCTCCGGTCAGCATCCACTCACCCCGGAACTTCTCCGCCGTCGCCTCCGGCCGCTGCCAATACCCCAGCATCATGGAAGCCGCACCCCGCCGCACCGCGATATCGCCCTCGCCCGCGCATTCCGCACCCGCCGCGTCGATCACCGCCACATCGAACCCCGGCACTGCCTTGCCGATGCACCCCGGTCGCGCAGGAAAAGACGCACCACACGAGGTTGCCACCATGTTGCATTCGGTCTGGCCATAGAACTCGTTGATCGCGAGGCCAAAGGCCCGCCGCCCCCAATCGAGCATCTCCGCCCCCAAAGGCTCGCCGCCTGAGGCAACCGACCGCAACTCCGGCAGCACCGCGTCTGCCGCCTTCAGCATCCTGAGTGCGGTTGGCGGGAAGAACACGCTCGTCACCCCGTGCTGGCCGATAATCGCCAAACAGCCTTCCACATCGAACTTCGCCATCTGCGCCGCCACCACAGGCACGCCCAGCGCCAGCCCCGGCATCAGCACGTCGAACAAGCCGCCAATCCACGCCCAATCCGCAGGCGTCCAGATCACATCCCCCGCCTGCCCCAGAAAATCATGGCTCGCGATCACCCCCGGCAAATGCCCCGTCAGCACCCGATGCCCGTGCAACGCGCCCTTTGGGCTTCCCGTCGTGCCGCTCGTGTAGATCAGAACCGCCGGATCTTCGGGCCCGGTGTCCACCGTCTCGATCTCGCCCTTCGGCAAGCGATCCTCTTCCGGGACCAGAACCGCCCCGCCCCACTCCAGAAGCCCCGCATGGCCCTCCAGATCGCCAATCACGATCTTCGCTTCCGCATCCCGAAGCCGCGTCAACAACGCATCCGGTCCGAAAAGCTTGAAAAGCGGAATGGAAATCGCCCCGATCTTCCACGCCGCGATATGCGCCGCCGCCGTCCAGGCCCCTTGCGTCCGCAAAACGCCCACACGGTCGCCCCGCGCCACGCCACGCGCCCGCAACTCCAGCGCCAAAGCATCCGCCATGCTCTTCAGCGCCACGTAGCTCACGGCGCCCCGATCCGGATCGAAAATCGCGATCCGCTGCGGCTCGCGCTCCGCCCAATCGTCGCAAACCTGCCGCGCCATATTGAGCCGCTCGGGCAAAGCCCAGTCGAAACCGGCGCGCATCGCCTCCCAAGAGGTGCCCTTCTCCAGCATCACTGCCCGAGCCCCATGATCCGCAAAGTAATCGCCTGCCGCCCGGTTTCCTGCATCAAGCAGCCCGCAAAAGCCGGCCCCTGCCCGGTGCCGCCCTGCCATTGCGCCGCTTCCCACGCACAGCGCGCGTCCCGAAAGGCAATCCAGGCCCGCTGCATATCCCGCAGGCCTGCCTCCTGCACATTCAAAGGCTCGGGCAATTCTGCATCCGCCACCTTCGCAGCCGCCCGCGCCTCCTTGTAAGCCGCGTTTAACTCCGCGTCCCACCACGCCTGCTCTTCGTACAGGCAAAAGCTCATGCCCGCCGTCGAGTAATCCGCCTCCATGCACACCCCCGCCGCGACGCCAACGCAAGCCTCGCGGTCCCCCTCGTGGCCCGCCGCTTCAAGGCAGTCCAAAGTGGGTTGAATATCGAAAGCCGGTTCGGCCCAAGCCGCGCCCGCCGTCAGAAGGAGTGCATAGCGAGGTTTCATCGCATCGCTGCCATCATTTCCCGCCCGACGAGCATACGCCGGATTTCGCTGGTGCCAGCCCCAATTTCCATCAGCTTCGCATCGCGGAAAATCCGGCCCACCGGGTTGTCACTCAGATAGCCCGCGCCGCCCATCGCCTGCACCGCCTGATGCGCCACGGCCATGGCCTCTTCCGAGGCATAGAGCACGCAAGCCGCCGCATCCGCGCGGGTCACTTCGCCACGGTCACAGGCCTTGGCCACTTCGTAAACGTAAGCCCGCGCCGAATTCATCTTGGTGTAGATGTCAGCCATCTTGCCCTGCATCAGCTGGAAATCCCCGATGCTCTGGCCGAACTGCTTGCGCTCCACCATATAGGGCATGATCTCGTCAAGGCAGGCCGCCATGATCCCCGTGCCGATCCCCGAAAGCACCACACGCTCGTAATCAAGCCCCGACATCAGAACCCGAACGCCCTTGCCCTCTTCCCCAAGTACATTCTCGAAGGGCACTTCCACATTGTCGAAGATCAGCTCCGCCGTGTTCGAGCCGCGCATCCCCAGCTTGTCGAAATGCTTCGAGGTCGAGAAGCCCGTCATCGACTTTTCCACGATAAAGGCCGTGATCCCCTTCGATCCCGCCTCCATATCGGTCTTGGCATAAACCACCAGCGTATCGGCATCCGGCCCGTTGGTGATCCAGTACTTGTTGCCGTTCAGAACATAATAGCCGTTCCGCTTCTCGGCCTTCAGCTTCATCGACACCACATCCGATCCCGCCGACGGCTCCGACATCGCCAGCGCCCCCACTTGCTCCCCCGACACAAGCTTCGGCAGATACTTCTGCTTCTGCTCCGCCGAGCCATTGAGCTTGATCTGGTTCACACAGAGGTTCGAATGCGCCCCGTAAGACAGCGAGATCGAGGCCGATGCCCGCGCAATCTCCTCCACCGCGATCACATGCGCGAGATACCCCATCCCCGCGCCGCCATATTCCTCGGCCACGGTGATCCCGAGAAGCCCCATATCCCCCAATTCGCGCCAGAGTTCGGCGGGAAACTCGTTCTTGGCATCCACCTCTGCCGCGATCGGCTTGATCCGTTCCTGTGCAAACCGGTGCACCGCCTCACGCAACGCATTCACATCCTCACCAAGGTCGAATTTCATCGTGGCGTTGAACATGGCGCCGTCTCCTCCGATTTATTGAACGTGTGTTCATTAACTGCGCCAGAGATGCCACAGCCCCCCGAGTCGGGTCAAGCAAAAGCCGCCCATCCCCGGAAATCACCGCCCCCGTCTCTTGCTTTTCGAAATATCCCGGGGTCCGGGGCAGCGCCCCGGTCCTAGAGCATTTCGAGAAAAAGTTGATAGACTTTTTCGGTTAAGAAATGCGTCAAATCATAAGCTTAAAGCGTTTCTGCCGTTTCAACATTAAAGCGAAACGCTTTAGCCTCTCACAGGCTCACGCGGCCTGATGCACCGCACCCACTTCTGCACGGATGATCCGCGCGATCTGCGCGCAATCTTCGAGGCTGAAGGTCAAAGGCAGCCGCATATCGAGTATACCGCCCAAAATCCGGTCGCTCTTCGCCATCCGTTCCGAAGGCGCATAGCGCCAACTGTCATAGCGGCTAGTAAAGCCCACTGGCTCACCCGCGCCGAACCACTTCAACTCCACACCCCGTGCCGCACAGCGCGCCACGACCTCCTGAACCTTGGCAGAAGCCCAGTCGAGAAGCAGGAACTGGATTGACGATCCCACGTAATATTCCACCTCCGGCCGCTCTACCACCGTCAGCCCCGTCGTGCCGCGAATGCCCGCCTCCACCGCGCGATAGCGCTCGTTCCAGCGCTCGCATTGCTCCGAAAGCCGCGCCAGTTGCGGCCTCAGGATCGCCGCCCGCAAATGATCCATTCGCCCCGAAACATTCGGCGTCTCGTAGCGGATCTCGGCAAATGCCTCCGCCCCCGGTGCCGCCGTGTGCTTGCTGTAAAGCATGTAAGACCCCGAGAGCATCACCGCCCGCGCCATCACCTCCGGATCGCGCGTCACCAGCAGGCCCCCTTCGCCCGAGTTCATGTGCTTGTAGGTCTGGGTCGAGTAGCAGCCGATGATCCCGTCCGTCCCCGAAAGCCGCCCGTTCCAGCGCGCCCCCATCGTGTGCGCGCAATCTTCGATCACCTGCACGCCCAACCCGTCACAGACCGCCATCAACTGGTCCATATCGCAGAGATGCCCGCGCATATGGCTCAGCATCAGCACCTTCGCCCCCGTCGCGCGGGCTTTCGCCGCCACATCGTCGATATCGATAGTCAGAGCCTCGGTCACTTCCACAAACACAGGCACCGCGCCAATCGACGCGATAGATCCCGGCACCGGTGCCAGCGTGAAGGCGTTGGTCAAAACAGGCTCGCCCGGCTTCACCCCCAAAGCCCGTAGCGCACAGGCTAGCGCATAGCCGCCAGAGGCCACCGCGAGGCAATAGGGCACCCCCATGGCTTCCGCGAATTCCCGCTCCAGCGTCGCCACCTCGCCTTCCTCGTCGGGCAGCACGTTATAACGATGCAACCGCCCCGAGCGCATAACCGCTACCGCCGCTTCGATGCCCTCCTCGGGGATCGGCTCCTGCTGGGTGAAATTGCCCTTGAACACTTCCGTCATCTGCCCGCCCTCAGCCGATCAACCGCGTCACTTCGCCCGCCAATTCGCCGTAATGGCCAATCAGCCCTTCTGGCTCTAGCGCCCGCACATCATCATCCCCCGGCCCAAAAGTCACGAGAACACAGGGCACTTCCGCCGCCCTCGCCGTGTTGCGATCTGTCGCCGTATCTCCCACCAGCAGCGAGCGTGAAAGATCCCCGCCCGCGCGCCGAACCGCTTCGAAATAGGGCCGAGGGTCGGGTTTCCGAACCGGCAGCGTATCCGCCCCCACAAGCGCATGGAACATCTCCCGCGCCCCCATCCGCGCCATCAAGGCCTCGGCCAGCCCCTCGGGCTTATTGGTGCAGATCGCCACCGCATAGCCCGCGCCCCGCAGCGCCTCCACGCTCTCCAGAGCACCGGGGTAGAAAACCGTATGCGTGCAGATATCCTCGCCGTAAGCCTTCAGCAGAAACGGATACCAGCGCTCCACTTCTTCCGCGAGCTTCGGATGCGCGATCCGCTCCAGCCCCAGCCGCAGCATCGCCTTTCCGCCGCGCAAAGCCGTCGGCGTATCGCTCGCGGGGTTCAAGACATCCCCTTGCCCCATTTCGCGGAAACAGGCATTCGCCGCCGCAATCAGATCGCCGGATGTATCCGCCAAAGTCCCGTCGAGATCGAAAACGACTGTCCGCACATGCCCTCCCAAGCGGGTTCCCGCCTTATCCTGTCACAAGTGGCAATGAAACTTGATGATTGCCCGACTTGCAGAGTTTCACCATTCGGTTAAAACGACGCCGCCTGAAAGCAAAGAGAATTAATGAATATGATCGCATTGGCTGTTCTAGCCGCTGGTATGGGAACCCGGATGAATTCCGAGTTGCCGAAGGTTCTCCACAAGCTCGCGGGTGCCCCCCTTCTGCATCACGCCCTGAAATCAGGTGCCCCCCTTGCACCCGCCAAAACCGTGGTCGTCGCAGGCCATGGCGCGGAGCTTGTCACCAAAGCCGCCAAGGAGTGGGATGACACCATCGAGGTCGTCCTTCAAGCTGAGCAAAAAGGCACGGGCCAAGCGGTCGATCAGGCGCGCGCAGCACTCGCGGATTTCGACGGCGATGTGATCATCCTTTACGGCGACACCCCCTTCATCCGCCCCGAAACCCTCGAAGCCATGGTAAACGCCCGCCGCACCGCGGATGTGGTCGTTCTCGGTTTTGAAGCCAAGGATCCCGGCCGCTACGGCCGCCTCGTGATGCAGGGCCAGAGCCTCGAACGCATCGTCGAATTCAAAGACGCGTCACCTGAAGAGCGCGCCATAAAACTATGCAATTCCGGTGTTATCTGCGCCAATCGTGAAACGCTCTTCGATCTGATCGCCGCGATCGACAACAAGAATGCCTCCGGTGAATACTACCTCACCGATATCGTCGGTCTCGCCAATGCCAAAGGCCTTAAAGCCACCGCCGTCACCTGCGACGAAAGCGAAACGCTGGGCATCAACTCCCGCGCCGAGCTTGCAATGGCCGAAGCCGCCTTCCAATCCCGCGCCCGCGCCGAGGCGCAAGATAACGGCGTCACGCTCGTGTCGCCGGAAACCGTTCATTTCGCCCATGATACGCTTCTCGGCCGCGATGCGATCATCGAACAATTCGTTGTCTTCGGCCCCGGCGTCACCGTCGAATCCGGTTCCGTGATCCGCGCCTTCTCGCACCTCGAAGGGTGCCACGTCGGCCAAGGTGCCATCGTCGGCCCCTACGCCCGCCTCCGCCCCGGCGCGGAACTCGGCGATGAAGCCCATGTCGGCAATTTTGTCGAAATCAAGAACGCGATCCTCGGCACCGGCGCGAAAGCCAACCACCTCACCTATATCGGTGACGCCGATGTCGGCGAGAAAACCAATATCGGCGCAGGTACCATCACCTGCAATTATGACGGCGTGATGAAGCACCGAACCACCATCGGTGCCCGCGCCTTCATCGGCTCGAATACCATGCTTGTCGCCCCCGTCACCGTCGGCAACGACGCCATGACCGGATCGGGCGCTGTCATTACCAAAGACGTGCCGGATGGTGCGCTGGCCGTAGCCCGCGCCCCGCAAGAGAACAAACTCGGCGCGGCCATTAGATTGTTGGAATTGTTAAAGGCCAAAAAGGCCAAGCGTATTAAAAAGGATTAGTTATGTGCGGAATTGTCGGGGTGCTTGGCACCCATGAAGTGGCGCCTCTCCTCGTTGAGTCGCTGAAACGTCTCGAATATCGCGGCTATGACAGCGCAGGCATCGCCACGGTGAACAGGGGCAAGCTCGACCGCCGCCGCGCGGTTGGCAAGCTCGTCAACCTCTCCGACCTTCTTGTCCACGAACCGCTCGCCGGCACCTCCGGCATCGGCCACACCCGCTGGGCGACCCACGGCGCACCCTCCGTCACCAACGCCCACCCGCACCAGTCCGGCCCCGTTGCCGTCGTGCATAACGGCATCATCGAGAACTTCCGTGAACTGCGCGAAGAACTTGCCGCCAAGGGCCAGAGCTTCGTCACCCAGACTGACACCGAAACCATCGCCCTCCTCGCGCATCAATACATGCTCGAAGGCGCCGATGCCCGCACCGCCGCCGAGAAAACCATCGCGCGCCTGCACGGCGCCTTCGCGCTGGCTTTCCTCTTCGACGGCGAAGACGACCTGATGATCGCCGCCCGTAAAGGCAGCCCCCTCGCCATCGGCCATGGTGACGGCGAAATGTTCGTCGGCTCCGACGCCATCGCGCTGACCCCGATGACCGATCGCATCACATATCTCGAAGAAGGCGACTGGGCTGTTCTCACCCGCACCTCCGTCGAAATCCGCGACGCCAACGGCCAACTCGCCAACCGCGCCGAGCGCCGCATCCAGATCGACAGCACCCGCGTCGACAAGGGCGGCCACAAGCACTTCATGGCCAAGGAAATCGCCGAACAACCCCGCGTGATCGGCGAAGCCGTCCGCCACTACATCGACGAAGACGGCGCGCGCGTCGTCCTCCCCCGCGGCGAGATCGACTTCACCAAGATCCGCCGGGTCACCATGGTCGCCTGCGGAACCGCCTACTATGCCTGCTTCACCGCGAAATACTGGTTCGAGCAATTGGCCCGTGTGCCCGTGGAAGTCGATATCGCCTCCGAATTCCGCTACCGCGAACCGCCCATCGAAGAGGGCACCCTCGCGCTCTTCGTCTCCCAATCCGGCGAAACAGCCGACACGCTGGCCGCGCTCCGCTACTGCGCCGGCAAAGCCACGAAGATCGTCTCTGTCGTGAACGTGCCGGAAAGCTCCATCGCCCGTGAAAGCGATCTGGCCCTGCCGATCCACGCAGGCGCGGAAATCGGTGTGGCGTCCACCAAAGCCTTCACCTGCCAACTCACCGTGCTCCTGATGCTCGCTCTCCACGCATCCGCACAACGAGGCACGCTCCCCAAAGAGGAACGTGCACGCCTCCTCTCCGCACTCCGCAGCCTGCCCTCCACCATGGTCACAGGCCTCGAGATCAACGCCCCCACGGAAACCCTCTCACGCAAACTGGCGGAAGCCCAAGACGTGCTCTTCCTGGGGCGCGGCCCGCTCTATCCACTGGCTCTCGAAGCCGCTCTTAAACTCAAAGAAATCAGCTATATCCATGCCGAAGCTTATGCATCCGGCGAGCTGAAACACGGCCCCATCGCCCTCATCGACAACAAGATGCCCGTGGTCGTGATGGCCCCCCGTGACGCGCTCTTCGACAAGACCGTCTCGAATATGCAGGAAGTCATGGCACGCGGCGGCAAGGTCGTGCTCGTCACCGACGAGCAAGGCCGCGCAGAAGCCGGAGACGGCGTCTGGGAAACCCTGATCATTCCGCACGTCGATCCGGTCCTCGCCCCCATCCTCTACGCACTCCCCGCCCAGCTCATCGCGTATCACACCGCGATCGCCAAAGGCACGGATGTCGACCAACCGCGCAACCTCGCCAAATCGGTAACTGTGGAATGAACCTCGAAAACGCCCTCGCCGCACTCCGTGCCCAGATCGAGCCCGGCCGCGCCGAAGGCATGGCGGAGTACCACAAGGTACCCCGCCCCTATCTCGGGCTTTCGAACAACACCGTGAACGACCTCGCCGATGGCTGGCGCAAATCCCTGCCCCTCGACGAACGCCTCACGCTCGCCCGCGCGCTGTGGGACACGAATATCTTTGAGGCCCGCATCGCCGCCGCAAAACTGCTCACCCAGGCCCGCATCCGCCCGGATGAAAATGTCTGGCAGATGATCTGCTCCTGGCTCCCTGATCTCGACAGCTGGGCCATCGCCGATCACGCCATGATGGCCGGCCAACGCCGCGTCATGGCCGAACTCTCACGCCTCGACCAGATCGAAGACTGGACGAAATCCGAAAGCCACTGGATCCGGCGCGCCGCCATGGTTGTCACGCTGCAACTCACGCGGCTCAACTTCCCCAAACGCGCAGAGCTTGAAGCCCGCGAACGCGTCCTCGGCTGGGCCGCCACTTACGTCCGCGATCCCGAATGGTTCATCCAGAAATCCGTGGTCTGGTGGCTCCGCGATCTCTCCAAGCACGACCCCGATCGCGTCCGCGCCTTCATGGCGGAAAACGGGAAGGTGATGAAACCCTTCGCCCGCAAGGAAGCCGAGAAATACCTCGGAAAACCGGAATAACGCGGCCACGAACACGCCAGCCCTGCTTTCTCGATTTTCAAAATATCCCGGGGTCCGGGGCAGAGCCCCGGCCGCTGCCCTCAAGCGCCCACATCGGGAGAGAGATTATTCGCTGAACACCTCGAGCTCGGGCAGCCCCGTCAAAGGCGCCTCCAAGAGCCGCATTGCCGCCAAGGACAAGCGGCTTCCGGCCCCGCTCGCCCCAGCAATAGGCCGCAACTCCAGCACCGCCGCCTTCCCCGTCGCCAGATAGACCACACGCCCCATACGCACTGCCTCGACCAGAGGCGTCTCCAACCAGAGCCCCGGCTGGGCAGGATCGCCCAGAGAGGCGACGGTCTTGCCCAAAGGCCCGCCGGTCACAGGGGCTTTCGCGGCCTCCAAAGCCGCCAAACGGTCCGCAACAGTCGTGGTATCGAACTGCGCTGCGGTCCGCGCCCCTGCAGGGGGCGCTTTCAGCCCGCCCTGAGGCCGCACCATGGGCCGTGTGGCATCCACTGCCACAGCCACCTCGGGAACAGCCACAGGCTCCGGCGCCAAGCCTCGAAACCCGCAGCCCGCCAAAATCACACAAGAACTCAGAAACAGGAGGTTTTTCATAGCCGGGATGCTAGCCTTTCGTCGTGCTTTCAGCAATGCACTTCCCCTTGCCGAACCCGCACTTCCGACTTAGCTTCTCGGCATGACCCAGCCCCTGATCGACCCGTTCCAACGCGCTATCACTTACCTCCGTGTCTCGGTCACGGACCGCTGCGATTTCCGCTGCGTCTATTGCATGTCCGAGAACATGACCTTCCTGCCGAAAAAGGATCTCCTGTCGCTGGAAGAACTCGATCGCCTCTGCTCGTCTTTCGTGCGCTTGGGCGTGCAAAAGCTGCGGATTACTGGCGGCGAGCCCCTCGTGCGCAAAAGCATCATGACATTCTTCGACGCCATGTCCCGCCATCTCGCCTCCGGCGCGCTGAAGGAACTCACCCTCACCACCAACGGCTCGCAACTTGACCGTTTCGCCAAGGATCTGGTCACGGCAGGCGTCAAACGCGTGAACGTCTCGCTCGATACGCTGGACGACAAGAAATTCGCCGACATCACCCGCTGGGGCCGCCTGCCCCAAGTGCTGAAAGGCATCGACGCCGCTCAAGCGGCGGGTCTTCGGGTGAAGATCAACGCGGTCGCGTTGAAGGGCTTCAACGACAACGAGTTGTTCTCGATCCAGGAGTGGTGCGCCGAGCGCGACATGGACCTGACCTGGATCGAAGTGATGCCTATGGGCGACATCGGCAACGAAGACCGGCTGGACCAATACTGGTCGCTGAAAGACCTCCGCGCCGCACTGGCCGAGCGCTACACCCTCACCGATCTGGCCGAACGCTCCGGCGGCCCGGCGCGCTACGTGCGGATCGAGGAAACGGGCCAGAAGATCGGCTTCATCACGCCGCTCTCGCATAACTTCTGCGAAAGCTGCAACCGTGTGCGGATCACCTGCACCGGCGAGATTTTCACATGCCTCGGGCAGGAAGGCCATTCCGACCTCCGCGCCCCGCTCCGCACCTCGCAAGACGACGCGGTTCTCGAAGACGCCATCCGCGCCGCGATCGGCTTGAAGCCCAAGGGGCATGATTTCGACTATTCGCGCCAAGACGTGGCAGGCCGCGTCAGCCGCCACATGAGCCACACAGGCGGTTAAGACAGAGGGGGGCTCTGCCCCCCGCCTTCGGCTCCCCCCGGGATATTTTCACCAATATGAAACAGTGCGTGCGCTTTGGTTAAGCGCGAAGCGTCCTGACGCAAGCCATATGCTTGCCATACGCAATCCATACGCTTCGGAAACGGGGTTTCGTGCGGAAATTTACCAATAAAAACAGGGGCGCGGCTTGGGCCGGCCCCTGCCCAATGTCGGCTCAGGTATGGCTTAGGCCAAAGGCATCCGCCGCTCCGCAATCTCCGACCACCACGAGCATCCGGCCGGGATCGCTTCGTCGTTGAAGTTGTAAAGCGGATGGTGGACCATTGCGGTATCGCCATTGCCCACAAGAATGTAGGCACCGGGGCGTTCTTCGAGCATGAAGGCGAAATCCTCGCCGCCCATCACCAGAGGCGCTTCCTCGCAGCTTCCCGAGACAGCCGTAGCCACCTCTGCAGCAAAGGCGGTTTGTTCTTCGTGGTTCACCATGACGGGGTAGTTCCGCATGTAGTTCACCTCGATCTTGGCCCCGTAGGTAGCGGCGATCCCAGCTGCGATCTCTTTCATCCGGGTCTCGGCAAGGTCGCGCATCTCCTTGCTCATCGTGCGCACTGTGCCTTTCAATTCAACACGTTGCGGGATCACGTTGAAAGCTTTCGACGAGGTTTCGAACGAGGTGACCGAGACCACGATCTGACCAACCGGATCGGCATTTCGCGACGCGATTGTTTGCAAAGCGAGGACAAGCGTGGAGCCGACGATAGTCGAGTCGATGGTTTCCTGTGGCTTCGCGGCGTGGCCACCTTTGCCTTCGATCTGGATGTCCCAGATATCGGTTGCGGCAAAGAACGCGCCGGGGCGGATGGCGAAGGAGCCCACGGGGTGGCCCGGCCAGTTGTGCATTCCATAGACTTCCTGAATGCCGAAGCGCTCCATCATTCCGTCGGCGCACATCTCGCGACCGCCACCGCCACCCTCTTCGGCGGGCTGGAAGATCACGACGACTGTGCCATCGAAATTCCGGTTCTGGCTCAAGTATTTAGCGGCACCAAGGAGCATCGCCGTGTGGCCGTCATGGCCGCAGGCATGCATCGCGCCCGGGGTTTTAGAAGCATAGGGCAGCCCTGTTTGTTCGAGGATCGGCAGGGCGTCCATATCGGCGCGAAGGCCGATCACCTTGCCACTGGCGGTCGAACGCCCTTTGATCACGCCAACAACGCCAGTGCGGCCGATACCGGTCACGATCTCATCGCAACCAAAGGCCTTGAGCTTTTCGGCCACCACAGCCGAGGTTCGGTGGGTGTCGAATTGCAACTCGGGATTCTCGTGCAAATCGCGGCGCCATTCGGTGATTTCGGCCTGCAATTCTGCAAAACGGTTCTTGACGGGCATGGTCAGTCCTTTCTCAACGCGGCAGTCTGCGTTCGATCAGTTCGGCAAAGAAGCTCGTGCCATAGGGCGCGGCTTCATCGGCGAAATCATAGGCCGGATGGTGGCACATCGGTGTGTCGCCATTGCCGAGGAAGATATAGGCCCCCGGGCGCGCTTCCAACATGTAGGAGAAATCCTCCGCGGGCATCACAGGATCGGTTTCGGGGTTAACCTTGGTGCCCACAGCTTCCGCCGCCTCGATGGCATAACGGGTTTGATCTGCGTGGTTCACAGTAGGCGGGTAGCCCCGCTCATAATCGACCGTGGCGGTGGCTCCATAGCTTCGCGCTGTAAGGTCCACCACCTCGCGCAAACGCGCTTCTACCAGATCACGCGTTTTCGCATCGAAGCAGCGCACTGTGCCCCGGATACGGGCGGTTTGCGGGATCACGTTGAACGTGTCGCTTTCCGTGTGGAACGACGTGATCGACAATACCGCAGGGCGGATCGCCTGCACATTGCGCGAGACAACCGATTGCAAAGCCAAAACAATCTGCGCCGTTGCCAGGGTGGTGTCGATGGATTGATGCGGCTCGGCAGCGTGCCCGCCCTTCCCCGTCACCGTCACTTCGAACTGGTCCGCAGAGGCCATCAAAGCGCCCGGGCGGATCGCGAATTCCCCAACCGGAAGTCCCGGATAGTTGTGCAGGCCATAGACCTCCTGCACGTTCCAGCGGTCCATCGCTCCGTCTTCAACCATTTTCAGGCCACCTGCCCCTCCCTCTTCGGCGGGCTGGAACAGCAGCACGACTGTGCCGTCGAAATTGCGGGTCTCGGTGAAATATTTGGCCGCGCCGAGGAGCATAGCCGTATGGCCGTCATGGCCGCAGGCATGCATCGCGCCTTTGGTTTTCGAGGCATAGGGCAGCCCGGTGATTTCTGTCATCGGCAGGGCATCCATGTCGGCCCGCAAAGCGATCACGCGGCCGGATGCCGTGCTTTGGCCCTTGATCACGCCCACAACGCCCGTTTGGCCGATGCCCTCAACAACCTCGTCACAGCCGAATTCCCGTAGCTTTGCGGCCACAACGCCCGCCGTACGGTGGACATCAAACATGACTTCGGGGTGTTCATGGAAATCCCGCCGCCATGCGGTGATCTCTTCCTGCATTTCTGCAATGCGGTTCTTGACTGGCATGTTTCGCTCCTTATCCCATTGCATGCTGCCTCACCGCTGAGGCAGCCACAAGCCTCAGAGGTTCGGCCCGGGCCTGAGTGGCGACCCATCGGAAAAACGACCATACCGGAACCGGCTCATGTCATGTCCAACAGGCCGATCCGCGGCCATATCGGCTATTATGCGCCCGAAGGCTGGCCCGATCCCGAAACCATGCCCGCACATCCCCGTTGCCACGATCAAACCCGATAGCCCAGGCACATGATCAACCACAGGAACAACATCGGGCATAACATCGATCATCCCGGCCCAGGCGCGCGCCACCTTTGGTTTGGCCTGTCCGGGGAAGGCTTCGGCGAACTGCTCCGGCAATTCGCGCACCTTCTTTGCCGAAGGCTCCGGATCGAGGATGCGGCAGCGCTCGAAAGGCGAAACATCGTTCTTGGCCCAGCGTCTGGGCGTTCCCCATGCATCCGGATAGCCCTTGGGGGCCCATGGCCGAAGCACAACCTGAAAACCGCCTGATTGCAGCAGCTTGAGATAGGAGGGTGCCGCGCGCACGGCATCCGGCCCAAGGAATAGCTCGGCATAGGCCGAAGGGGCCAACGTGTAGGCGCCGTCATCGCGCCGCCGCCATGCAAAGCGGTTGTCTACTGCCGCGCCGGCCTGCACATCCGGCGTCGGTTCGGTTGCCAGCACCGTGCAGCGCACGGAAAGTTGCGGGATCGAATGCCCGTGATTACGCAGGAAAAGCGCGGACCATGCCCCTCCCGCCAGCACCACCTGCTCCGCCCGGACAGGCCCATGCTCGGTCATCACACCGCTCACGCGTCCGCCGGTCGTCTCCAAAGCCCGAACCGCCGTTTCTTCCCGGATCACAACGCCTTCCCGAGCGGCCAGCCGCGCCAGAGCCGGAACAGCCTGCCAAGGCTCACCCCGCATGTCGGAGGCGGTATGCAGAGCACCAACCCAATGATCACCCGCATGGGGCATCAAGGCGCGAAGCTCCTTGCGGGAAAGCATTTTGCTATCGAGTTCCGGATGGCCTTCTGCTGAACTGAGCCACTCCTCATAAGAGGCGCGGCTCTTCGCCGTTTTAGCCAGATAGGTCACCCCGACTGTGGAGATCCCGAGCTGTCCGTTACAGTCCTGATCCAGTTCTGCCCAAAGCCGCCGGGATTCGAGCGAAATCGGGATCTCGTCAGGGTCGCGCCCTTGGGTCCGGATCCAGCCCCAGTTCCGCGTCGATTGCTCTGCGCCAACGCGGCCCTTTTCCAACACCAGCACGCGCTTTCCCGCCCGCGCCATGTAGATCGCCGCCGAAACTCCGATGATGCCCGCCCCGATCACCACCACGTCAACCGCATTCGGAAGTGGGCCAGCATGCTCCGGCTGGTCAGGCAACCAATGGGGAAAGGTCACTTCAACCGCTCCAAGAGGCTTTGCATAAATGCATGGCCTGCGTTGAATTGGGCCACGGTGATATATTCATCCGGCTGATGCGCCTGAGCGATATCCCCCGGCCCGCAAACCACGGCCGAATATCCCTTGTCCTGGAATTGCCCGGCCTCGGTGCCATAGCTCACAACATGGGTTCCGTTGTCGCCCGTAATCCCGCGCGTCAGCGCTTCGGCTTTGCCCATATTCTCGGGCCGCAGCCCCGGCACGGCGAAACGCTCTTCAACATCGATCCGCGCCTCGGGGCGAACCTTCTGCATCCCCGCCTCGATTTCCCGGATCTTGGCCAGTACGCGCGACCGCCACGCCTCGTTGCTATCCGAAGGAACCGCACGCCAGCCCAGATCGAAACGGCAGTGTTTCGCGGTGATATTCGCCGCTGTGCCCCCTTCAATGGTGCCCGTGTGCAGGGTCGTGTAGGGCGGATCAAAGAGGCTCGCGACTTCCGTCGGTTTCAATGCCGCCGTTTCCTCGTTCACCTCATTGGCCCATTGGATAATCCGCGCTGCCTCCATGATCGCGGAAACACCGCGATATGCGATGGAGGAATGCACCTCGAAGCCCCAAACATCGAGCCAGAACCCCTGCCCGCCTTTGTGGCCTGTCACCACTTCCATCATCGAAGGCTCACCCACAATCACCGTGTCCGCCTTGGGCAGAACCTCCAGTATCCGCTCGATCATCGGCGGCGCGCCAGTGCAGCCGATCTCTTCATCGAAGGACAAGGCAAGCTGCAAGGGTCTGGAAACGCCTTGGTATTTCGCCTCAACCAGTGCCCAGAGCGAAAGTGCGTCAAAACCCTTCATGTCACAGGTACCGCGCCCGAAATACTTGCCGTCGCGCTCGGTTACCGTCCATGGATCGGAGGTCCAGGGCTGGCCATCCACTGGCACAACGTCGGTATGCCCCGAGAGCACAACGCCGCCCTCTATCTCTGGCCCGACATGGGCGAAAATCGCCGCCTTCTCCCCAGAAGGATCCCAATAGCGATGCGAGGTAATGCCATGCCCCGTCAGATACTCTTCCACCCAGTCGACTAAGGGCAAGTTGCTATCGCGGCTCACAGTCGGAAACGAAATGAGCTTGGTCATCAACTCCAACGGTGAAAGGCGAGTAGCCATGATCAGTATCCACTTTCCGAAACCAGAACCCGATGCCCCGGCCCAACTTCTTCATAAACCGAGGGTTTCGGCTGATAGCCCACCTGATGGATCGGTGACGGGATCGGCTTAAAGTTCAGGTCCTTCTCCAACTTCCGCTGGCGCGGGTCGGCAATTGGCACCGCCTTCATCAGCGCCTTGGTGTAGGCATG
This sequence comes from Paracoccaceae bacterium, assembly GCA_023260655.1. Classification (GTDB taxonomy): domain Bacteria; phylum Pseudomonadota; class Alphaproteobacteria; order Rhodobacterales; family Rhodobacteraceae; genus UBA9554. The sequence continues at coordinate 1,767 of JALQUU010000043.1, read as the reverse complement.
CTGCGGGTTCTCGAATACCGCCTGACGGGGGCCGATCTCCACGATCCGACCCAGATACATCACCGCCACATCGTGGCTCACCCGCTCCACCACAGCCATATCGTGGCTGATGAAGAGGAAGGACAACCCGAGTTCCGCCTGCAACTCCATCATCAGGTTCAGTACTTGCGCCTGAACGCTCACGTCCAGCGCCGACACACTTTCGTCCGCGATAATGAGCTTCGGATTGAGTGCCAAAGCCCGCGCAATCGCCACACGCTGCCGCTGCCCGCCCGAAAGCTCGTGCGGATAACGGTTGAGGAACGATCTTGGCAGTTCCACGCGATCAAATAGCATCGCGACGCGATCTTGCAGATCTTTGCCTTTATGCGTGCCGTAGTTCCACATGGGCTCGGCCACCTGATCCAGTAGCTTCATCTGCGGGTTCAAGCTGGCAAAGGGATCTTGGAAGATCATCTGCATGTCGAGCCGCGCTTCCCGCAGCCCCCGCCCATCGAGGGCCAGAATGTCCTTTCCTTCGAGCGACACTTTCCCGGACGTCGGTTCCACCAAGCGTAGAATAGACCGCCCCGCCGAGGATTTCCCGCAACCGGACTCGCCCACCAAACTCAGCGTTCGTCCTTTGTTAAGGGTGAAAGAGACATCTTCCACCGCATGAACATTCGCCACCAATTTCCGGAAAAATCCGCCGCGAACCGGAAAACGGGTTACGAGGTTCTCGACTTTCAGCAACTCGCCTTCGCCGCCGGGAATCGGTTTGATCTCCGCCTGCGGCTTCCCCAAAAGCTTCATCGGCTCCGGATAGGCTTTGCCTGTCATCTCGCCAAGTTTCGGCACAGCCGCCAAGAGCGCCTTGGTGTATTCGTGCTGCGGGTTCTCGAAAATTTCCGCAACCGGGCCCTCTTCGACTTTTCGTCCGCGATACATCACCACCACGCGGTCAGCCATCTGGGCAACCACCGCCATATCATGGGTGATAAACATCACGGCCGTTCCGGTCTCCCGCTTCAAGCGGTCCATCAGCGCGAGAATCTCTGCCTGAATGGTCACGTCCAAAGCCGTGGTCGGTTCGTCGGCAATCAGGAGCCGCGGCTCACAAGCGAGCGCCATCGCGATCACAACACGCTGGCGCATCCCGCCGGAAAGCTCGTGCGGGTATTGCTTCAGGCGCCGCTCCGGCTCTGTTCATCGGAGCCGTTGTCTGCGGGATCGAAGAAGGCTGCTTCTCAATCACGTTACGCAACGGAGATTCTTGCGGCAGAACGGCCGCAATTGACTTGAGTGGGTTTTCGCCCCCTAATGGCGTTTCGGTGCCAGGAACATGCCCAGGCAACAACGGCTGGACTCCCTTATGGGTCTGCGGATCGAACCCATTGGCCGGATCAGGCTCCAGAAGCCCGCGCATGTACATCCCGCCGTCCTTGAGAACACGATTCGGAGGCGCCCCGTTCGTGGCCTGGATGATGTCTTCGATCTGCGCGATGGCAAGAGGATTCTTGGCGGTTTCCGCCGGCAGGATCACCGCCTTCTCGCCGTTGGAGACATTGATTTCATTCCCGGCAACCTTGACCGGAATCTTGTCATCCTTCGGACCACCTTTGCCGCGGAACTGGACCACCCCGCCATTCGCGTAATTGGCCGCTTTGCGCAATTCTTCGTTCCGACGCGCTACAGCGTTCAGGACGTTGCCCACTGGGGCCGCCGGTTCCTGAGCCGGGGCAGTCCGAGCGAGCTGCTGAACCGGCGCGGCGGGCTCCTGGGGCGATC
>JALQUU010000042.1 GCA_023260655.1 Paracoccaceae bacterium | reverse complement strand
TGACGATCTCGATCAACGGCACCCCGGCCCGGTTGAAGTCCAGCAGCGAAGTGGTGGCGCCGTGGATGCGGCCGGTCTCGCTGCCGATGTGGGTGAGCTTGCCGGTGTCCTCTTCCATGTGCGCGCGTTCGATGTCCACCCGGAAAGTCGTTCCGTCCTCGAGTGGGACGTCGAGGTGCCCGTGGAAGGCGATCGGCTCGTCGTACTGGGAGATCTGGTAGTTCTTCGGCTGGTCGGGGTAGAAGTAGTTCTTGCGGTCAAAGGCCGAGCGCAGATTGATTTCCGCCTTCAGGCCCAAACCCGTCCGCACAGCTTGCGTCACGCAGAATTCGTTGATCACGGGCAGCATCCCCGGCATCGCCGCGTCCACGAAGGCCACGTTCGAATTCGGCTCCGCGCCAAAGGCCGTGGAAGCTCCGGAAAAGAGCTTCGCATTCGAGGAAACCTGCGCGTGGATTTCCATCCCGATCACCAGTTCCCAGTCGTGCTTCGCGCCTGCGATCACCTTGGGTTTCGGCGTCTCATAGGTCAGGTCCAGCATCTCTCGCGCCCCTATTTGTCAGCTTTCCTGCCTTCTAGGGCAGGGGGGGCGTATCGGCAAGAGGGGCTAGGCTTTCTGGTGGGATCAAACGCCCTGCGGTTCGATCCAGACGCCCGCATCGCTGGCCATCAACCGGCCACCGCGCTTCAGGTCTTTCTCGAAGTACCGCCCCAAACGCAAAAGCGCCTGTGTGCGCCCTTCACGGGCCAGATCGGGCAGGCTGCCCGGCATCTCCTGCGGCGCATGGGCTGCCATGCCCCAGAGCATCGGATGGATTTCGCGCAGATGGTCTTCCAAGATCCAGTCGAAGGCCCGCGCCAAGGCCTGAACCTTCGCCTTCTGCGCCACGTTATGGAAACGCCCGTCCGAAAGGCTCACGGCGCACCATGCAGCGAATTGGTTTGCCGAATGCTGGTCGGGGCGTTCTGCCAGAATATCGCGCATCCCGCGCTCGAAACGCACCACATCGAGCTGCTCCAACGCACCCGGATCGACTGAGAGCGCATCGAGATAAACCCAAGTATAGGCCCCGTCCGGCCCCCAAATATCGCTTTGCCGCTCGGCCGTGCGTGCCGCTTCCGCCTCAAGGCGGTCATAGGTACCAAACCAGCGCGGCAACAGGTGGTAACCCAGCGAGCGCAAATGCCGCGGGTTCGCAGGGTCCAGATCGATCAGGTCTTCATAATCATCCGCCACACGGTCCTGTGGCACGCGGTCCGCCACCAGAAGCGCGCAGCGCAGCGCCGCAAGGGCAGGGCTGTTGTGCTCGAAGGGGTCGAACGCGTCGAGAATATCTGCCGCCCGCGCGAAATGGTCTTGGAAGGCCTGCCAGTTGCGCTCGGGGATTTCTGCATTCCACCCCTGTCCGCGCCATGCCCAGCCGATATCCACATGCGCCTCTGCGACAACAAGCGCGAGGCCGTAATCCTCGGGCTCATCCTCCAGAACCTCTTCCAGCGCCGCCAAGCCACCTTTGGGCGCATGGGCGGCCATCAGTCCGGGATCGCTCAGCGCCGCTTCCACAGGCTGCACCACATCGGCGCGCGCGCCGTAGCTCAGAAGCCGCGAAATCGCCATACCGCTCGCCGTTGCCGAACGCGCGGCATCATGGCTGCGGATCAGCTCGGCCAGATCGTCCCAACGATCCTGCCGCGCATAGAATTGCCCCGCCTCGATCATCTCGCGCCGCGTGCGGTCCTCGTCGGTATCCTCGCAGATCGGGAATTGCACAGATGCAGAAAACGCCTCGGCCGTCTGATGCCGCGTGTCTTCAACGGCACGCGGCGTTCGCCCGATGAACGGGGCAGACATCAGAACTTTGAGAGTGCGCGTTCCAGCGGTGCGAAGGTCCAGCATGAAGCCATCCGAGGGTTTGTTTCAGCCCTCGGATGTAAACCGCCATTCGGGCCAAAATCTGACCACCTTGGGGATTCGCTGCGGCTCCTTCGCGCCGAATGCGCCCGCGTTAACCTTTCAAAGCCTGACCAACGTCATGACGTAAGCCATACACATGCCATACACATGCCATACGCAATCCATACGCTTCGGAAACGGGTTTTGCGCTGGTTAACAGGCGGGCAGGGTGCGTTACCGCCCTCCTGTCACCTCAAGGAAAGAGCGTGTCGTGTAGCTCGCCGCATCCGACAAAAGCCAGAGCACAGCCTTCGCCACTTCCTCCGCCGACCCGGCTCTTCTCATTGGAACCATTGGAGAAATCCGCTCCACCCGATCCGGATCGCCGCCCTTGGCGTGGATGTCGGTATCGATGATGCCGGGCCGGATCGCGTTCACACGGATGCCCTCAGGTGCCAACTCGTCCGCCAGGCCCAAAGTGAAGCTATCAATCGCACCCTTCGTGGCCGCATAATCAACATATTGATTGGCCGAGCCCAATTTCGCCGCCGCAGACGAAATATTGACGATGTGGCCTTTTTCAGGCGCGGCCCGCATATGCTCCACCGCCTTCTTCGCCACCAGAATCGCCCCCACCACATTCACCGCAAAGATCCGCTCCAACCGCTCCGCCGTCAGATCCGTCACCTTCGCCGTCATGCCCACGATTCCTGCATTGTTCACAAGATCGATCGGTAGGTCTTTCGGGATCGCGTCATAGAGCGCGTCGATATCCGCGGGCACGCCGGTATCGCATTGAATAATCGTTGCTTTCCGCCCTTGCGCGCGCACGTATTCCGTCACGCTTTCGGCTGCCGCCTTGTTGGTCGCATAGGTCAGGATCACGTCCCGCCCCTCTGCCGCCCCGAGCCGCGCAACCGCCGCACCGATGCCTTGCGACCCGCCTGTGATCAGTAGTGTTCGCGCCATTTTCTCACTCCCCTTTATCCGGATCGGCACCCAGAAGGCGCGTCACCATTTCTGTTGTATCCCGCGAAAGCCCTTGGGTTTTCAGGATGTTAGTCAGCGCCTCCCGCGCTTTCCCTCGCCGCGCTGCATCATAGCGGGGCCAAGTCTCGAAGCTCGTGCTCATCCGCGCCGTGGTCTGCGGGTTAACGCTGTCCAGCTTGATCAACCACTCCGCCAACCCCGCATATCCCGATCCGGACCCATGATGGAACGCCGCGTGATTGCCCGCGAAACTCCCCAGAACCGCGCGGAAGCGGTTCGGGTTTTTGATCGTGAAATCCGGATGTTGCGTGAGTTCCTCCAAGGCTTGAACAGCCCTGTCTGGCTCCGCATAGGCCAATTTTGCTGCGAACCACTTGTCCATGACCAGTCGATCCTGCCGCCATTTATCGTGGAAGCGCTGGCTTTCCTCAGCCCCCAATCCCTGCGCCAGAAGCGCTGAGAGGGCCGCAAACTCGTCGGTCATATTGTCCGCCGCCGCGAATTGCGCTGCCGCTCGTTTGCCACCGTCAACCTTGGTCAAGAGCGCCAAAACCGTCGCGCTCAGATCCCGCTTCCCGGCATCCTCCGCATTCGGCCGATAGGGGCCCTCTGTGCGCATCGCCTCGTAAGTTGCTGAAAGGATTGGCTCCCAGGTTTCGGCTAGCAATAGCCCCAACGCCTTATGCGCCGCCCAGATCGCCGCCGGATCGGGCACTTTCCCGCGCGAATGCAGTGCCTCGGCAATCTCGTCCTGCGGCGGCAACCGCAACAAGAGCGCCCGGAAGGCCGGATCTTGAGTCGGATCCTCCAGCACCCGCCGGAGCGCCTCCAAATAGGCCATATCCGCCGTGCCGCCCTGCGCCATCGTCACAAGGCACTCGCGCGCTAAAGCCTGCCCTGCTTCCCAGCGATTGAACGGGTCCGTGTCATGCGCCAAAAGGAAAGCGCGTTCCGCCGCCGTGCTTTCCCGCTGCAAGATCACGGGCGCGGAAAAGTCCCGCAAAATCGAGGGGATGGGACGTGCGGTCAATCCTTCGAAACGGAAGCTCTGAAGGGCTTCCGTCATTTCGAGAACCGTTGTCGGAACCACCTCATCGCCATTCGGGTTCAACAATCCCACGGCAATCGGGATCACCCGCGGCAGCTTCTCCGGCTGGCCGGGCGTCGGGGGCGTTTCTTGGCGGAAGGTCAGCGTAAACACGCCATTCGCCCAGTCCTCCGAAACCGAAAGCCGCGGCGTGCCCGCATCCGAGTACCAGCGCTTGAACTGGCCTAAATCGCGGCCCGAGGTGTCTTCGAAAACCTTTATCCAATCCTCGATCGTCACCGCCTGCCCATCATGGCGCGCGAAATACTCATCTAACGCAGTGCGATAGCCCTCGGGCCCCACCAGCGTTTTCAGTATCCGCACCAGTTCAGACCCCTTCTCATAAACAGTCGCGGTGTAGAAATTGTTGATTTCCACGAAGCTTTCTGGCCGCACAGGATGCGCCAAAGGCCCGCCATCCTCGCGGAACTGGCGCGCCCGCAGCATGATCACATCCGAAATCCGCTTCACCGGAGCAGAGCGGGTTTCCGCCGTGAATTCGCTGTCGCGAAAAACGGTCAAACCTTCCTTCAGACACAGCTGGAACCAGTCGCGGCAAGTAATCCGGTTGCCCGTCCAGTTGTGGAAGTACTCATGCGCGATGATCGCTTCGATCCGCTCGAAATTCGCATCCGTCGAGGTTTCGGACGAGGCAAGAACGCAGGAGGAATTGAAGATATTCAGCCCCTTATTCTCCATCGCGCCCATGTTGAAATCATCCACGGCCACAATGTTGAAAAGGTCCAGATCGTATTCGCGCCCATAGGACTTCTCGTCCCACGCCATCGAGCGTTTCAGCGCATCGAGCCCGAAATCGCATTTCCCTTCGTCTCCGGGGCGCACCCAGATGTTGAGGTCCACCGCTCGCCCTGAAGCCGTGGTGAACTTGTCCGAAACCGCGCGCAGATCGCCCGCCACCAGTGCGAAAAGATATGAAGGCTTCGGCCAAGGATCGTGCCATTCTGCCCAGCCATCGCCCTGCGCCGTCGGGTTCCCGTTCGACAATTTAACCGGAAGTTCACTTTCGATCCGCACAGTGAACCTCGCCATCACATCGGGGCGGTCCGGATAATAGGTGATCTTCCGAAACCCTTCCGCTTCGCATTGGGTGCAGAACATTCCGCTCGAAAGGTAAAGCCCTTCCAGCGCCGTATTCGCCGCCGGATCGATCTCGACCTCGGCTTCAAACACAAACGGGGCATTTGGCACATCTGCTGTCAGGCCCGTCTCGGAAAGGGAAACAGCAAGCGGCGCGCCATCCAAAGCCGCGGAAATCAGTTTGAGTTTTTCACCATGCAGGAAAAACGTCCGGTCTTTAGTGGCCGGATTGGGCCGGAAACGGATTTTCGAAAGAACGCGCGTTGCAGAAGGGGCCAGCCGGAACGTCAGATGCACGTCCTCGACCAGAAAGGCGGGCGGCGTGTAATCCGCGAGATAGATCGTCTGGTTTTCCGTGCCCACAGCGGCGTCTTTCATCGAAAGCTCCTGTTCCTGAACCTGCGTGAGGGTAGGGCGCGCTCGGGGCCTCCGCAAGCCGTGCCGCGCGGCCTTTTCCTTCCCGAAGGTCGGGCTATTTCTCGCTCCTGTCGCCGAAGGAGTTTAATCAAAGTTGAAGATGCGCAAGAAATCCGATCTGCCGACGAAGACCTGCGCCTGCTGTGGCCTCCCTTTCACTTGGCGCAAGAAGTGGGAAAAGGTTTGGGACGAGGTGCGTTACTGCTCCGACAGATGTCGGAACTCCAAGTCAAAACAATAGCATATCCCGAAGTATGCAGCGATTATCGCAAAAAATTTGAAAGCCATTAGCAAAAATTGGTAAAAACATCTTACCACATTTGTTGCCTATAGGAAACTTCTGCGCTATTTGAACCTCATGCCACTTGCTTGGAGGAGGGACCCATGAGCGCGCGGATCGAAACCCACGGCCTGAAAGTCGATAAGATTCTATTCGATTTGGTCGAAGAGAAGGTCCTGCCCAATACAGGTGTCGCATCCGAGGCCTTCTGGGCGGGCATGGCTACCCTCGCGCATGAATTCGGCCCGGAAAACCGCCGCTTGCTTGAGGTTCGCGCCAAAATGCAGGGCCAGATTGATGCCTGGCACAGGGCTCGTAAGGGCAAGGAAATCGATCAGGCCGAGTATATCGCCTTCCTTAAAGAAATTGGCTACCTCGTGCCGGAAGGCTCCGATTTCGCAGTGGAAACGCAAGGCGTTGATCCCGAGATGGCCGCCGTCGCAGGCCCGCAGCTCGTGGTTCCTGTCACCAATGCTCGTTTTGCGCTCAACGCCGCAAACGCCCGCTGGGGTTCACTCTATGATGCTCTTTACGGCACTGATGCAATGGGCGATCTGCCGCCCGCAGGCGCTTATAATGCCGAACGTGGCGCTCGCGTTATCGCGTGGGGTCGCGCCCATCTCGATAAAGTAGCGCCGCTGGCCAATGGCTCATGGGCCGATATCTCCGAGCTTTTGGTAACCGGCAGCACGTTGACGCCCGCTCTGAAAGACGCCGCGCAATTCGCGGGCCACACGGGCGATGCAGGCAAAGACCTCCGCGTTCTGCTCCGCGCCAATGACCTCCTGATCGAACTCGTCGTCGATCCGTCGCACACGATCGGGGCCTCTGACAAAGCGAAGATCGCCGATATCCGCCTTGAATCGGCGCTTTCCACGATCATGGATTGTGAGGATTCTGTTGCCTGCGTCGACGCTGCCGACAAGGTGGGCGCCTACGCGAATTGGCTGGGCCTCATGAAAGGCGATCTCGAAGAAACCTTCGAGAAGAACGGCAAGCCAATGACCCGCCGCATGGCGTCGGATCGCACCTATACGGCACCAGATGGCAGCACCTTCTCGGTCAAGGGGCGCTCGCTGATGCTTGTGCGGAACGTGGGCCACCTGATGACGAACCCCGCGATCCTTGATCGTGACGGTCAGGAAATCGGTGAAGGCCTGATGGACGCACTGATCACCGCCGCTATCGCGATGCATGACCTCAAAAAGACCTCCGGCAACCGCAATTCGCTGCATGGCTCGGTCTATGTCGTGAAGCCGAAGATGCATGGCCCGGAAGAGGTTGGCTTTGCTGTGCGCATTTTCGATCACGTCGAGCAAGTGCTCGGCCTTCCCGCCAACACCGTGAAGCTCGGTATCATGGACGAAGAGCGCCGCACTTCGGCGAACCTCAAGGAATGCATCCGCGCCGCGAAATCCCGTGTGGCCTTCATCAACACGGGCTTCCTTGATCGCACGGGCGACGAAATCCACACCTCCATGGAAGCGGGCCCAATGCTGCCGAAAGGCGAGATGAAGGGCACCGATTGGATCAAGTCCTACGAAGAGCGTAACGTCGATATCGGGCTCGCCTGCGGCCTTCAGGGCAAGGCCCAGATCGGCAAAGGCATGTGGGCGATGCCCGATGCCATGGCCGAAATGCTTAAGCAGAAGGTCGGCCATCCGCAATCGGGAGCGAACTGCGCTTGGGTGCCGTCGCCCACTGCGGCCACGCTACACGCCACGCATTATCACGCGGTGAACGTAAAGGCGCGCCAAGCCGAGTTGAAATCGGCAGGCCCGCGCGGCACGCTCGAACAACTCCTCACAATCCCGGTGACGATCGGGCGGAACTTCTCGGAAGAGGAAATCCGCCGCGAGATCGAGAATAACGCCCAAGGCATCCTCGGCTATGTTGTCCGTTGGGTGGATCAGGGGGTAGGGTGCTCCAAGGTGCCTGACATTCACGACATCGCGCTTATGGAAGATCGCGCCACCTGCCGCATCTCGTCTCAGGCGCTGGCCAACTGGCTGCATCACGGGGTGGTCTTGGAAGATCAGGTTATGGCAGCAATGCAGAAAATGGCGGCTGTTGTGGATCGCCAGAACGCCTCCGACGCGGCCTACACGCCCATGGCCCCCGCATTTGACGGCATTGCCTTCAAAGCAGCCTGCGACCTTGTTTTCGATGGTATCGAGCAGCCTTCCGGATATACCGAGCCAGTGCTGCACCGCCGCCGCCTCGAACTCAAAGCCGCACTCTGATTTCCCAAAAAGGACACGACATGACACTTGTACTTGCAAAAGCACGCGTCATCATCCGCAAAGCTCTGGCGCACGGGGCAGAGGCTCAGATGAAGCCGCTCTCGGTAATCGTTCTGGATGCAGGCGGCAACGTGCTGGCCTTTGAACGCTCGGACGGCGCTGCCCCCGGTCGTTTCGCGATTGCACATGGCAAGGCCTACGGCTCGATCATGCTGGGCATGGCAGGCCGTGCCCAGATGGCGCGCGCGGAAAGTCAGGCCTATTTCATGGCCGCCGTGAACGGCGTTTACGGTGGCGCTGTGATCCCCGTGCCGGGGGGCGTGCTTATCCGCGACAAGAAGGGCAATGTGATCGGTGCCGTCGGTGTCACCGGCGATAGCTCCGACAATGATGCCGCTGCCGCCGAAGCGGGCATTGCCGCCGCGGGATACACAGCCGAGGCCTGAGTCAGCACTTTGCCTGCAAAATCAGCGTTTTCAATTTGGGGCACCCCGGCCCTTGGCTGGGGTGTTCTCAAAGGTGAAACGAAGGAGTATGTTTACCGAAAGGACATACGCAGGATTTTCCTATGGCAAGGCCCGTCGTCGGCATCATCGGTAACCACCACCTGATCAATGACCAGTATCCGGCCCATGCCGGAGGTGCGATGAATTCAGAGGCAGTTTCCCGCGTTGCGGGGTGTATTCCACTGCTCATTCCCGCAGATCCGCGTTTCGTTTCGGTCGCAGAATTGCTTGAGGTTTGTGACGGTTTCCTTCTGACGGGCGGCCGCCCCAACGTGCATCCCAACGAATACGGCGAGGAGGAAACGCCCGCGCACGGTGCTTTTGACCGTTGCCGTGATGCTATCACCCTGCCGCTCGTGCGGGCTTGCGTGGAGCGCGGTCAGCCCTTCTTCGGGATCTGCCGTGGCTTTCAGGAAGTGAACGTGGCAATGGGCGGCACGCTTTATCCCGAAATTCGTGATCTTCCCGGGCGCATGAACCACCGCATGCCGCCGGATGGCACCCTTGAAGAGAAGTTTGCCCTGCGCCACAGCGTGGCCTTCGAGAAGGGTGGGGTCTTCCACCGTGTCCTCGGCGCGGAAGAGGTAATGACCAACACCCTGCACGGTCAGGGGATCAAGACGCCCGGCGCGCGTATCGTCGTAGATGGCGTGGCACCTGATGGAACGCCCGAAGCGATTTACGTCAAGGATGCGCAAGGGTTTACCCTGTCCGTCCAGTGGCACCCCGAATGGGATGCCGCCAACGATCCGGTCTCGCGCCCCTTGTTTGCCGCCTTCGGTGAAGCGGTGAAGGCTTGGGCGGATCGCGGCCAGAGCCTTAAGAAAAGCGCTTAAGCCGCTGCAAGAAATCGGGTTTCGTAGCCGCGGAGGCAAATCCGGGCGGTGTCGCCGTAGCTGTTGGGATTGCTGCGAAGGCTAGGGATATGTGAGAACAGGTCTTCCCGTGAGGTATCGGAAAGCGTGTTGAGGCCCTGCGCGCCGGGATGGAAACTCTCGGTCGGCGCGTTTTCCGCGAACACGATTTCATGCTGGTCCAGCAGGATATGGAAGTAGCCTACGATATCCTGCTCGACTTGGCAGATGCCTTTCCCGTCAATCATATGTTTCGCAGGTAGAAGAACTTCGCGATCTCCGAAGAGGAGCGACGCTTTGGGCGAGACGTGCAGCATCCGGTGCTGCGGCGAGACGAGAAGTTCTCGATCATTGTTTACGGTGCCCGGCGCGAACCGAATAGGAGCATGCACGCCGTGCCCGCGCACTGTTTTCGAGCCGATCCAGCGGATAGGCTGCGGGCCGCTATCCCGTGTGAGCACCAAGTCCCCTGCTTTGAGGGTCTGCACAGGGCGCGGCCCGTGCGGGGTCAGAATGCGGGTGTCCGATCTGAAGCAGATCACAACGCTTTCGATATGGGAGAAGTTGACCACCGTGCCATCTGCAAAGGTCGCGTAGCCTGCAAGGTCATTCGGTGTGGTGTCGGTGTAGGTTACATCTTCCCAGTCGATCAGGCCTTGGAAGTCGATGCGGTCCCCGACCGTTTCGTTGGTTTCGCCGCCATTGATTGTGATTGCGGTGCCGTTGAGTTCAGCGACGTCAAAGACATAAAGGTCATCGCCCAACTCGCCATCGGCCACATAACCCGACCCGAGGTGGATCGTGTCATTGCCGTCGCCGCCGTAGAGGAAGTCAGCGCCAGCGCCACCCCAGATGTCGTCATTGCCGCCGCCGCCAAGGATCGTGTCCGAACCATCGCCGCAGAAGAGCGTGTCCTGATCAAGGCCGCCATCCATGTAATCCGTGCCGGCACCGCCGAGGACACTGTCGTTTCCGGCGCCACCCAGAAGCGTGTCGTTGCCATCGCCGCCATCAAGCGTATCTGCCCCGTCACCGCCCAGAATGCTGTCGTTCCCAAGTCCGCCAATGATGCTGTTATTACCGATGCCGCCATCGATGGTGTCATTGTCGGCGCCACCATCAAGTGTGTCGGCACCGCTGCCACCCAGAAGGCTGTCGTTTCCGGTGCCGCCGGAAAGGCTGTCATTGCCATTGCCGCCGTCCAAAGTGTCCAAACCAGCCCCGCCAAGCAGCGTGTCCGCGTCATCGCCGCCCGAGAGGTTGTCGTTGCCGTTGCCACCGTCGAGCGTGTCCGACCCGATCCCGCCGATCAGAACGTCATTCCCGTTGCGACCGACAAGGCTGTCGTTACCTGTTCCGCCATCCAGCGTATCGTTTCCTGCTTCGCCGAGCAGTGTGTCGAAGCCGTCGCCGCCAAGCAGGCTGTCATTGCCTGCTACGGGGGGAACGCTCTGGTAATGGATGTCCGTCACCCAGATCGCATGTGTATTAGCACTTTGCGCGTTGACGTAGTCGATCACGATCCGGCTCACGGGGCCCGTGATATTGACCAGCATCGAGCCGCCCGGATCCGTAGGGTTCTCGCCAGCATTGCCAGCCGTAACGGTGTTGCCAGATGGCGTGTCGCCAGCGCCCGGCGTAAAACTGACGGCCACGGCATTGCCTGCGCTGTCAAATGCCGTGACCGTCACTCGGTCGCGGTGGTTGTTCAGGCCATAGTCAACGTCGTTGATCCGGAAAGTGACGTTCTGAACCGCATCCTGATACTCGTAGCCAGCTGTCGCTTTGAAGTCGATCGTGGTCCGCGAGGTGTTCTGGTCGCCTTGGCCGAAAAGATATAGCGACGACATATCCGACATCGGGCCGCCGCCCGTATATTGCGCGTCGGTGGTTTCGACTTGGAACAGAGGATTGTTATTTCCGGTCGAGGTGAAGCTGACTTGCGCTTCGACTTGTCCGGTAACCTGCCTAAAACCCGCCGCAATATTCGCGCCGTCCACGCCTTGGGCGGCCCAGCTGATGTGTTCCGAGGTAGCCGTCAGGGTGCTGCCGCTATCGCCAACGACATAGTCATTGCCTGCGCCTGCGGTGATCGTATCCGAACCACCACCGCCATAGATCGTATCGTTGCCAGAAGATGCGTCGACGCTATCGTTGCCGTTCCCGGCGCGGATCGAGTCATTCCCGGTAGAAACTTGGTCGCCGTCCTGATCGGTATAGGTCGTGGTGATGGTATCGTTTCCATCGGTGCCCGTTACCTGGCCGTCCGAAAGGAAGAAGTTCGGGGCAGATGTGACATTGGACCACGTAAGGGTCGAGACGAGGCCATACTGCGGGACAAAATAAACAAAGCCGTCCGTTCCGAGGTAATAGGTGCCGGGCTCTGCGGTGTTGGTGTAGGTCGTGCCATTCCACGTTCCGGACCAGATCCAGTTACCCGTGCCGATGGTCTGCGCGGTGGTGAACGTAACCGCTGCGCCGGAAATTGCATCACCTGCGTCCAGCGCATTGTTCCCAAGGCCTACTCGATAACCCGTTGGCATTTTCTTGCCTCGCCATCCGTCTTGGGCCGAAGCCCGTTGCTCGATCACCGCCTCTTTTGGGCGATTGTTTCGAGAATTGGTACAGATGGGTTGGGGCGGTAATGGGAGGGGTTTGTGTCAAATTCCAGATCAATTTTGACAAAATGCAGACCAAAGTTTTCTAAATGGGAACGGCGCAAAGGCCTTAACTTTATGATAAATATAAAAAGGGCCCCCCAGAGAATGGAGGGCCGTAAAGGGTGTCATTGCCGGAAAACCGCTATCAGGTGACTTTTGATCGTTTCTGAAAACGTGGGTTATCCCACAGCGCACCGCGCATGACCTCTGCGACAATCGCAACGGCTTCGTTTACATCATCCTCGTCAATAAAGAGCGGAGTGAAGCCGAAACGCATGATGTCCGGCGCACGGAAATCGCCAACAACACCGTGCTCGATCAGCGCTTGCATTGCCGCGTAGCCATGCTCAAAGCGGAACGAAACCTGTGAACCACGCTTTTCGTGGTCTCGTGGCGTGGCGAGCGTCAGCATATCGCATTGCGCTTCGATCCCCGCGATAAAGCGGTCACCGAGTTCCAGAGACTTCGCGCGGACATCGGCCATTGAAACCATATCCCAGATATCCAATGCGGCATCCAGTGCCGCGAAGGCAAGGATAGGGGGAGTCCCGACGCGCATCCGGTCAATGCCGGAGGCGGGGCGATAGTCCAGATCGAACGCAAAGGGTGCGGTATGCCCGAGCCAACCTGAAAGGGCAGGGCGGGCGTGGTCGATATGCTCCGGAGCCACATAGATGAACGCAGGCGCGCCCGGCCCGCCGTTCAAATACTTATACGTGCAGCCGACGGCGAAATCGGCGTTCGCTCTGGACAAATCCACATCAACCGCACCGGCACTATGGGCAAGATCCCAGATCGTGAGAGCACCAATGGAATGTGCCTTGGCCGTCAATGCATCCATGTCGTGCCGGCGACCTGTGCGATAATCGATCTCGGTCAGCATCAAAACCGCAACCTCATTGGAAATCGCGGCTTCGACCTCTTCCGGTTTAACGACCTTCAACTCGTGACCTTTGCCAAGCGAATTGATGAGCCCCTGCGCCATGTAGAGATCCGACGGGAAATTGCCGCTGTCAGACAGGATAACGCGGCGACCCGGGCGAAGTTCAAGCGCCGATGCCAGTGCTTGGTAGACCTTGAGAGAAAGCGTATCCCCCATGACAACATGGTTCTCTGGAGCGCCGATCAGCTTGGCGATCCGGTTGCCGATCCTTGTTGGCGCGTCGATCCATCCGGCCCTGTTCCAGCCTGTGATCACCATCTCACCCCATTCGTTATGGAGCACATGGTCCATCTTCGCTTGCGCGCCAAGCGGGAGCGGGCCAAGCGAATTGCCGTCGAGATAAATCATACCTGCAGGCAAGCTGAACATCTTCTTGGTCGCGGAGAAGTCGCTCATTTCACGCCCTCAACCCGCCACCTGGCCGCCAGCAATCTTGATCTCTTGCCCGTTCACGCTGCCAGAGTGGGGCGAACAGAGCCAAAGCGCGGCCTCTGCAATTTCTCTGGTCGAGATCAGCCGTTTATGGCGGTTGGCTTCCGTCATTACCTTTAATGCATCTTCGGCAGAAATACCGGCACGATCTTTGATGGAATCGATGTTGCGGGTGATGATGTCGGTCTCCACATAGCCCGGGCAGATGGAGTTGAAGGTGTAGGGCTGACCCATGAAATCCTCGGCCAAGCTGCGGATCATGCCGATGACACCGTGTTTCGAGGCAGAATAGGCACCACCACCCGGCAAGCCGCGCACGCCCGCGATGGAGGAAATCGCGATCACGCGACCCCAATCGGTGGAAAGCATGGAGGGCATGGCTTCGCGGATCGTGAAGAACGCACCATCGAGGTTTGTCGCCATGATCTTGCGCCAGAAGGCCGTGTCCGTTTTGTGGAGTTTCTTGCCTTCGGCGATTCCGGCGTTTGCGACGAGAATCTGGATGGGCCCGAATTCTTTGACGGCAGCACCAATGACTGTTTTGACGGCGCTTTCGTCTGTGACGTCCATGACCCTCGGGCGAAGTCCTTCGGTTTCCGCCGCCGCAGCTTCCAGCGCCTCCATCCGGCGACCCGTAATGGTTACGGTCGCGCCGTTCTCCGCCAGTATTTGGGCGATTGCCAAGCCGATACCGGTGCCGCCACCAGTCACGAGCGCATGTTTCCCTTTGAGCATTGTTTTCCCTCCCCTCAATCTCTTCCGGAGAGTGACCTGAGCGTGATCCGTAAACAAGTCGGTCGCGGCGTCATTCGATCTTGCTAAATAAATTCATAAATGTGAATGTCTGGAAAGTTTTCGGGAGTGAGACCTATGTTGCACAAAACCCTAATCCTATCCGCAGTTCTTGCCGGGGCGCAGGCCCTCGCCAGTGAAGATATCGCAGATCAATATCCGCAGTCGGAACTCTATTCCAAACCAGTGGAAGTGGTTCCCCATGTGTTCTCGGCGATCGGCGCAACAGCCCCACCGACGTATGAAAACTCGGGGCACAATAACAATCTCTCCTTCATTGTGACTGGAGACGGGGTGATTGTGGTCAACGGGGGCGCCTCGGCACGTTTGGCTAAAGCGCTCCATGACGAAATCAAGGTCGTCACAGACCAGCCCGTGAAGCTTGTG
The DNA here is from genome assembly GCA_023260655.1 of Paracoccaceae bacterium. Taxonomy (GTDB): domain Bacteria; phylum Pseudomonadota; class Alphaproteobacteria; order Rhodobacterales; family Rhodobacteraceae; genus UBA9554. Next base: position 4,612 of record JALQUU010000042.1, on the reverse strand, counting down.
ATCAACGAGAACGGGCAGGGGCATGCCATGCTTGGCAACTCCTACTGGCGAGATCAGGGCGTTGACGTGCTGGCCCATGTCGACGCTGTGGCCGAAACCAAGCATGCAGGTGATAGTCTCCTTATCGGGATGGAGCGCTATAACCGTGAGAAGGCCGAAGGCACTCGCCTTGAACATGCGAACCTCAAATTCGAAGACCGCTACGATATCGAAATGGGGGGGGTAAAGATCGAGGTCTTGCATCTCGGCCCCGCGCATTCGCCGGGGGATACTCAGGTTTGGATCCCCGAGTGGCAGATCATGATCGCAGGCGACATTGCATTCCATGAACGCATGCCGCCGATCTTCACCGATACCTGCACCAAGTGCTGGCTCGAAACGTGGGAAACCAAGCTCGAACCGCTGAACCCGACCTATCTGATCCCCGGGCACGGCCACCCGACCAACCTCGCGCAGGTCCGCCGTTACACGCATGACTACCTTGTCGACCTGCGTGAAAAAATCGGCGCGCATCTCGAGGTCGGCGGCACTCTCGATGATGCCTATTATGTCGATCAAGAACAGTGGCGCGGCCTTGATACGTTCGAGGAACTGGCCACGAAGAATGCAGGAAACGTCTTCGCAGAGATGGAATTCGAATGAGAACCCTTATCTTAAGCTTCGCTTTGGCCGTTGCTCTGGTTTCCCCGGTGCGTGCCGACGAAAGCCTGCGCGAGGCTGTGCAGGACTACATGGGGTTTGCCACCTACGAGGCGGGTATTCTTCTTCCGCAGCAACTTGACGAGACGGTGTTCCGAAGCTCGACGATCATCGATACCCGGGACGCCGAGCAATATGCTGCGGGGCACATTCCAGGGGCGTTGAATATCGAGTGGCGTGAGATTCCGTCGCGGCTGGAGGAGCTTCCGGAAACCGGATTGGTCATTCTATACTGCAATACAGGAACCCTCTCTTCGCAGGCTACCTTTGCGGCGCGCCTCTTGGGGCGGGAGAATTTTGTTGTGCTCCAAGGGGGCATCAAAGGTTGGGCTGCAGAGGCCGCATGGAAGCCGGAGTGACATTGTGAAGTGGCTGGATATTCCGCCGGTTTGGCTGCTGTTTTTCGTGGTTCTGGCGAAATTGCAGGCAGATTTTTTTGATTTGGGTCTGTCATTGGATGCCGAACTAACGCGCTTTCTGGCAGGTATTCTGGTTGGTGGAGGCGTTCTGCTGGCTTTGCTGGCTGTTTATGAAATGCGCCGCCAGCGAACAACGTTCGTTCCCCATAAGGAGGCGGCGCATTTGGTGCAGTCTGGAATTTTCAGCCGGTCCAGAAACCCGATCTACCTCGGGGACGTGCTGATTCTGGCCGGGCTAGTGCTTTATTTCGATGCCGTTTTGTCTCTCGTCCTCGTGCCCCTCCTGCTTCTCGTTCTCGAAAAGCGCTTCGTGGTGTCCGAAGAAAACCGCCTGCGACAAAAGTTCCGTGCGGATTTCGCGCGCTATTGCCAAAAAACGCGGCGATGGATTTGACAGGAAGCGGCAATACGTGCATCCGATGCGACGGGTTTGTGAAACAAAATTGCGCGACCAATGAGGAATCGCTTCGCCTAAGACCTCTCGGTCTGTAGGGGAGAAGCTCAACGTAACAAACAAAGGGGGAGTCCACGGTGAAGATCGGAACGCCGAAGGAAATCTTCGAAGGCGAAAATCGGGTGGCGATGACACCGGATAGCGCGCTTCAACTACAAAAGCTGGGTTATTCCTGCGTCATCGAAGCTGGAGCCGGTGCGGCTGCAGGGTTCTCGGACGCGGCATACGCTACAGCAGGCGTGGAAGTGGTCAAGACCGCTGCAGCGCTCTGGAAAGCGGCGGATATCGTCGCCAAGGTGCGTCCGCCAAGCACCGAAGAAGCAAAGCGCCTGAAAGAAGGTCAGCTTCTGATCTCCTTCTTCTATCCGGCCGCCAACAAAGACCTGATGGAGCTTTCTGCTTCGAAGGGCGCGTCGGTGATCGCGATGGACATGGTTCCGCGTATCAGCCGTGCCCAGAAGATGGATGCTCTGTCTTCCATGGCGAATATCGCGGGCTACCGTGCTGTGATCGAAGCAGGCAACAATTTCGGCCGCTTCTTCACGGGTCAGGTGACCGCTGCGGGTAAAGTGCCTCCGGCAAAAGTGCTCGTGGTTGGTGCCGGTGTGGCTGGTCTGGCGGCCATCGGTACCGCGACCTCCCTCGGCGCGATCACCTACGCATTCGACGTGCGCCCCGAAGTGGCGGAGCAGGTCGAGTCCATGGGCGCGCAATTCGTTTATCTGGATTTCGAAGAGCAGCAGCAGGATGGTGCAGCAACGGGTGGCTACGCCGCTCCGTCGTCGCCCGAGTTCCGCGAAGCTCAACTCAAGAAATTCCGCGAGTTGGCACCTGAGATCGATATCGTTATCACGACGGCTCTGATCCCGAACCGCGATGCGCCCGAGCTTTGGACGCCCGACATGGTCGCGGCGATGAAGCCTGGTTCGGTTATCGTTGACCTCGCGGCGGAACGCGGCGGGAACTGCAAGCTCACCGTCATGGACCAGAAGATCTTGACGGATAACGGTGTGACCATCATCGGCTACACCGACTTCCCGAGCCGGATGGCATCGCAAGCCTCCACGCTTTACTCGACGAACATCCGTCACATGATGACCGACCTGACCCCTGCGAAGGATGGCCAAGTCGTTCATAACATGGAAGATGACGTGATCCGTGGTGCGACGATCGCCCACCAGAAAGCGGTTACCTTCCCGCCGCCGCCGCCGAAAGTTCAGGCGATCGCAGCCCAGAAGCCGAAGGAAAAGGCCAGGGAGCTGACGCCGGAAGAAAAACGCGCCAAGGAAGTTGCCGCGTTCAAGGCGCAAACCCGTAGCCAAGTCATGCTTCTTGGTATCGGCACCGTTCTGATGCTCCTAGTGGGCTCGGTAGCGCCTGAAAGCTTCATGGCACACTTCATCGTGTTCGCACTCGCCTGCTTCGTGGGCTTCCAGGTGATCTGGAACGTTTCCCACTCGCTGCACACGCCGCTCATGGCTGTGACCAACGCCATTTCGGGTATCATCATCCTCGGCGCGTTGCTGCAGGTCGGCTCCGGCAGCTTCATCGTGGTCGTTCTGGCTGCGATCTCTGTCTTGATCGCAACGGTCAACATCGTTGGCGGCTTCCTCGTGACACGCAGGATGCTTGCTATGTTCCAAAAGTCGTAAGGAGGCATGGAAATGAGCATCGGAATCGTTGCCGCGGCCTATATCGCAGCCGCAATCCTTTTCATCCTGTCGCTTGGCGGTCTTTCGGGGCAGGAAAGCGCAAAGCGTGCCGTTTGGTACGGTATCGTCGGTATGGCTTTGGCCGTGGCCGCTACGGTTTTCGGACCTGGCATGGGTAATTACCTTGTTGTCGTCGTAATGATCGCGGCGGGTGCCTTTGCAGGTAAGTATCTGGCTGCAAAGGTTGAAATGACCGAGATGCCGCAACTCGTGGCCGCTCTGCACTCCTTCGTGGGCTTGGCTGCTGTGTTCATCGGCTTCAACGCCGACATCGAAATGGGCCGTGTCGCCGCTATGAAGGCTGGCCTTTCGCCAACGCTCAACGAAGTCGGCATGATGGCTGCTCTGCATGATCTCGGCATCGCCGGCTTCGCAGAAAAAGTGGCGCACAAGACGGCCGTCGAACTGAACATCCTTAAAGCCGAAGTCTTCCTCGGCGTGTTCATCGGCGCCGTGACGTTCACGGGTTCGGTCATCGCTTTCGGCAAGCTCGCGGGCAAAGTCGACGGCAAAGCCAAGAAGCTTCCGGGCGGCCACATCCTGAACGCGGGTGCGGCGGTCCTTTCTGTGATCCTGCTCGTGATGTATATGTCCGGCGCAGGTAGCTGGACGCTCTACGTCATGTCTCTGCTGGCCTTCTTCATCGGCTACCACCTGATCATGGGTATCGGCGGCGCCGACATGCCTGTGGTGGTTTCCATGCTGAATAGCTACTCGGGTTGGGCTGCGGCCGCGATCGGCTTCTCGCTGTCGAACGACCTTCTGATCGTTACGGGTGCTCTCGTTGGCTCCTCCGGTGCGATCCTGTCGTACATCATGTGCAAAGCGATGAACCGTTCCTTCATTTCGGTGATCCTCGGTGGCTTCGGCAACACGACTGGTCCGGCCATGGAAGTGACAGGCGAGCAGGTTGCCATCGACTCCGATGGTGTTGCCGCTGCTCTTGAAGACGCAGACAGCGTCATCATCATCCCGGGCTACGGTATGGCAGTGGCACAGGCGCAGCAGTCGGTTTCCGAACTCACCAAGCGTCTGCGCGCCAAGGGAAAGAACGTCCGCTTTGCGATCCACCCTGTGGCGGGTCGTCTGCCGGGGCACATGAACGTGCTTCTCGCAGAAGCGAAAGTGCCCTATGACATCGTGCTCGAAATGGACGAGATCAACGAAGACTTCCCGGAAACGGATGTTGCCATCGTGATCGGCTCGAACGACATCGTGAACCCTGCGGCGCAAGAAGATCCGAACAGCCCGATCGCTGGAATGCCGGTTCTTGAGTGCTGGAAAGCAAAGCAAGTGTTTGTTTCCAAGCGGGGTCAGGGTACCGGGTA
>JALQUU010000041.1 GCA_023260655.1 Paracoccaceae bacterium | reverse complement strand
GGTTGGTCGGTTCGTCGAGGAGCAGCATGTCGGGGGCTTCGAGGAGAAGCTTGCAGAGCGCGACGCGGCGCTTCTCACCGCCCGAGAGGGTGGCGACATCGGCATCGTCCGGCGGGCAGCGCAGGGCTTCCATCGAGACGTCGACCTGGCTGTCGAGATCCCAGAGGTTCTCGGCGTCGATCTGGTCTTGCAGCTGGGCCATTTCGTCGGCGGTTTCGTCCGAGTAGTTCATGGCCAGTTCGTTGTAGCGGTCGAGGATCGCTTTTTTCTTGGCGACGCCGAGCATTACGTTGCCGCGCACATCGAGCGAGGGGTCGAGTTCGGGTTCCTGCGGCAGGTAGCCGACGCGGGCGCCTTCGGCAGACCAGGCTTCGCCTTGGAAGTCCTTGTCCCATCCCGCCATGATCTTCAGCAGCGTGGATTTACCGGCGCCGTTGACGCCGACGACACCGATCTTCACGCCGGGGAGGAAGTTCAGGTGGATGTTCTCGAAGCACTTCTTGCCGCCGGGATAGGTCTTGGAGACACCGGACATGTGATAGACGTATTGATAGGCAGCCATTCTGCGCTCCTTCAGGCGAAACCGGTTATTCCGGTGCTAAATAGCGATCAGGGGCGCTGGGAGCAATGCGGGCGCGCGGCTTCTTTCGGATTCTGATCGGGGGAAGCGCGTTATTCGGCGTTCAGAAGCGTGACGGTGGTGTCGCCGTAGCGGCGACTGTCGAGGAGGATGAAGCCCGCAGGCGCGGGTTGTTCGGTGCTTTCTTCCCAGACGATGAGGGCATCGGGGGCGATCCAGCCGCCTTTTTGTGCGGCTTCGAGGGCGGGTAGGCCCATGGATTTGCCGTAAGGGGGATCGAGGAAGACGAGGGTGGCGGGCGCACCTTCGTTTGGGGGGAGGCGGCGGGCGTCGCGCTGGATGACCGTGGTTTCGGAGGCGATATCGAGGAGCGTGATGTTTTTGCGCAGGAGGCCAAGGGAGATGCGGCCATCGTCGACGAAGGTGACGTGGGTGGCACCGCGCGAGAGGGCTTCGAGGCCGAGGGCCCCGGTGCCTGCGAAGAGGTCGAGGACGCGGGCGCCATCCAGCGGGTCACCGAAGCGGCCGCCTGCGAGCATGGAAAAGAGCGATTCGCGGGTGCGGTCGGTTGTGGGGCGCAGGTGTGCGCCCGGATCGCCTTTGCCGACGGGGCTGAGTGCGCGCCCGCGGAACCTGCCTGCGATGATGCGCATCAGACGAGCGACTTGAGGTCGGTTGCGGGATCGGCGACGGTTTCGGGCGCGGGGCTCTTGCCGGCTTCGACGAGGCGTTTGCCGATCATATAGGCGCGGGCGTCGTTCATGGCGTCGACGGCGAGAAGGGTTTCGCCTTTGTAATACCAGACGGATTGGGTGCCGGGTTTGTCGCCGGGGCGGAGGATCGTGCGGTCATAGTCGGTGTTGAGGCCCGCGATTTGGAGCTTCACGTCGTATTGGTCGGACCAGAACCAAGGCTTGGCAAGATAGTCGCGGGCTTCGCCCAGCATGTTGTCGGCAACGCATTCGGCCATGTCGATGGCGTTGGGGACGGATTCGAGGCGGAGGCGGCCGCCTTGCCACGGGAAGGACGCGCAATCGCCTGCGGCCCAGATCGCGGGATCACTGGTTTGGCATTGGGCGTTGGTCTGGATGCCGTTTTCGAGGGCGAGGCCTGCGGCTTCGGCCAAAGCGGTTTCGGGTGTGATGCCAATGCCGACGATGGCCAGATCGCAGGCGATTTCGCGGCCATCGACTAGGCGGGCTCCTCTGACATGGGTTTCGCCCAAGAGCCGTTCGAGGCCTGTGCCTTCGATGAGCGTTACGCCGCGCGACTGATGTAGCGCGCGGAAATAGTTGGCAGTTTCGGGAGCGGCGACGCGCTGGAGAATGCGTGGGGCGGCTTCGACGAGCGTGACTTCAAGACCGCGGGAGGCCGCAACGGCAGCGGCTTCGAGCCCGATGTAGCCGCCGCCGACGATGAGGAGCTTCTTGCCTGCCGCCATATGGGGGGCGAGCGCGTCAGCATCGGCCAGATCACGCATGGTGTAGACGCCGGGAAGCGTGCCGCCGATGGCGGCGGGCAAGCGGCGGGGCGCGGAACCCGTGGTGAGCGCGAGCATATCGTAGGGCAGGGATTCGCCACCAACCGACACTGTCTTATTGGCAGGGTCGATGGTTGTGACGGATGCGTTCACGCGCAGGTCGATGTTCTGGTCGGCATAGAAATTCTCGGGACGCAGAAAGAGGCGTTCGAGCGCCATTTCACCGAGGAGATACTTTTTGGAAAGCGGAGGGCGCTGGTAGGGCGGCGCGGGTTCTGCACCGATCATCGTGATGGAGCCATCGAACCCTTTGGACCGCAACTGCGCGGCAAGAGAAGCACCAGCTTGACCTGCGCCGATGATGACAACCCGAGACATACGCGCTTCCCTTCAAATTCATTGGTCTTGCCTGAGACGAGAGCCTATATCCTCAGCATCAGGAAACGCAAACCCAAGCGAGGGAGAACACGATGACGATTGCAGTTGGTGACCGCCTGCCGGAAGCGACGCTGGTACGGATTGGCGAAAAGGGCCCAGAAGCTGTTTCGATGGCCGATAAGGTGAAGGGCCGGAAAGTGGCGATTTTCGCCGTGCCGGGGGCTTTCACGCCGACCTGCCACTCGGCGCACGTTCCGAGCTTCATCCGCACGAAGGACCAGTTCGCGGCCAAAGGCGTGGACGAGATCATCTGCGTTTCGGTCAACGATCCCTTCGTGATGAAGGCATGGGGCGAGGCGACGGGTGCGACGGCCGCTGGCCTGACCATGCTGGCAGATGCTGACAGTTCCTTCACTAAAGCTATCGGTATGGACTTTTCGGCACCGCCTGCGGGCCTGATCGCCCGTTCGCGCCGTTACGCGATGCTGGTGGAAGACGGCGTTGTGAAGCTGATGGAGATCGAGCAGGCACCCGGCACTTGCGAAATCTCGGGCGGTGAGGCGCTTCTGGCCAAGATCTGACGGCCAAGATCTGACGGGAAGGGGGCTTCGGCCCCCTTTTTCATAGGCTGTCGAGCTTGCGGGCGAGTTTCACGTCGAGGGGCGAGAGCCCGTTCACATCATGCGTCGTGAGCGTGACGGTGACGGTTTTGTAGATGTTGGACCATTCGGGGTGATGGTTCCATTTCTCGGCCCAAAGAGCAGCGCGCGTCATGAAGCCGAAAGCTTCGGTGAAGTCAGAAAAGGTGAAAACCTTGGTGATCGCGTCACGGTTTTCCTCGACGACCCAGCCGGACGCGAGGAGAGGTTCCAGAAGGGTTTTGCGCCCTGTTTCGGAGAGTTGCTCTGTCATGATCGCTTCCTTCCTAGTCCTGTTCGCTCTGTGAGGTTTTGCGGAATGGACCGTAGTTCGTAAGGATTTCGATTTCCTGCCCTACTGCGGAGCGCTCCTCCCGCAAATACCTACTAACGGCATCGGCAAAGCCCTTTTCAGGGATGAAATGCGCTGAATGGATCGGCGAGGGCAGATATCCCCGCGCCAGTTTGTGTTCGCCCTGCGCGCCCGCTTCAACGCGAGAGAGGCCATGGGCGATGGCCCAATCAATGGCCTGATAATAGCACAGTTCGAAATGCAAGCAGGGATGATCTTCGAGACATCCCCAATAGCGGCCAAAGAGCGTATCCCGCCCGATGAAATTCATCGCTCCTGCGACGGGCTGGCCATCACGCTCGGCGAAGACGAGAAGAACGTCGTCGCGCATATGGGCGTGGAGTTGGTCGAAGAAGGCGCGTGTAAGGTAGGGTGTGCCCCACTTCCGCGCGCCTGTGTCTTGGTAGAAGGCCCACATCGCGTGCCAGTCGTCGGGCGTGATCGTGCTACCTGTGACGATGCGGATCGTGCCGCCGAAGGACTGGGCCTTCTCGCGTTCCTTGCGGATGGTCTTGCGCTTGCGCGACGACAGATCGGCAAGGAAATCGTCGAAGCTTCGGTAGCCGTTGTTTTCCCAATGGTATTGCTGGGTGAGGCGCGGAAGGAAGCCTGCCGCTTCGAGTGTGGCGCTGTCTTCTTCCGTGCAAAAGGTGACATGGGCAGACGAGAGGCGGTTATCGGCTGTGATGCGGGCGATGGCATCGGCCAAGGCCGTGCGGCCTTCGTACTCGAAGCCTTCGCGTGCAAGGAGCCGCGGGCCGGTGACCGGTGTGAAGGGCACGGCGACCTGTAGCTTCGGATAGTAGCGCCCGCCTGCGCGCTCGTAGGCATTGGCCCATGCATGGTCAAAGATGTATTCGCCTTGGCTGTGGGATTTCACGTAGAGGGGCGCGACAGCGATGATTTCACCCTGAAACCGGGCGACCAAGGGGCGCGGTGTCCAGCCCGTTCCCGGCCCGACCGAGCCGCTTACTTCCAGCGCGAGAAGAAAGCGGTGGGTTGTGAACGGATCGCGCGGGCGGCCTTGTGCGCGTGCGCAGATATCCCAGTCGGAGGCGGGAATGGCCTCGATGGTTTCGAGAAGTTCGACTGTGACTGACGCTGCACCATCTTGCATGAAAGCCGCCCCTTTCCTGCTATTCTGGCATGCGGATAAACGCGATCAAGCGGTCTTTGAGAGATAGCCTTCGAAGGTCACGCTATCGGCGCCCATGGCGCGGGCCTTTGCTTCATCTTCGGGCGACCGGATGGTCCAGCAGAGAACGGGCACGCCGGACATTTTCAGGTCCTGCACGCGCGGGCGTTCGAGATCGGCCCATTCGTGGCTGATGAAACTTGCGCCGACGTGGTCGAAATCGGGGATGTCGCGGAGCCGCGCGCAAAGGCCTTCGGGCAGGCCCCAATCCTCGGGGTCCCAAGCCGAAGTCGTGAGCCCGCGCGGCACGCCAGGGGCAAGGCGGGACATGTGGAACATCGAATGCGGGTTGAACGACATCACGGCAACAGGCCCGTCATAGTCTTCCAGATCCGCCGCGACAGCTTTTTCCAACGCGCCGACTTGCGGCCCCATCGCACCGTCCTGATCCTTGATCTCGATCAGCAACGGCACTTGGCCCGCTACGATTTCGAGGACCTCGGCGAGCGTCGGGATGGTGTCCGTGCTGCCTTTGAGGGGAATGCGCTTCAGTTCAGCCGCAGAGCGGGCCGCGATCGGGCCTGCTTCGATGGTGAGCCGTTCCAACACTTCGTCATGGAACACCATCGCCTGACCGTCGCTCGACGGTTGCACATCGATTTCGATCCCGTATCCGGCAGCAATGGCCGCGCGAATGGCCGAAACTGAATTTTCGGGGCGGCCGTTTGTGCGATCGTGCAAGGCCCGATGCGCCAGCGGGCGGGCGGTGAAGGCTTTCGGCAAATCGGGCATCAGGAGGCGACAAGCTCGATCACGGCCTCGATTTCAACTGCCACTCCCAAGGGCAGCGAGACCGCCGACACTGCGGAACGGGCATGCCGCCCGGCATCTCCGAACACCTCGACCATCAGGTCCGATGCCCCGTTGATCACTTTGGGCTGGTCGACGAAATCGGCTGTGGAGTTGACGAAGCCGACGAGCTTCACAACCCGCGCCACCTTGTCCAGGTCGCCTCCGCAGGCCGCTTTCGCCTGTGCAATGATCGAAAGCCCGCAAGCGCGTGCAGCGGCTGCGCCAGCGGCGACATCCATATCGGCACCGAGCTTGCCTTTGATCAACCCGTCAGCCCCGTTGGAAATCTGCCCCGAAATCCAGAGCATGTTCCCCGTGCGCACGAAGGGTACATAGTTCGCAGCCGGTGCGGGCGCGGCAGGCAGAGTGATGCCAAGTTCGGCAAGGCGGGTGTCGATGCGGGACATGGAGGGCTCCTCTCGAATTCCAGTTGCCCGGACGCTATCGCGAGGCGGATCAGAAGAAAAGCCGCGCTGGTTCTCGTTTTGACAAATATCCTGGGGGGTGAGCCCGAAGGGCGAGGGGGGCAAAGCCCCCTTGCTTCATTCGCGGAAGGCCTTGGCGAAGTAGTCGGTCAGAGGTTTCAGCAAATACTCCAAAGGCGTGCGGTTCGCGGTGCGGATGAAGGCTTCCACGGGCATGCCTGGGATCAGCACAGCGCCTTCCGGCAGTTTCGCGGCTTCGTCTTCGCTCAGGGCGATATCCACCCGGTAGAACGATGCGCCCGAGCGTTCATCCGAGAAAGCGTCAGCGGAAATCGCGGTGACTTGGCCTTCGAGTTGCGGCGTTGTGCGCTGGTCGAAGGCGGAGAAGTGCAGGCTCACGGCTTGGCCGGGATAGACCTGATCCACGTTGATCGTTTCAACATTGGTACGGATCACCAGAGGGCGGTCTTGCGGGACGATGAAGGCAACCGGATCGGCCGGGCGGATCACGGCCTTTGCGCCGAATACGTTGAGGCCGTAGACCACGCCGCCGACGGGGGCGCGGATGTCGAGGCGGGAGAGTTGCTCCAGAACGGCGCGGCGCTGTTCTGCGAGTTCCAATTCGCGGAACTGGATGTCGCGGAGGCGGGTGATGGCGTCTTCGCGGCGTGCCGCATCAAGGCGGAGCACTTCGATATCAAGTTCGGTGATCCGGCCCTCGGCTTGCGCCTTTTGCGCGGTCAACTCGCTGACCTGCCCCTCAAGGCGGGCAGCTTCTCGTTCAAGGGCCAAGACGCGGGTGGCTTGGGCGAGGCCCTTTTCCAGAAGCGATTGCTGGTCTGCGAGTTCTTTCTGGATCAGTTCAAGCTGGCGGGTGAGGGCGGCTTGTTGCGCGGTGATGCCCTCGATCTGCGAGGCGATCTGGCCGGAGCTCTTTTTCAACTGCTCGGTTTGCTGGAGGAATGTTGTGAGGCGCGCGGCCATAAGGCGGGTCTGGCCATCCATCAGGGTTTTGGCGTCAGCGTTGGCGGCGGCGGCTTCGATCAAGAGGGGATCATAGACCGGGGCTTCCAGCCCGTCGCGTTCGGCATCGAGGCGGCCACGGCGCGCCATGAGTTCGAAAAGCTGGCCTTCGATGATGGCCAGTTCGGAGCGGAGGCGGGTAGGGTCGAGGCGGATCAGAACGGCATCGGCATCGACCTGATCGCCTTCCTTGATCAGCACTTCGGCCACTACGCCGCCATCGGGGTGTTGGATGATCTGGCGGTTCTGATCGACCTCGATCCGGCCCGGTGCGATGATGGCGCCTGCGAGTTCGGTCAGGACTGACCAGCCTCCGATTCCGCCGACGAGGATCACCAGTGCGGAGAGGCCGATAATGAGCGGCTTGCGGGGGGAGAAACGGTCGGTCATCGCACACCTCCGCCATCGGTGGTGGACATGATCTGTTGGGAGTTCCTGACCACTTGGCGCAGCACTTCTACTTTCGCGCCGAAGGCGGCGCGGGCACCGTTATCGAGCATGAGGAGCGTGTCGCATTCCTGAATGGCGGCGGGGCGGTGGGCCATGATGAGCACGGAGCGCCCTTCGCCCTTCATCGCGCGGATCGCGGCATTCAGGGCTTGGCTGCCTTCATTGTCGAGGTTGGAGTTGGGTTCGTCGAGGACTAGGATTTGCGGATTGCCATTCATGGCGCGCGCCAGACCGATGCGCTGCATCTGCCCGCCCGAGAGCCTGCCACTATTGGCGGAAACGCGGGTGTCATAGCCTTCGGGAAGTTTGAGGATCATGTCCTGGGCGGCGGCCTTTTTGGCGGCATCGACCACCGCGGCGGGGTCCATTTTCGGATCGAGGCGTGCGATGTTCTCGGCAATGGTACCGTCGAAGAGTTGGACGCGCTGGGGGAGATAGCCGATGAGTTGGCCGAGCACGGTGGGATCGTATTGATCAAGCGTTGCCCCATCGAGGCGGATCTTGCCGCCCGCCGGGCGCCAGACACCGGTGAGGGCGCGGGCGAGGGAGGATTTACCGGCGCCCGATGGCCCGATAACGCCCACGGCTTGGCCGGGTTCTACGGTGAAGGACACCATGCGAAGCGCGGCCTGCTGTTCGCCGGGGGCCACGAGGGTGAGGTTCTGCACGTCGAGTTTCGCGGCGGGTTTCGGCAGGGGGGTGCGTTGCGGCTCGGGTAGCACTTCCGAGAGGAGTTGTGCGAGCGTGTTCCAGCCTTTCTGCGCGCGCTGCACCATGGCCCATTGGCCGACGAGCATTTCGACGGGGGCAAGGGCGCGGCCCATGAGGATGGAGCCTGCGATCATTGCGCCGGGGGTCATTTCACCACGCAGCACGATCCATGCACCGAGGCCGAGCATGGCCGATTGCAAGAAAAGGCGGAGGGATTTGGTGATGGAGGAGAAGGTGCCGCCGACATCGGTGGAGGTGATCTGCTGGTCGAGCGCATCGGCGCGGAGTTTTTTCCAGCGGGTGAAGGCGGCTTCGCGCATGCCGAGGGCCTGCACCATTTCGGCTTCCGAACGGATCTGGTCGCCCATGCCATCGGCGCGCAGCGTGCCGCCTGCGGCGCTGATTCAGGAGGGTGACGCCCACGAGGATGACGCCGCCGGCAATGGCCATCCAGCCAAGGAGCGGGTGGAAGGCGAAGATGGCGAAGAAGAAGATCGGCGTCCAGGGGAGGTCGAAGAAGACGGTGAAGGCGGGGGAGGCGATGAACTTCTGAACCGCTTCGAGATCGCGGAGGCCGGAGGCCGTGGTTTCATCGGGGCGCACGGCGGTTTTGCGCATCACGGCTTCGAACACGCGGTGATCGAGGCGTGATTGGAAGCGGGCACCAACGCGGGCCATGACGCGGCTGCGGGCGTTTTCGAGAATGCCCATGATAATGTAGAGGAACACGACGAGCACAGTCAGGCCGACGAGCGTTTCGACCGAGCGCGAGCCCAGCACGCGGTCATAGACCTGGAGCATGTAGAGGGGCCCGGTGAGCATCAAAAGGTTGGAAAACACGCTGAAGAGCGCCACGGCCAGAAAGAGCTTGGAGTTCTCGCCGCGCGCGGCCCTGAGTTCGCGCAAACCTGCGCTCAAATTCGTCGATAACATCTTCTGTTCCAAAAACGGGCGGGCGGCATCACTGCTGGGTTGTTTGTCACGGTAATTCCTACACTTTTGGCAGAATCCTTACTATTCTGCCACCCAATTGTTTAAAGTCGCTCAATTGCCACATTTAGCCACAGCTGCGCGGGGTGTCCTTGGGGTTTTCCGCGCTAGTCTTTAGGTAGCAGATTGGAAATTGACGAATTGTGAAGCACGTGAGCCAAAAAATGCAGCTATTTATCAGATCGAAAGCCGTTGCGATTGCTGCGCTGCTGATGGTGGCTGGGTGCTCTGTGCCGGGGCCTGAGGGCGCGCCGGGGGGTATTCATGATCCGTATGAAGCCGGAAACCGGAAGGTTCATGCGTTCAATCGCGGGATCGACCGGGCGGTGTTGCGGCCTGTTTCGCATGGCTATGGCAAGGTTGCGAACGACGATTTGCAGGTGGCTTTGGGGAATGTGGCCACGAACCTCGCGACACCGGGGATCATGGTGAACAACCTGTTGCAGGGCGACATTCCGGGCTTTGGCAAGAACCTCTATCGGCTCGTCGTCAACACGACCTTGGGGATCGGTGGCATTTTCGATCCTGCGGCGGAGCTTGGCGGTGTGCAATTGGCCGATGCCGATTTTGGCGGCACGCTGGCGAAATGGGGCTTCCCGGAGGGGGCTTACCTTGAGTTGCCGCTGGTGGGCCCGACGACGGAGCGGGATGCCGCTGGCAAGCTTGTGGATTTCTTCACGAACCCCTTGAGCTACACTTTGCCCTCGCCGGAGCGGCACGTGGGCACTGTGGCACGGGTGTTTGACCGCGTGGGTGACCGCGAACGGTTCGGTGATACGATCGACAGCGTGCTCTACGACAGTGCCGACAGCTACGCGCAATCACGCCTAATTTACCTGCAAGCGCGCCGCTTCGAACTGGGAGGCGATGCCGCTTCGGACTATGATGACCCCTATTCTTCTTCTGTGACCGACCCCTACGAGGACCCCTATGCAGAGTGATTTTTCCCGCCGTTCGTTTGTTTTGACCGGGGTTGCTGCCGGGGCTGCGGCTGTGTTGCCGCTTCCGGCTTTGGCGCTCAGCGATGCACAGGCCAAGACCTTGGTGGACGCGCTGGTGGCCGATATCAACAAGGTGATCGCTTCGGGGAAGTCGGAAAAGGCGATGTCTGCCGATTTCGAGCGGATCTTTAACCGCTATGCCGATGTGCCTGCGATTGCGCGCTATGCGCTGGGGGCAGATGCGCGTTCGGCAAGCTCGGCGCAGTTGAGCCGCTTCACGGCCGAGTTCACGCGCTATATCTCGGTGAAATACGGCAAGCGCTTCCGCGAGTTCATCGGTGGGCAAATCGAGGTTCAGGGCGCGAAAGCTGTCAAAAGCTACATCCAGGTGAAGACGCTCGCGAAGCTGCGCGGGCAGGCACCGTTCGATGTGACGTTCCTTGTCTCGGACAAGGCTGGCAAGCCACTTTTTTTCAATATGTATATCGAAGGCATCAACATGCTGATGGCGGAGCGCACCGAGATCGGGGCGATGCTGGATCGGCGCAAGGGCAACCTTGATGCGCTGATCGAGGATCTGAAGACGGCAGGCTGAGCCGCCGCCTTCGGGAGGTTAGGGGAGCGGGCCTTGCGGCCCGCTTTTTTCATGGGAGTTCGGCGAGAATGGCTTGAGCTGCCGCTTTAGGATCGGCGGCTTTCCAGATCGGGCGACCGACGACGATGTGATCGGCACCGTCGCGGATCGCGGCACCGGGGGTAGCGATGCGCTTCTGGTCGCCGAGGTCGGCTCCGGCCGGGCGGACGCCGGGGGTGACGATCAGGCGGCCTTTGGCTTGGGGCAGCGCGCGGATCATGGCGGCTTCCTGCGGCGAAGCGATCAGGCCATCGGCTCCGGCTTCGAGGGCATTGGCGGCGCGTTCGAGAACGATGTCGCGGATATCACCGGGCTTGATGAGAGAGGCGTCGAGATCGGCGCGATCGAGCGACGTGAGGATGGTGACCGCGAGAATTTTCAGCGGTTTTCCGGCAGCGCCTTCTTTGGCAGCGCGCACCACATGGGGGTCGCCGTGGACGGTGAGGAAATCGAGGTCATACTGGGCCAGACCGCGAACAGCGGCTTCGACGGTGGCACCGATGTCGAAGAGCTTCATGTCGAGAAAGACGCGCTTGCCGTGCTCTTGCTTGAGTTCGTTGGCAAGGGCGAGGCCACCACCGGTGAGCATGCCGAGGCCGATTTTGTAGAAGGATACGGCGTCGCCAAGCGTTTCGGCGAGTTGGAGGCCAGCGAGTGCGTTGGGAACGTCTAGGGCTACGATCAGGCGATCATCGGCAGTCATTGCGGGCTCCTGTGGTGAAATGACAAACCGCCCGCTTGTGACAGTCGGGCCTCGCCTCGTCAATGCTAGAAGAGCCTAGTGGAATGCAAGCCTGACAAGCTTCCAGGATCAGGCGGCAGATGTGTAGGCACCGGACAGGATCAGCGTCTGGCGGCCGCGGCGGAACTCGGGGAGGCGCTGCAACTGGCGGAAGGCATCAGACACGGCGAGCTTTTCGAGTTCCGCCTGTGTTCGTGCGTCTTTGGGATGCAGCGAAATCGTGAAGAGCGTGCTAGCGTTTTGAACGTTGAGAACAACAGTGGTGCCGATGGTTTCGTAATCCTTGGACAGGAAGAAGGGAGCGATGTTTTCCACTGTGACCATCACGGCTTTCGAGGAGCCGGTGGTGCTGAGCGGTGAAAAATGCATAACGTTACTCCTTCAATGCAAGCGAACGTGATCAAAACTATCGAGCCGAGAGTGAGCCGGGATTTCCCACAAGGAATTACGGGAAGCGCTTTGAGATAGGTGATTTCACATTCGGGCACTTGAATGCTGGCCGGATGGTGACCAAATCCGAAGAGAGGCCCGGTCAGGGAGCGTGCTGCGATTGTGGGCGCTGAAAATCCGGGTGCCATTGAAAAGGAGAGAACCATGGACTTGTCGAAGTTCACGGAACGGTCGCGCGGCTTTGTTCAGGCCGCTCAGACCATAGCGATGCGCGAAGGCCATCAGCGCCTCGTGCCTGAACATGTGCTGAAAGCCTTGATGGATGACCCCGAGGGGTTGGCGGCGAACCTGATCACCAAATCGGGCGGTGATGCTGGGCGGGTGCTTGAGGCTGTGGACCGCGAGATCGAAAAGCAGCCGAAGGTTTCGGGCGACGCTGGGCAAACCTATCTTGATAGCGTGACGGTGAAGGTGCTGACCGAGGCCGAGGCGCTGGCGAAGAAAACAGGCGACAGCTTTGTGCCGGTCGAGCGCATACTAATGGCGCTTGCGATGGTGAAATCCAAAGCCAAGGACGCGCTGGATGCCGGCAAGGTGACGGCGCAGGGGTTGAATGCCGCGATCAACGACATTCGCAAAGGGCGCACGGCGGACTCGGCTTCGGCCGAGGACGGCTATGATGCCTTGAAGAAATACGCGCGCGATCTGACGGAAGCGGCGCGCGAAGGGAAGATTGATCCGATCATCGGGCGCGACGAGGAAATCCGCCGCTCGATGCAGGTTCTGTCGCGCCGGACCAAGAATAACCCCGTGCTGATCGGGGAACCGGGCGTGGGTAAGACCGCGATCGCGGAAGGCTTGGCCTTGCGGATCGTGAATGGTGACGTTCCGGAAAGCCTGCGGAACAAGACGCTGATGGCGCTCGACATGGGCGCGCTGATTGCGGGGGCGAAGTATCGCGGCGAGTTCGAGGAGCGCTTGAAGGCGATCCTGAAGGAAATCGAAGCGGCGGCTGGCGAAATCATCCTCTTCATCGACGAGATGCACACGCTAGTGGGCGCGGGCAAGACCGATGGTGCGATGGACGCGGCGAACCTCATCAAGCCGGCGTTGGCGCGGGGCGAGTTGCATTGCGTAGGCGCCACGACGCTCGACGAATACCGCAAGTATGTGGAGAAGGACGCGGCCTTGGCGCGGCGGTTCCAGCCTGTGATGGTGGAAGAACCGACCGTGGAGGACTCGATCTCGATCCTGCGCGGCATCAAGGAGAAATACGAGCTGCACCACGGGGTGCGGATTTCGGATAGTGCCTTGGTGGCGGCGGCGACGCTTTCGAACCGTTACATCACCGACCGTTTCCTGCCGGATAAGGCTATCGATCTGGTGGACGAGGCGGCGTCGCGTTTGCGGATGGAAGTGGATTCGAAGCCGGAAGAACTGGATGCATTGGACCGTCAGATCCTGCAGCTTCAGATCGAAGCCGAGGCGCTGAAGAAGGAAACGGATGCGGCCTCGCAGGATCGTTTGGAAGCTCTGGAGCGCGAGCTTTCGGAATTGCAGCAGAAGTCGGCAACGATGACGGCGGCATGGCAGAGCGAACGCGACAAGCTGGCTTCGGCGCGGGAGTTGAAAGAGCAGTTGGACCGCGCGCGGGCCGATCTGGAGATCGCCAAGCGGGAAGGCAATTTCGCCAAGGCCGGCGAGCTGCAATACGGCACGATCCCCGCTCTGGAGCGCCAGTTGGGCGAAGCCGAAAACGCCGAAGAAGCGCGGATGGTTTCGGAAGCTGTTCGGCCTGAGCAGATCGCGGAGGTCGTGGAGCGGTGGACGGGTATTCCGACCTCGAAGATGCTCGAAGGGGAGAAAGAGAAGCTGTTGCGGATGGAAGAGGGTCTGCACAAGCGGGTGATCGGCCAGAACGCAGCGGTGAAAGCCGTGGCAAACGCGGTGCGGCGTGCACGCGCCGGGCTCAATGATGAAGGGCGGCCTTTGGGTTCGTTCCTCTTCCTTGGCCCGACGGGTGTGGGCAAGACCGAGTTGACCAAGGCCGTGGCGGAGTTCCTTTTCGACGATGACAGCGCGATGGTGCGGATCGACATGTCGGAGTTCATGGAGAAGCATTCGGTGGCGCGCCTGATCGGGGCACCTCCGGGCTATGTGGGCTATGACGAGGGCGGTGTGCTGACTGAAGCGGTTCGGCGGCGGCCTTATCAGGTGGTGCTGTTCGACGAGGTCGAGAAAGCGCACCCTGATGTGTTCAACGTGCTTTTGCAGGTGCTCGATGATGGTGTGCTGACCGATGGCCAAGGCCGGACGGTGGATTTCAAGCAGACGCTGATCATCCTCACGTCGAACCTCGGGGCGCAGGCGCTGAGCCATTTGCCGGATGGCGCGGATGCTTCCGATGCGAAGGCCGAAGTGATGGATGCGGTGCGCGGGCATTTCCGCCCTGAGTTCCTGAACCGCCTCGACGAGATCATCGTGTTCGACCGTTTGGGCCGTGCGGATATGGGCGGGATCGTGGAGATCCAGCTTGCGCGCTTGTTGAAGCGTTTGGCGGCGCGGAAGATCACGCTGGCTTTGGACGAGGATGCCAAGAAGTGGCTGGCCGAAGAGGGCTATGATCCGGTGTTCGGGGCGCGGCCTTTGAAGCGGGTGATCCAGCGCAGCTTGCAGGACCCGCTGGCCGAGATGCTGCTTGCGGGCGACATCAAGGACGGGGAAGCCGTGCCTGTGACGGCGGGTGCCGAAGGGCTGATCATCGGGAACCGCGTTGCGGCGACCAATTGGCCGAAGCCTTCGGATGCCGTGGTGCATTAACGCGGGCGCGAGCCTAAAGAACAAAAAGCCCCGCCGGAGTGATCCGGCGGGGCTTTGCTTTGAGTGGGGCGACGATCAGAAGATGAAGTCGTCTGCGGTGAGGGTGATCACAGAGCCCGAGTTGTTTTCGATAGTGAGTGCACCGGGGCCGTCTGCGATTACAGCCTGGCTGCCATCAGCGATCACGATGGTTGCCGTGGCGAGGTAGGACTTGAGGCCGCTGGAGAGGCGGGAGCCTTCGATCATGTCGATGCCATCCTCGAAATCGGTGATGGTGTCGAATCCGTCGCCGAGGCGATATTCGAAGACATCGGCATCGGCGCCGCCTGTCATGACGTCGTCATTGAAGCTGCCGTGGAGCCAGTCATTGCCTGCGCCGCCATCGAGGGTGTCGTTGCCGAGCGCGCCCCAGAGATTGCCGTCGCCTTCCTCGCCATAGATGAGGTCGTTGCCTTTGGCGCCGTGCAGGTCGTCATTGCCGGTGTTGCCATTGACCGTGTCGTCGCCTTCACCGCCGGAGAGCATGTCGTTGCCACCGTTGCCGCGCAGATCGTCGTTGCCCTTGTTGCCGTGGATCTCGTCGTCGCCTGCGTCGCCGCGCACGAGGTCGTCGCCGTCACCGCCGTGCATGGTGTCGTTGCCCGCGTTGCCACGCATGTTGTCGTTGCCTTTGTGGCCCCAGATCAGGTCATCGCCATTGCCGCCGAAGACGGTGTCATTGCCGAGGCCTGCGAAGACGGTGTCGTGGCCGTCGCCTGCGAGGATCTTGTCATTGCCGTCGAGTGCATCGAACCAGTCATCGCCTGCGAGGAGGTCAATGATATCGACGCCTGCGGTTCCGGTGAGGGAATCGTCGCCTGCCGTGGCGCCTGTGGGCGGGGGCGGAGGAGGCGGGGCGGAAATGTCGTTCAAGGCGACAGAATAGGAGTTGTTGGTTTGTGTCGCCGTATATGGATGGAGTTGAAGCCATGCGGTGCCGGTAGTCGTCGCTGTGAAGGTGATCGTGCCGCCCGTGGCATAAGTGCTATAGGCAGAGGTCCAACCGCCAAACGCATTGTAGAGAGTATAGTTGAAGCTGCTGCTTGCCGAGAGAACGAGCTCGTAGGTCTTGCCCGCTTCCAGTTGAAGCGAGACGCCATCGGCAAAGTCACCGAGGGGATATCCGCCAAGGGTGCCCAGATAGTTGTCACCAGCGCCAATGGTGTATTGGTTATCAAGCGGAGCGCTGTCCGCTGTTTCAATAATCGTAGCCATGAAGTTTCTCCCCGTTCATGGTTTCGCCCCGTGAAGGGCAATTGGTGAAGGGAGGTGCTGTGCCGAGCGTTTCCCGTAGTGATCCGGCCGAGCCGGAGACTGCGATAGCTTGCGAGTTGGCCTCTGGTCTTTTTTCTTCCCGCGAGTTTACGCGGGGGAAAAAAAATATAGAGAAAAAGGATCAAAATTAGGGAAAAGTATGGAAATCACCACCATTAGGGTAATTGTGGGGCTAGCGCATTGGAAACAATGCATCTTTAGTGCGTGAATTGGCGCTTACATCGGCGGCATGATCACCGAATCGATGACGTGGATGACGCCGTTCGAGGCTTCGATATCAGCCATGGTAACAGCAGCTTCGTTCACCTTCACGCCGCCTTCGGTCATAATGGTGACGTCCGCGCCCTGCACGGTTGCGGCCTTCATGCCGTTCGAGAGATCGCCCGACATCACCTTACCCGGCACCACGTGATAGGTGAGGATGGCGATGAGCTTGTCCTTGTTTTCGGGCTTCAGAAGGTCTTCCACGGTGCCTGCGGGCAGTTTTGCGAAGGCTTCATCGGTGGGAGCGAATACGGTCAAGGGGCCTTCGCCTTTCAGGGTTTCGACAAGACCTGCGGCCTCGACGGCAGCGACGAGCGTGCCGAAGCTTCCGGCTTCAACGGCGGTGTCGACGATGTCTTTCGAGTGGCCAGCGGCGAAGACGGGGCCTGCGAAAGCAGTTGCGGCGGCGAGGGCGATAACGGTTCTACGAAGCATTTCAATCTCCTTGTTACGAACAATCCCGGTGTGGGATCGCAAGGAGTTAAGCAAGTATAGGGAGAGAGGATTTGCCTGAGAATCCCGTTATGAGGGATTGAAAAACCCCGCTGCGCCTAAGCCCAGCGAGGTTTGAATTTCCAGTCAGAAGCTTGTGATCGCGGGTGAGGGCCCTGTGATCATTCAAGCCCTGCGGCAGAGCGGGCGATCCCGTCGAGGAGGGCTTGGACTTCCTGCATCGGACCTTCAGGGAAGGTGCGGAAGCCGACGGTCACTTTCGCACCGGGCTGTTGCATGACGAAGATGTCGTAGGGGCAGAAGCGGATGTTCATCGGATCGGCTTCCATCACTTTGCGCGAGAGTGCGGCGGAGCAGAAGCTGTAGACATCGGCCTTTTCGAAGAGTGTGACGGTGCCGCCGACATCTGCCTTGGTGCGTTCCAGCATCTCGCCTGTGTGGGAGACGCTGTCGATCACGAGGCCCTTGTCGAGGATGGCGTTTTCTAGCGCGAAGATCGCGTCTTCGAAGCTGTCGTCGGTTTCATAGGTGACGGCCCCGTTGTCGGCGATGGTGGGCATCGCGAGGGTGGTGGCGAGAGCAATGGCGGCGATGTGGCGGATCATGGAGCTTTCCTCGGCTGGGGCACTTACACTCTATCGGTCATGCTTATGGGAGCGCATGGCAAATTGATACATACAAAAATACGAATGTTTCAAGCGGGAACGCGACTGTGAGCGAAGTTGGTTTTGAGGATGGCGCGGGGCGTTCTAGAACATGAGTAACGAGTTGGAGGATATTGTATGGCCTATCGATGGAAGAACAGGCTGACCGATAAGGATGTGACGCCGGAAGGCATGTGGCTGAACCGCCGCGCGTTGATCGGAGGGATGGCGGGGGCCGGATTGCTGACCGCTCTGCCCAAGGCGGCCAAGGCGGAAGTTTTGGAGCCGAACCGCTGGGAAGAGATCACGGCCTACAACAACTTCTACGAGTTCGGCACCGGCAAGGATGATCCGGCGCGATATGCGGGCCAGCTTACCGTGAAGCCATGGACGGTGAAGATCGATGGGTTGGTGGATCGGCCCGGAGACTATGCGCTGGAAGATATCCTGTCGAAGATGATCATCGAGGAGCGGATCTATCGCTTCCGCTGTGTGGAAGCATGGTCGATGGTGATCCCGTGGAACGGGTTCGAACTGGCGGACCTCTTGGAGATGGCAGGGGTACAGTCGGGCGCGAAATACGTGGCGTTCGAAACGCTGCTCAGGCCGGAAGAAATGCCTGGGGTGCGGTATCCGGTGCTGGAGTGGCCCTATGTAGAAGGGCTGCGGCTGGACGAGGCGATGCATCCGCTGACCATCCTCGCGACGGGCATTTACGGGAAGGACATCCCGAACCAGAACGGCGCGCCGATGCGGTTGGTGGTGCCATGGAAATACGGGTTCAAGTCGATCAAGTCGATCGTGCGTATCACGCTCACCGACACGCAGCCGCCTACATCGTGGAACAAGGCGCAGGCCAGCGAGTACGGCTTCTATAGTAATGTGAACCCCGAGGTGAGCCATCCGCGGTGGAGCCAGGCCTATGAGCGGAAAGTGGGTGAGGGGCTGTTTGCCAAGAAGCAGGAAACGCTGATGTTCAACGGCTATGCCGAGGAAGTGGCGGGGCTATATTCCGGCATGGATCTGAAAGCCAACTTCTGATGGTGGTTGACCGGATCAATAGCGCCCTCCGGCGCCTCCCGACGTGGCCTATCTATATAGTAGGTGCAGCGGGAGGGCCGTGGCTCTTCTATCTGGCGCTCACCGGAGGCTTGGGGCCGGAACCGATCAAGGCATTGGAGCAGGAACTGGGGCTATTGGCGCTCCAGTTCCTCATGGCGTCTCTGGCCGTTACGCCATTGCGCAGGCTCATCGGTGTGAATGCATTGAAGTTCCGCCGCGCATTGGGGCTCTTGAGCTTCTATTATGTGACTGTGCATTTGGCTGTGTGGCTTTTGATCGACGTGCAGGTGCCTGCCCTGATCTGGGAGGACATGGTGAAGAGGTCCTATATAACTGTGGGTATGGCGGGTTTCTTTGTGCTGGTGCCCTTGGCGGTGACATCGAACCGTTGGTCGATCCGGAGAATGGGGCCTCTTTGGGATCGCCTCCACAAAGCGGCCTATGCGGCAGTAGTTCTCGGCGCGCTCCATTTCTTCATGTTGCGGAAAGGTATCCAGATCGAGCCACTCCTTTATATGGGAGGGGCCGGCTTGCTGATCGGTCTACGCTGGCCGAGGCTGGCAAGACCCCGGAATCGTCTCCGTGAATCAGTCTGAATCGGTGATTCAGGCGGAAAAAGTGCCGAGATTCGGATTTTCTGACCAAAAACAGCACCTTGGAACCGGTGCAATTAGCTTCGCTCAGCCTAGTCGCCAAAATCATCTTTTTCGTAAATATTTGTTTTTATATAATTTTTGAAGAAAAGTGAAGAAATCGAAAGTTTTCTCGCATTTCTCTCTTGCGGGTGTTTGTTGTTATCCGTAGATAGCCCCTCACCGGACGCGCTGATGCGCTGACGGGGCAGCGGAACGGATTGCGGTGGCGGATGTCACGGAGGTTCGGGAGTCTGGTTTCAGGGAAGAGTTGGGCGGACGCGCTGCAAAGCAAGGTGGCGTATCCGGTTGATTTTGTCTCTGGTGCTCTTTGACATTGATAGATATCTGAAGAGATATGCGGGCGGTTTGGTTCATTCGATGGATCGACGTCTGTATATCGCGCCACTAGGCTTCGGCCGATGATGTGGTGTCAGCTTCACTGTTTGGCGGCTTCTGGTTTCTTTGGAAACCTGGAGCACATCAAACAGAGACTTCATCAGGATTAGCCTCCTGATGAGATGTGCAGAGGTTCGAACGTCAAGAAGTCCTTCGGGACTTTCAACTTGAGAGTTTGATCCTGGCTCAGAACGAACGCTGGCGGCAGGCTTAACACATGCAAGTCGAGCGAGGTCTTCGGGCCTAGCGGCGGACGGGTTAGTAACGCGTGGGAACGTGCCCTTCACTACGGAATAGTCCCGGGAAACTGGGTTTAATACCGTATACGCCCTTCGGGGGAAAGAATTTCGGTGAAGGATCGGCCCGCGTCTGATTAGGTAGTTGGTGGGGTAATGGCCTACCAAGCCTACGATCAGTAGCTGGTTTTAGAGGATGATCAGCAACACTGGGACTGAGACACGGCCCAGACTCCTACGGGAGGCAGCAGTGGGGAATCTTGCGCAATGGGCGAAAGCCTGACGCAGCAACGCCGCGTGCGGGAAGAAGGCTTTCGGGCTGTAAACCGCTTTCAGTAGGAACGAAACTGACGGTACCAACAGAAGAAGGAGCGGCCAACTATGTGCCAGCAGCCGCGGTGACACATAGGCTCCAAGCGTTGTCCGGATTTATTGGGCGTAAAGAGCTCGTAGGCGGTTGAGTAAGTCGGGTGTGAAAACTTTGGGCTTAACCCAAAGATGCCACTCGATACTGCTTTGACTTGAGTTCGGTAGGGGAGTGGGGAATTCCTTGTGTAGCGGTGAAATGCGTAGATATCAGGAGGAACACCGGTGGCGAAGGCGGCTTCCTGGACCAATACTGACGCTGAGGCGCGAAAGCGTGGGGAGCAAACAGGATTAGATACCCTGGTAGTCCACGCTGTAAACGATGGATACTAGGTGTCCGGGATGTTCGACCATTCTGGGTAC
>JALQUU010000003.1 GCA_023260655.1 Paracoccaceae bacterium | reverse complement strand
GCCTGCCCCGGTATGGATTACTGCGCACTGGCCACCGCGCGCTCGATCCCCGTCGCCCAAGCCATCGCCACTCGTTTCGACGCGTTGAAGCTCGAACACGAGATCGGTGAGTTGAAGATCAAGATTTCCGGCTGCATCAACGCTTGCGGGCATCATCACGTGGGCCATATCGGCATCCTCGGTCTCGATCGCGGCGGCGTGGAAACCTACCAGATCACGCTCGGCGGCGACGGCACCGAAACCGCCACGCTCGGCGAACGCACCGGCCCCGGTTTCTCCTACGAGGATATCGTGCCCGCCATCGAACGCATCGTCGGGGCCTATCTGAAAGTCCGTACCAGCGTCGAGGAACCCTTCCTCGAAACCTACCGCCGCGTCGGCCTCGATCCGTTCAAGGCCGCCCTCTACGAAGGGCCCGCGCAAGATGCCGCTTGATGCCCCTCTGGGCGCGGTGGCGGAACGGGTGGCGTCGCTCAACGAGCGCTATCGCCACCACGCCGCCTCTGCCGTGCTGCGCCATGCGCTGAAAGACCCCGACCTCGGAAAGGTCACTCTGGTGTCGTCATTCGGGGCGGAATCGGTGGTGCTCTTGCACCTCGTTTCCGTCATCGCTCCCGACACGCCGGTGCTCTTTCTCGAAACCGGGATGCTTTTCCCCGAAACCCTCGAATACCAGCACACCCTCGCGAAACGTCTCGATCTGCGCGACCTCCGCATCCTCCACCCCGATCCCGCCGATCTGGCCGCCGAGGATCCCTATGGCGCGCTCCTCCTGCGCGACACCGACGCCTGCTGCGCGCTCCGCAAGAACCGCCCTCTGGAGCGCGAGCTGTCCAAGTTCGACGCCTGGATCACCGGGCGCAAACGCTATCAAGGCTCCACCCGCGCCGCACTCGACTTCTTCGAAGAGGAAGAGGGCACGGGCCGCATCAAGGTCAACCCGCTCGCGCATTGGGGCAAGGAAGACCTGCAAGACTACATGCTGAACAACCGCCTCCCCCGCCACCCCCTCGTGGCCAAGGGCTACCCCTCAATCGGCTGCGCCCCCTGCACCTCGCCCGTCAAACCCGGCGAGGACGAGCGCGCGGGCCGCTGGCGCGGGCAGGAAAAAACCGAGTGCGGAATCCATTTTTCTAACGGAACCATCGAAAGGGCAGGCGCATGAGCGTTATCGTCACCGACACGGGCTTCACCGCAGATGACTGGCAGGCAGGTTTCGCCGCGCCAGATGCCGTTCAGGAAGGGCAGGGGGTCGAGCTTGGCCCCGATGCCGATCTCGATCACCTCGCGCTCCAGCTTCTCGGCGCGCCCATCGTCCGCATCCGCTTCCCCTCCTTCTCGGACGGGCGCGGCTTCACTCTGGCCCGTCTCCTGCGCGCCCGTGGCTTCAAGCGCCGGCTCCGCGCCGTGGGCCATGTGATTTCGGACCAATACGCCATGGCCCGCCGCGCGGGCTTCGACGAGGTGGAAATCTCCGAAGACCTCGCCAAGCGCCAGCCGCAAGCCGAGTGGGTTTTCCGCGCCGACTGGACCGAGATGGACCACCGCGCCCGCCTCCGCGCGGCCCCCGAAACCGCCGCGCAGTCCCGCGCCGCCTGATCCCACGCACCGGAAAAGGAACGGGCTCCGGCCTGTTCCGTGGCGTTTTCCATAAGAAAACCTTCCATCTGACATGGATCAGAGATAACCCGCAAATGCCGGATTACTCCGTCCGAGGATATAGATATGACCGGAACCCAAGCCGTGACCGAACAAGTGATCCCGAAACCGAAAATGCTCCCCGATGCGCAAACCGTCACCGCCGTGACCCATTGGACCGAGAGCCTCTTCTCTTTCCGCGTCTCGCGCCCGCAAACCCTGCGCTTCCGCTCCGGCGAATTCGTGATGATCGGCCTTCTCGATGATAACGGCCGTCCGCTCCTGCGCGCCTATTCCATCGCCTCCCCCTCGTGGGACGAGGAACTGGAATTCTACTCGATCAAGGTGCCGAACGGCCCCCTGACCTCGCGCCTCCAGCACATCAAACCCGGCGACCAAATCATCCTGCGCCCGAAGCCCGTCGGCACCCTCGTGATCGACGCGCTCCTCCCCGGCGAACACCTCTGGTTCCTCGCCACGGGCACCGGCATCGCCCCCTTTGCCTCTCTGATGCGCGATCCGGAAACCTATGAGAAATTCGAGCAGGTCATCATGATGCACACCTGCCGCACCGTGGAAGAACTGGAATATGGTCGCCGCCTCGTCGAAGACCTGAAGAACGATCCGCTGATCGGGGAAATGGTCGAGGGCAAGCTCCTCTACTACCCCACCACCACGCGCGAAGAGAGCCCGCTCATGGGCCGCATCACCGATAACCTCACCTCCGGTAAGGTCTTCACCGATCTCGGTCTCCCGCCCATGACCCCCGGTCGTGACCGTGCCATGGTCTGCGGCAGCCTCGCCTTTAACGTCGACGTGAAGAAGGTGCTCGAAGATTTCGGCCTCACCGAAGGCGCCAACTCCGATCCGCGTGAATTCGTGGTCGAGAAGGCCTTCGTGGGCGAAGGCGTCTAAGCCCACGCCAACTCAATAAAAAAGGGCCGCGCGAGCGTATCGCGTGGCCCTTTCTGTTTTCCGTAGCCTTTAGCCTTCGATCTTCAGCGCAGCTTTGATCTGGTCAATCGCGGCCTTCAGAAGGTCGGGGTTGTCCTTGGCCTTCTCCAGTGCACCTTTCAGAACGGTCTTCTTCAGCACGCTAACTTCGGAGGCGTCAACAAGCGCGATCACCTTGTCGAAATCGAAGTTCTCGGGGTTCAGAAGCTCTGCAGGCGAAAGCTCGGCCACAGCGGCAACAGCCGCTTGGGCCGTTTCGGTCGCAGCAGTCGCGGTTTCAGCTGCGGCTTGCGCGGTCTCGGCAGCCGCCGTTGCGGTTTCAGCAGCCGCCGTAGCGGTTTCGGTCGCCGTGGTCGTTGCCGCTTCAACAGCAGCCGTTGCAGCCGTCGTTGCCGCATCAGTGGCCGCTTGTGCGGTTTCAGCCGCGGCAGTTGCCGCTGCTTGTGCACCGCTTGCCGCAGCCGTAGCCGCATCAGCCGCCGCCTGCGCGGTCTCGGTCGTAGCTGCCGCAGTGGCCTCAGCCGCCGCACCAGCCGCCGCCGTTGCGGTTTCAGCCGCTTCCTTCACGGCTTCGGTCACAGCTCCGGTTGCAGCAGCAGCCGCATCGCCAGCGGCCGTTGCCGCGCTTTCCAGAGGTGCGGGCTGCGTCACGGCCTCACCCGTCGCAACAGCGCCGGTTTCCGAGGATTTCGGGCCAAAGGTGAAATATCCACCAACGGCAACCAGTGCGGCGATCACAACCCAAATAAGCTTCTTCATTCGTAAACTCCCGTCGTAGTCAGGTGCTATCCCATTCGGATAGCGGGCAACCTGCAGGTGTGAAATGGTTGAAGGAAATGGAAGGAACAAGGGGAATTACCTTTGCCTCAAGCCATTTTCCGCCTATTTTGTGGCTTGCAGCGCGGCGTGACCCCAAATAAGTTGCCGCGCGACTATCTCCAACCATTGAAGGAACCGTACCATAGGACGCAGACCTCACAACGCTCCGCCCACGCGCGAAACCGGCCCCCGGATCAACGAACGCATTCGCGGCTCGGACATCCGCCTGATCGGCGCCAACGGCGAGAACGTCGGCATCATTTCTCCCGATCGCGCATTGGCAATGGCTGAAGAAGCCGGGCTTGATCTGGTGGAAATTTCCCCCACCGCCACGCCGCCCGTCTGCAAGATCATGGACTACGGTAAGTTCAAATACGAGCAGCAGAAGCGTGAAGCCGAAGCTCGTAAGAACCAGAAAGTCATCGAAGTCAAAGAAGTCAAAGTGCGTCCGGGCACCGATGACCACGACCTCGACCGCAAGATCAAAGATGCGATCAAGTTCCTGCAAGGCGGCGACAAGGTGAAGATCACCCTGCGCTTCCGTGGCCGCGAAATGGCCCACATGGATCTTGGCCGCGAGCAGCTCGACCGGATCGCCGAAGAGGTGAAGGTCCACGGCAAGATCGAATCCATGCCGAAGCTCGAAGGCCGTCAGATGGTGATGATGGTCTCGCCGCTGCCACAGAAATAATTCCGGCCCATCCGGAATACGAAACGCCGCCCCTCGGGGCGGCGTTTTTGTTTCTCGGGGGTAAAGCCTGCGTCCCGACGGGTTAAGGCGCTTTTCGCCGCCAACGTCATGACGCAAGCCATACACATGCCATACGCAATCCATACGGTTCGGAAACGCGTTTTCCAGAGGTTAACGCGCTGACATCCCACGCATTATTCCGCAGCCGCCTGCGCCTTCCCGGCAGTCTGCCCCGCCGTTGCCATACGCAACACCACAAAGCCCAGGATCGCCGAAACCGCCGAGCCAGACAGCACCCCGAGGCGCACTTCGTTCATCAAGGTCTGGTCGCTGTAGCTCAAGCCGCCAATGAAGAGCGACATGGTAAACCCGATCCCCGCAAGGCAAGCGATGCCGTAGATATGCAGCCAATTCGTCCCCGTCGGCATCCGCGCCAACCCGGTTTTCACCATCAACCACGTCACGCCGAACACACCCACCTGCTTGCCGATGATGAGGCCCAAAGCGATGCCCATGGGCAGCGGTGCTAGAAGGTCCGCGAAAGTCAGCCCCTGCAATACCACACCGGCATTGGCAAAGGCGAAGATCGGCACGATGAGGTAGAGCACATAGGGCGTAAGCGCATGTTCAAGGCTGTGCAGAGGGGACTTACCCCACTTGTCCGTGAGCGGGATGAAGAACGCCGTCACCACACCCGCCAGCGTCGCATGAACGCCGGATTTCAGCACGAAGAACCACATGATCGCCCCCAAGAGGATCATCGGTGCCATCCGGTGCTGCCCGCGCAGATTGAGCCACGCTAACGCCGCCAAAGGCATCAGCGCCATTAGCAGGTAATGCACCTTGAGTTCCGCCGTATAGAAGAGCGCAATAATCACGATTGCGCCCAAGTCATCCAGAATGGCGAGCGTAAGCAGAAACACCTTAAGCGACGCAGGCGCCCGCGAGCCGATCAACGCGAGGATACCAAGAGCGAAGGCAATATCCGTCGCCGCCGGAATAGCCCAGCCGCCCACCGTCTCGGGGATCGAGATGTTGTACCACAAAAACACCAGCGCCGGCAGCACCATGCCGCCCACAGCCGCCATCCCCGGTAGCATGACGTCCTTCGGGTTCTTCAGCTTCCCTTCCAGCATCTCCCGCTTCAACTCGAGCCCGATCAGGAAGAAGAAAATCGCCATCAAGCCATCGTTGATCCAGAGGATCAGCGGCTTTTGCAGCCCCTCGCCACCAAAGGTCACGGCAAGGTAGGTGCCGAGCGTCTCGTGATACCCGGCAGAGAGCGGAGAGTTCGCCACCAGAAGAGCCGCCAATGCCGAGAGCATCAGCAAAATGCCCCCCGAGGCCTCGTGGCTGAAAAAACGATCGATCGCGCGCAAGAGCATGGTTCTATCCCGACTGAAAAACTTATATTAGGTTTTAGCTGGTCCTTGAGGCGTCGATTTCAAGGTTTTTCGGGCATTTAGGCGGGAAAGATTCGGATCATATGTTGATTGTAGATCACTTGGCCTTTGCGGCGTCCTCTCTGGAGGAGGGCCGCACATGGCTCGAAGAAAAGCTCGGTTTGCCCCTCCAAGCGGGCGGCCAACACGCCCGCTACGGCACCCATAACCTCCTAATGGGTATGGAAGACGGGCTCTATCTCGAAGTCATCGCCATCGACCCCGCCGCCCCCGCACCTGCCACCCCGCGCTGGTTTGACCTCGACAATTTCGTAGGCGCCCCGCGCCTTGCCAACTGGATCGCCCGCACAAACGCACTCGATGCCATGAAAGCCGCCATGCCCGAAGTCGGTGAAACCGTCGCCCTCGCACGCGGCGATCTCGCGTGGCGCATGGCCGTTCCCGCCTCCGGTGCGCTCCCTCTCGATGGCGGCCTGCCGAGCCTCATCCAGTGGGATTGCGAGGCCCACCCCGCCCAACGCCTCACCCCGCAAACGCTCCGGCTGGACGCGCTCTTCATTCGCCACCCGCACGCCGCCGAGATCGAACACCGCCTCGCACCGCTTCTCAACGATCCGCGTATCCGCTTCGAACCCGCCGCCGCGCCCGTGCTCTCCGCCACTTTCCAAACGCCCAAAGGTCGCGTCACGCTATGATCAGGCCCGCAGAACCCCGCGACATCCCCGCGATCATGGCGATCTGGAACCCGATCATCCAAGATACCTCGATCACCTTCACCACCACCCTGAAAACCGCTGAAAGCCTCGCCGCCGATCTCGACGCCAAAGCCGCCGCGAACCACCCTTTCCTCGTCGTTGAAGAGGGCGGAGTGATCAAAGGCTTCGCCACCTACGGCACCTTCCGCTCCGGCCCCGGGTATGCCCGCACCATGGAACACACCATCATCTTGGGGCAGGAGGCACGCGGAAAAGGGGCAGGGCGGCAGTTGATCGAAGCGCTCTGCACCCATGCGCGCGCCCAAGGCATCCACTCCTTGATCGGAGGCGTCAGCGCCGAAAACACCGACGGAATTGCCTTTCACGCCCGTGTAGGCTTCGCGGAAATAGCCCGTCTGCCGGAGGTCGGCTATAAATTCAACCGCTGGATGGGTCTTGTCCTCATGCAGCGGATGCTGTGAAAGCGGAGAAACGAAAGAAGCCATGTCGATCTGGGTACGCATCTCTGAAGCACTGCAAGCGCTCGCCTCTGGCGAAGGGCTTTCGGCTGTCTTCGACCGTTTGCGCACCCCGCCCGAACGCTCCGTGGCCTTCACCATCGCCGTCATTGCCCTTTCGGCGAAGATGGCCAAAGCCGACGGGTTCGTGACCCGCGACGAAGTCACAGCCTTCCGCGAGGTTTTCCAGATCGCCGCCGAAGACGAAGCTGGCGCCGCTCGCGTGTTCAACCTCGCGCGGCAGGATGTGGCGGGCTTCGAGGATTACGCGCGCAAAATTAAGGCGATGTTCACCGACGGGCGCGATTGTCTCTGTGACCTCATGGAGGGGCTCTTTCATATCGCGATGGCAGACGGCGAATATCACCCGGCCGAAGATGCGTTTCTCGAACGTGTGGCCGAGATTTTCGGCATCGGTTCTGCGGAATTCAGCGCGCTTCGTGCCCGTTACGTGCCCGATGCGCCGAAAGATCCCTGGATTATCCTCGGTCTCGCACGCGGTGCGTCTGCCGCAGAGGCCCGCGCGCATTGGAAACGATTGGTTAAGGAAAACCATCCCGACGCCATGATGGCGCGGGGCCTGCCCGAAGAAGCGGTGAAGATTGCCGAAAAGCGCATGGCCGATATCAACCGCGCTTGGGAAGCCATCGAGAGCGGGCGCGCTTGATGCGGATCGCCACTTGGAACATCGAGTGGTTCACCAATCTTTTTGACGACAAAGACCGCCTCCTTCTGGATGACGGCTGGTCCGCCCGCCGCGACATCACCCGCCGTCAGCAGCTCGAAAGCATCGCCATTGTTCTCAGCGCAATGAACGCGGACGCGATCATGGTTATCGAAGCGCCCGACCAGAACGGCCACCGCAACACCGTGAACGCGCTTGAGAATTTCGCCCGCCATTTCGAGTTGCGCACCCATAAGGCCATCATGGGCTTTACCAACGACACCCAACAGGAAATCGCCCTCCTTTACGACCCCGATGTGCTCACCGTCCGCCACGATCCACGCGGTCAACCTACTGGCAAAAAGGGAAAAACGAGCCTCCCCGGTTTGATGTAGTGTTCCGCATTGACCTCGATTTCGACGCCACCGGAGACCTCGTCAGCTTCTCGAAGCCCCCCTTGGAGCTTGCCTGCGAAACCGCCAGAGGGGTCAAGTTCCAGATGATCGGGGCGCATCTGAAATCGAAAGCGCCACACGGCGCCCGCAACCACGACGAGGTGATGCGCCTCTCGATCACCAACCGCCGCAAGCAATTGGCCCAAGCCATCTGGCTCCGCGCCCACATCGAACAGCTTCTCGAAGAGAACCACTCCCTCTTCGTTCTGGGCGATCTCAATGACGGCCCCGGTCTCGACGAATACGAAGGCCTCTTCGGGCGTTCCTCGGTGGAAATCATCCTCGGCGAAGACGGCCCCCTCGGCATCTACGACCCCCACGCCCGCGAGGCCCTCCAGCGCCGCCTCGGCGCGAATCCCACCACCGCGCGGTTCTACATCCCCGAGCAGGAACGCTACTTACAGGCACTACTCGATTACATCATGGTCTCCGAGGAACTCGCCGCGAAACACCCCAAGTGGCGTATCTGGCACCCGTTCGACGAACCCACTTGCTGGAAAGTGCCAGAACTCCGCGATGCGCTGATTTCCGCCTCTGACCACTTCCCCGTGACCCTCGATATCGATCTTTCCCCTTAAATTTTCAGGTTGAGCAATTATCTTTTCCCTATGAAAAGCCCGCGCATCCTCCTTCTGGCCTTGCCTCTCGCCGCTTCCGTGGCCGCCTCTCCTGTGGCTTCGGAAAGCACGCCCGAGGAAGGCCTGAGCCTCATGGAGCGCGGCGCGCGGATCTTCATCGAAGGACTGATGAAGGAATTCGAGCCCGCGATGGAAGACCTCGAAGGCGCCATGCGCGAGATGCAGCCGAAGCTGCGCGAATTCGTCGATCAGATGGGGCCCGCGCTTTCGGAATTGCTCAATGATATCAGTGGTTGAGCGCCTATAACCCGCCCGAGATGCTGCCCAATGGCGACATCATCCTGCGCCGGAAAACCCCGCTGCCCGAGCCGGAACCCGAAGGCGAAGCGATCGACCTTTAGCGGCGGATTTTCACAACCGTCTGTGCATTCAGCGTCGAGGCCAGTGACTGGAACCGCGCCTGCGCAACCTCGCCGAACAAGGCTTCCGCCTCTTTCGCTAGCGTCAGTTCCAGAACCCGCTTCTTCGGATACCAGTGCAATTCCCCCGGAGGCTGCTCTTTCTGGAGCCAGAGCATCGCCCCGAACCGCATTGCTTTGCCCAAGACCTCCGCCTCGTGGATGTCCTTCGCATCAAGGAGCCGCAGCACAGGATCGAACCGCGTGCCCTCGCGGGAATTCGAATAGCGATGCAAAAGCGCCAGCCCGAGAAACACCCGCTCGCGGTGTTTCAGGCCGCCCAAATTGGCACGGGTTGCATTATCGAAACACACTTCCGCCCTGTAATCCGGATGCGCCCGCCAGCTCACGTCATGCAAAAGGCAGGCGGCCTTGATGAGGCGAAGGTGGTCGCGCGGGGCAGATTTGAACAGCGGCAGGACGAAGTTGAAGAGCGTCAATCCGAACCCTGGAAGCCGTGCATCCTTCGCTTCGGCGAAGTAGCAGCTTTCGATCAACGGGTCGCGATCCCGCAGTTTTTGCGGCATCTGCTCGTAAAGCATGCCTTCGCGGATCCCGTACGACGACACTGCGATATCGTGCGGACGGAAGGTACGCACCACTTGCCGAAGCACTTCCGAGGCAAGAGGCACCAAGTTGATGCGTTCTTTCGAAATCCCTGTGCGCGCGCGCAGGTTTTCGATGCCTTGTGTCTCGATATAGTCCGCCGTGGCTGAAATCGCGGCGGAGTTCATCCGGTATTCATGCTGAACGTGAAGCGGGTAATTGCGGCGATCCATGTCGATGCGGGCGAAGGCGCGCCATGAGCCACCGACAAGGAAAAGGCGGTTTTTCTGCGGCCCGAGTTGTTCGGCCAACCCATTGATCACGCTTGCAATATACTCTTTCCGGGCTTTCTTTGTGCCTTGGAAATCCTTGAGCTTCAGCGGGCCCAATGGCGAGGTCACGCGCTTCCCGACGCGGCCGCCGGAAATCTCGGCAAGTTCCATGGAAGAGCCGCCAATGTCGCAGACGAGGCCGTAGGAGCCGGGCCAGCCCAAGAGAACGCCTTGAGCCGAAAGGCGGGCTTCTTCTTCGCCGTCGATCACGTGGATATGGATGCCGGTTTCCCGCTCGACTTCGGCGCAGAATTCGGCGCCGTCAGCGGCTTCACGTACGGCTGCGGTGGCAACGGCAGTGAGCGGTGAGGCCCCCATGCCGTCGGCCAGTTGCGCAAAACGGCGCATGGCGGCCAAGGCGCGGACGCGGCCTTCGGGGTTCAGGCGGCCCGTTTTTGCAAGGCCAGCCCCCAAGGCGCACATGATCTTTTCGTTGTAGAAATAGGCCGGGCTGCGGGCGGCGCCGTCGAAAACGACAAGGCGCACGGAGTTGGAGCCGACATCCAAAACTCCAACCCGTGAAAGGGCTTGCGCGTCTTCGTCGTTGAACAGGGGACGGCCAAACATTCCCCAGTCGCTCCGTTCTGTGACGTTCATTGAGGCTCTTTCCAGCTCGTGTGACTCGCGCATCTCTACTCTGGATATGCGTCAATCGTCGGTGTGGGTCAATTTCGGAACGTCGCTTGCTCCTTTTGACCCACGACCGGAGAGCGAAGGGTTTTCCATGAAGAAACGGTGTGCGGAAAAGGCGAATTCGCCTTCGGCGAGGGTAGCGCGGGTGAATTTTCCGTCGGGCGCCATCACCCAGCTTTGCGCAACGTCAGCGAGGTTTGCGGCCATGATCTGGCTGACGATCTGGGCTTTGACGGTCGGGTTCTCGATCTCGACCAGTGTTTCCACGCGGCGGTTCAAGTTCCGGCCCATCCAGTCGGCGGAGGAAATATAGACCTTCGCTTGCTTCGAGGGCAGGCCGTGGCCGTTGCCGAAGCAGACGATGCGGCTGTGTTCGAGGAAGCGGCCGATGATGGATTTGACGCGGATGTTCTCGGACAAGCCTTTGATTCTGGGGCGCAATCCGCAGATGCCACGCACCACGAGGCTGATTTTCACACCGGCTTGGCTTGCGACGTAAAGCGCGTCAATCACTTCGGGATCGATTAGCGAGTTCATCTTGGCCCAGATTTCACCGGGGCGTCCGGCTTCGACATGGGCGATTTCCTTTTTGATCATCTCCAGAAGTTTCGGCTTCAGAGTGATCGGGGAAATGGCAATGTTTTCAAGCTCTTCCGGCTGCACGTAACCGGAGAGGTAGTTGAAGACCTTGGTTGCGTCGCGGCCCAAGCAGCTGTCGCAGGTGAAGAAGCTGAGGTCGGTGTAAATACGGGCGGTGATCGGGTGGTAGTTGCCCGTGCCGAAGTGCGTATAGGTGACGAGGTTTTCGCCTTCGCGGCGCACGACGGTGGAAATTTTTGCGTGTGTTTTCAGGTCGATAAAGCCGTAAACCACATGCGCGCCCGCGCGTTCGAGGCGGCGGGACTGGCGGATGTTGGCGGCTTCGTCAAAGCGGGCTTTCAACTCCACAAGCGCGGTGACGGACTTGCCGTCTTCGGCGGCTTCGCAGAGCGCATCGACGATGGGGGAGTTTTTCGAGGTACGGTAGAGCGTTTGCTTGATCGCCACGACATCGGGATCGTGGGCGGCTTGGGCTAGGAAGCGGACCACCATGTCGAAGGTTTCGTAGGGGTGGTGCAGGAGCATGTCCTTCTGGCGGATGGCCGCGAACATGTCGCCTTCATGGTCTTGAACGCGCTCGGGAACGCGGGGGGAGAAGGGCGGCCACAGGAGGTCTGGGCGGCTATCGAGTACCAGCTCTTTGAGGTCGGCGACGCCGATTAGCCCTTCAATTTCAACAACTTCGTCGCCTTTTATGCCGAGCTCTTCCATAATGGTCGAGCGCAGGTCGCGGGGGGCGTCGGCGGAGATTTTCATCCGCACCACTTCGCCGCGACGGCGGCGCTTCAGGGCGGTTTCGAACTCGCGGACGAGGTCTTCGGCTTCTTCTTCAACTTCAAGGTCGCTATCGCGGAGGACGCGGAAGCTGCAGTGGCCGTTCAGTTCGTAACCTGGGAAGAGCTTGTCGAGGTGCTTCAGGAGCAGTTCTTCGAGCGGCAGGAAGCGGTGCTGACCCGGTGCGGCGGGCAGGGCGATGAAGCGGTTGACCTGCGCGGGGATCGGCAGGAGGGCTTGGAGCGGGCGTTTGTCGCGGCGGCGTTCGAGTTGGAGGGCGAGGCAGAAGCCCGTGTTCGGGATGAAGGGAAACGGGTGCGCCGGATCGATGGCGAGCGGCGATAACACCGGAAAGACCTTGTTGAGGAAGGTTTCCGCGAGAAAGCTGCGATCTTCGTCAGTGACGGTTTTCCGGTCCAGTATGGTGATGCCGGCCTCGGCCATTTCGGCTTTGAGGGCCTCGAAGATGCGCTGCTGTGAATGGAGCAGGCGGCGCGCGTCTTCGTGGATCAGAACCAGTTGTTCGGCAGGCGTGAGGCCATCGGCGGCGGGGGTTGTGCTTCCTTTGTTGGCGAGTTCGCGAAGGCCAGCCACGCGAACGGTGTAGAATTCGTCGAGGTTATTGGCCGAGATCGACAGGAAGCGCACGCGTTCAAGGAGGGGCACGCGCGGATTTTCCGCCTCTTCCAGCACGCGCCAGTTAAATCCGAGCCAGCTTAACTCGCGGTTAAAAAACCGTCCGGGGCCGGTGCGGTCGAGGTCCGGCAGGTCTGTGGCGGGGGGGAAGGGCGAGTGGAGGAAATCTGGTTGTGTCATGTACGCTGCTCTGGGGGGCAATTGTAACGCCCATGTGGCGAGACTGACGAGCGCGGGCCGGAATGTCCAGATCAGGCGAAGTCTGCGAGGATTTCCGAGGCGAGTTTGCGATTGATCGCGCGGCCTTGGTCGAGGCCTGTTTGATCGATCCGGGCAACCATGGCGCGGGCAGTGGCGAAGGACCGGTCGATGCGGGAGACGAGGTAGGGGATCGTATCGGCGGTGGGCACGATCTGGCGGTCGGAGAAGAGCTTCATGATGACGGCGGCGAGGAGCGTGTCATCGGGTTCTTCGAGGGTGGCGACAGGCGTGCCTTCCATGCGTGAGCGCAGATCGGGGAGCGCGATGCCCCACAGGTTCGGGGCTCTGGTGGCGGTGAAGAGAAGCGGATGGCCCTCTGCCAGTGCGAGGTTGTGGAGGTGGAAGAGGGCTTCTTCGGCTACTCGGTCGCCTGCGATGCTCTGCACGTCTTCGATAGCGACGGGGGCTGTGCAGAGGCTTGGAATATCATGCTCCGGCAGGGACTTGGCAGAGATGATGCGCGCACCGGAGCGGGCGGCCCAGACATGGGTGAGGTGGGTTTTGCCCGAGCCTTCGGGGCCCGTTAGGACGAGTTTGCGCGCAGGCCAGTTCTGCCAGTTCTCGATCATGGCGACGGGAAAGGCGTTTGCGGGGGAAACGAAGAAATCTTCGCGCCCGAGCGCGGTTCGCACGGGCAGATCGAAGCTGAGTTGGCGGATCACTGTGCGTTGTCCTTTTCAGCCAGCCCGCGATAGAGGCGACTGTCTTGGTATTGACGGATGAGGAAGCGGGTAATCACGCCGATCGCAGCGGCAAGCGGCACGGCGACCAGCATGCCGACGAAGCCGAAGAGCGCGCCGAACACGGAAAGGGCGAATATCAGCCAGACCGGATGCAGGCCCACCGAGGAGCCGACGAGGCGGGGGGTGAGGAAGTTGCCTTCGACGAATTGGCCCGAGACGAAGATCGCAGCGATGAGGCCGATGGTGAACCAGTCGCCCCAGAACTGGAAAAGCCCGAGGCCGATGGCAAGTGCGCCGCCGAGGAGGGAACCCACGTAGGGGATGAAGGTGATGAGGCCTGCAAAGGCACCTACGACGAGGCCGAATTGCAGGCCTACGGCCATGAGGGCGAAGGCGTAATAGACGCCGAGGATCATGCAGACGGTGCCCATGCCGCGGATGAAGGAGGCAAGCACGTCGTCGATTTCGCGGGCGACCTGACGGATGACTGGAGCGTGATCGCGGGGGAGGAGCTTGTCGACTTCGGCCACCATGCGGTCCCAATCATAGAGCAGATAGACCGTAACGACCGGCACCACGACGAGGATCACCACGACGTTGATAAGCGAAAGCGCAGAGGAGAGGACGGTGTTGAGAAGCTCGCCGCCCTTCGATTTCACGGTTTCGCCGACGCTTTGCAGGGATTGGTGCAGGACGCTGTCGGCGTCGAAGATGCTGGGGAAGTGCTGGGCGAAGAAGCCTTGGAGATCCTGCGCGAGTTGGGGGGCGGTTTCAAAGAGCGAGACGGATTGCTGGATCAGGGTTGGCACCACGAGGAGGGCCATGATCACGAAAACAAGCGAGGCGGCGGCGGTGATGATGCCGACGGCCGCACCGCGACTGGCGCCGAGGCGTTCGAGGCGGTCTGCGACGGGGTCGAGGAGGTAGGCGAGGGCGCCGCCCAGCACGAAGGGGAGGATCACGTCACCGAGCCAGTAGAGCACAACACTGAGAACCGCCGCGGCGACGCCCCAATATTTCAACTGATCCCGCACCGGTAGGGCCATGCGTTTTACTCCTGCTTTCTGACTATCTCGCGCGGGGGGCGGGCTTTTTCAAGCCCTCGCGGGGGAAAGGCGGGAGGTAGGAGGTTTCGGATTTGTTGCAGTATCGGGGGCTCAGCTTGGCAAAGAATGGGGGGTGTTGAGGGATGATGGCCTCTGCGGGGAGCGAATTGGTTTTGTGCTTCGTCGGTGTCGGGCCAAGATGCAGGGAACGTAGTCCGGTGGCGGGAGGTCTTGAACAGGATGTTAGACGGCAAAAGCCTTTTGCACAGCAGGGCGCTGATCGGTGTTGTTTTTTTGGTCGTTGCTGCGCGCCCTGTGGAAGAAAGGACGATTTGGCATGAAAGACGCCTGTAGCCTGCCGCATCCGGATGCCGAGGCCTGCCTTGAGGCGATCAACGGAATTGCAGCAGCGCAGAGTTTGGAAGAGGTCTGGCGGCTGTCGGTGGTGGCTTTCAATCGGTATGGTTTCGAGTGGATCAATTACGGCTACACGCGCTATCGCACGGGGTTGGGGATCGGCGACCCGCTGGACGCGCTGTTTCTTTGGACGCATTCGCTAGAGAAGGTGATCGCGTTCCATGAGAGCGGCCTTTACCTGAAATCGGCGGATTTCCGTTGGGTTCGGGAGAATGTGGGCGCAATGCCTTGGGGCTGGGTTAACGCCGAGCGCGCGGCCGGACGGCTGAGTGCGGAGGAAGCCAATGCCGTGGATACGCTGGGGGCCGCGCGTCGCTGAGCGGGATATTCTATCAGCTTTCCCGAGGGGTTAGCCCGTGCCAAGGGGGCGATGGGGCTGGGGGCTCCGGAGGGGGTTGGGCAGGCGGAGTTGACGGAATGGTGGGGGCAATTCGGGGCTGCGGTGATGGCAATTGCTAATATCGCGCATTTCCGCATTTCCCAGATGCCCTTGCCCGCGCCGCGCGTGGTTTTGACCGAGCGGCAGCGCGAGGTTCTGGACTGGATCGCGGATGGGAAGTCGCTGCAGGATGTCTGTGTTATCATAGGGTTATCGCTTTCGGCGGTGGAGAAACATCTGGCGAAAGCGCGTGAATTGCTTTCGGTGGAGACCACGGCGCAGGCAGTCGCGAAGCTCGCGTTTCTCAACCAGTTGTTCGTGAAAAACCACGCCTGAACCCCTGAGTTAACCCTGAAAAATCCCGTTTCCGAAGGGTATGGATTGCGTCTGGATTGCGTATGGCTTGCGTCATGACGTTGGTCAGGCTCTCAAAAGTTAACGCCTATGCAAAAGAAGCGGGAAACACCCCTATGGATTGATCGATTCCATTTAGGGCTGGTTCGGGGTGTTTTTCTAAGGTGGGTCGTACACGAGGCGTTTTTTCAACTGTGAGTGTCAGCAGAGGGTTTCTGCCGGAAGATTTCAGTGGCGGACCCGACACGAGCAGTAAGGGAGATACGCTATGAATATTAACTCTGTTTCCGCGAAAAAGTCCGCCAACTGGTGCGTGGGCGTGATCTGGTCTGGTTGCCGCTAACAGCGACGGCCCGTGAAGCCTCGACGCTGAAGCAGGAGAAGAATATCGGTGCGATTGCGGTGCTGGATGAGGGCAGGTTGGTCGGCCTCTTGTCGGAACGTGACATCGTTCAGCGCTGTGTGGGCCAAGAAGGCTGCGATCCGGCAAAATGCCCGATTTCCAAAATCATGTCGCAACCGGTGATCACGATCGACCGCAACATGTCGATGGGTGTTGCCGTGGTGATGATGCTGGAAAGCAATATCCGCCACTTGCCCGTTGTGAAGGGGCAGCAGGTGCTCGGGATGATCTCGATCCGGCAGCTCGTGGACGAGTTCAAGCGCGGGTTGGAGCGCAGCCTGAGACAATATTTGCAGGATTTGGCGCGGGTTTGTCCGAATGCCATGCTTGCGGGAGCTGGACGGGATTGATACTTCGTCGCGTGACTTCACGCTTGATCGAAGGTGCTTCCGATGCGTCTCTCCCGCTACTTCCTGCCCGTTCTGAAAGAGAACCCCTCCGAGGCGCAAATCGTCTCGCATCGTTTGATGCTCCGCGCGGGGATGATCAAGCAACAGGCCGCAGGGATCTATTCTTGGCTGCCGATGGGCTACCGCCTGCTGAAACGCATCGAGCAGATCGTGCACGAAGAGCAGGTGCGTGCGGGCCATATCCCGATGCTGATGCCGACGCTGCAACCCGCCGACCTCTGGCGCGAGAGCGGGCGCTATGACGACTACGGCGCGGAAATGCTGCGGATCAAGGACCGCCACGAGCGTGACATGCTGTTCGGCCCGACCAACGAAGAGATGATCACGGATGTGTTTCGCTCGCATGTGAACAGCTACAAAGACCTGCCGCTGACGCTTTACCACATCCAGTGGAAGTTCCGCGACGAGGTTCGCCCGCGCTTTGGCGTGATGCGCGGCCGCGAGTTCCTGATGAAGGACGGCTATAACTTCGACATCGACAAGGCCTCGGCGCTGCACGCCTATAACCGTCACATGGTGAGCTACCTGCGCACCTATGAGCGCATGGGCCTGACGGCGATCCCGATGCGCGCGGCGTCTGGCCCGATTGGTGGCGACAACACCCACGAGTTCCTCGTGCTGGCCTCCACGGGTGAATCCGAAGTGTTCTACGATGACCGCGTGACTGCGCTGAAGCTCGGCGACCGCGAGATCGACTATGACAACTGGGATGAGGTGGCGAAGGTTTGCGAAGAGTTCACCACTCTTTATGCCCGCACCGACGAGACCCATGACGAGGGCGTGTTCAACGGTGTGCCGGAAGCCAACCGCAAGGTGGGGCGCGGCATCGAAGTGGGGCAGATCTTCTACTTCGGCACCAAGTATTCCGAAGCCATGGGGGCAAGTGTTGTCACCAAGGATGGCGGTAAGGTTCCGGTGGAGATGGGCTCGCACGGGATCGGCGTGTCGCGCCTTCTGGGTGCGATCATCGAAGCGAGCCACGACGACAAGGGCATCATCTGGCCGGAGGGCGTGACGCCGTTCAAGGTGGGGATCGTGAACCTGAAGCAGGGCAATGCGGCGGCGGATGCGGCTTGCGAGGGGCTTTACAAGGCGCTGGCGGCCAAGGGTTTGGAGTGCCTCTATGATGACCGCGAAGAGCGCGCCGGGGCGAAATTCGCGACGA
This sequence comes from Paracoccaceae bacterium, assembly GCA_023260655.1. Taxonomy (GTDB): domain Bacteria; phylum Pseudomonadota; class Alphaproteobacteria; order Rhodobacterales; family Rhodobacteraceae; genus UBA9554. The sequence goes on along the minus strand of JALQUU010000003.1, from coordinate 66,841 downwards.
TGGACCTGATCGGTCTGCCATGGCGGATCACCGTGGGCCCGCGCGGCCTTGCCAATGGCGTGGTGGAACTGACCTCGCGCCGCACGGGTGAGAGCGAAGAGATAAGCCCCGAAGCGGCGGTGGCGCGGATCGAAGAGATCTACGCGGCGCATCCGTAATCGGCTTTGTGCTGGTGAGATATGGGAAGCCCCGGAGTGATCCGGGGCTTTTTCTTTTGCGCTTTAGAGGCCCGCGAGGAGGAAGATCAATGGCAGGAGTAGGGCGGGGAGCATCTCGGCGAGGCCGCTAAAACCACCGTCGCTGCCGCCATCGTCTTCCGGCTCGGGCTCTTGAGGGTCTTCGGGGGATCGACGCGGGGTAGGTCGTCGATGGGATCAGGATCGGGGTCTGGATCGGGGTCCGGGTCAACATCAGGATCGGGATCGACATCGGGATGGGGGTCGCCTTCCGCCAGTTCAAGGGCCTCGGCCGCATCGAGTTTCTCCGTAAAGGCGGCATCATACTCGGGTGCATAGAGCACCACTTGCAGGAGTTCCTTGGTGTTGAGCGTAGTGGTGAGACGGGTGCCGTTGACGGCCTCAGTCTCGGGGATGTCAGTGAGCACGGGGGTAGAGGCGCTGTTGCCGGGGTCTTGGCCGTCTTCGACGCCAAGGCGGGTGATTTCGGCCGAACCAAAGCTCGTGACAAGCTGGCCAAGGTCTACATCGACGGTTTGGGTGGTTTCGGCTTCGTTGGCGAAATAGAAGACCACCTTTTCCTGTCCGGCGTAGGCGTGGCTGTCGATGCCGTCTGTATCAAAGGAGTTGCTATGCGTGTCGCGGGGGGCGAGGTCTACGACATGTAGGCCGATCAGGTTTTGCCGTAGCATGGCAAAGGCGTGGCCCACGGCGGTTATGTCGACTTCGGGTTCGTCCCCCGGTTCCGTAAGCCGGGCAAGCGTGGTTCGGGTGTTGTGTTGCGCTGTCCAGTAATACGAGGCGGTGACGCCCCGCTCGACAAAGATGCCGACCATATCGATGAGTTCATGGGCCGTGTTCAGGCCGTAGTCTGTGAGACGCTCAAAGGCACTTGTGTTGGATTTCTGGCTCCATTCCGTGATCCACGTTTCGAAATTCTGATCAAGGAGCCCCCAGGTTTCCTCGATATTGTCGATGGCCTCGTCACGGCTTCCCTCGACGACGGGGTAGCGCGAATAGATATGTGCGACGACGCCGTCGACACCTTGGAGGGTGCCGTCGTCCTGAAGGGTTTGGATGATGATTTCATTGGCGATCTTGGCCCAGTTGAGATCGCCGGAGCTGTAGATCAGGCCGGGGATTTCGGTCAGGCCGTAGTCTTGGAGTACGGCATCGAGTAGGGGACGGCCCAGTTCGACATCGGCGTATTCGGGGCGGAGGTTGGCTTCGCCGTAATTGGTGCCCATCTGAACCAGAACGCACACACCCTCGCCGCCCTCGACGGTTGCAAGGGTGTCGTCGATGATGCGGACCATATCGGAGGCGATACGGGCGTATTCGAGCGAGGTCATGGAGCCTTGGGGAAAGTCGCCGATGCCCCAGTATTCGTTGTCGATCTCCAAGCCTTCGATTTTCGCGGCTCCAAACTCGCCACTGACCAGTTTGGTTACAAAGTCCCTCAAGCCCTCCTCGTCGACGGCTGCGAACCGATGCCCGAGCGCATCGGTTTCCTCGGTGAGGTAGGTTCGTGTGGGAATGACGATTGTGGCGGAGATGTTATTTTCCGCGGCGTATTCCAGAACGTCGGAGATAGGTTCGACGGTGATTTCGTTGCCGTTGACCGGATCGTAAGCGATGGTTGAGTCCGGGTTGCGAATGTCGAAAAGGGACTCGGAAATCGCTCCGCCGGGGTAGCGCAGGGAGCCGAATTGCAGCGCTTCCGCGACTTCATAGAAGGTTCCATCTGGCCCAATGTCGTTGCGGTTGAAAAGAAGGTTCGTTCCGATGAGGCGGTCGGTTATCGGAGCGCCAACGTTCAGTTCAGTCGGGAATACAATCGACATGGCAAACACTTTCTTATCTCGCGCCCAGTGGGTGCGAGGCTAAGCTCCAGAGAACTTTGACAACTTTTCGAGCTTATTGTTGGCAATTTAGGTGCCAATTAAACTCTTATATCTAAAAGTAAGAATAAATGGCGAATGGCGCAATAAATTCGTCTGATAAAATCAATAAAGCGATACTTTAGATATAAATTTAGATCCTACAAAATATTAAAATATCCGTACAAATATAATCGGTTTTGATGGTTGGATTTTTTGAGTTTCAACTCTGAAATGTCAATTTGCAGTAGCATTACAGGGGTTCCGCCAGAAGTACCTCTGTTTTTAATTGAGGGCGTTCTCTATTTCGGGTTGAAAACGATAAAAAGTTTTCATCGCTGATCATTTGTGGGTTATTAAAGTGAGAGTTTTAGAGTTGCGATGGGCGGCTTGATGGGGGGGAGCGATGAAACGCATTCTTGTGCTTGTGATTTCGCTGTTCGGTGCAGGGGCTTTCGCGCAGTTTCCGGAGTTCTCGCAGCAGTATTTGCAGCGGATCGGGGGCGCGGTGCAGGCGCTCGATGAAGTTGTTGCCGATTTCGATGCCTCGGCCCAGAAGCTGGGCCTCACGCGGTTCCAGGCCTTGGAGCAGATGCAGGGCACGGCCTTCGTGGAGGCGCGGAAGGCGGATATGGAGCGGGTGTTCCTGCGCCATGCAACGCTCAGTGCGGATTACGCGGCCATGCGCGAGGCGGGGCCGTTCATGCGCGTTTACCATGCGCGCCGGATGGGCGATCCGGAGCTTTTGCGCGGCACGGCGGGCGATTTCGTGCCCGCGTTGCCATTGAGCTTCGCGGGCGCGGTCTTCGCAGGCGTGGGCCTTGTGCTGGGCTGGCTGGCCGCGCGGCTCTTGCTAGTCCTTCTGGGTGGGTTCTTCCGCCGCAAGACACCGCAAGCGGCTTAAAGCGTTTCGCTTTGATGTTGGAACGGCAGAAACGCTTTAAGCTTATGATTTGACGCATTTCTTAACCGAAAAAGTCTACAACTTTTTCTCGAAATGCTCTAGGCGTGGGCGTCACTCAGGGCGAGGGGCAGGGCGGCGGCGAAAGCGTCGAGATCGGCAGGCGTGCCGCAACTCACGCGGATGCAGCGGTTTTGCGGGGCGACGAAAGGCATACGCACGAAGACGCCACTGGAGATTAGCCCGTCGAGCACCTTCTTGGCAAAAGCGCCATCCGCGCCGCAATCGACCGCGACGAAATTGGTGGCCGAGGGCAGGGCGGTGAGGCCGTTTTCGGCGGCAATCGCGCCGATACGGGCGCGGGCCTTCTCGACTTCGCTGCGGACATGCGCGATCCAGTCGGGATCCCCAAGCGAGGCCAGCGCCCCGATCTGTGCAGCGCGGTTCATGCCGAAATGGTTGCGGACTTTCTCGAAGGAACGGATCAAATCGGCCGCCCCGAGCGCATAGCCCACACGCGCGCCGGCCATGCCGTGACCTTTGGAGAAGGTGCGCATGCGGATTACGCGGGGATCCTCGATCTCGATGGGCGCCGTCGTGCCTTCGGGGGCCAGTTCGATATAGGCCTCGTCGAGCACCAGAAGCGTGCCTTCGGGCAGCGCGTCCATAGCTTTGACGATCTCGGCCCCAGAGTAGCTGCTGCCCATGGGGTTGTCGGGGTTGGCGAGGTAGACGAGTTTCGCATCCACTTCCCGCGCCTTGGCAAAAAGCGCCATCGGGTCTTCGTGATCGCCTTTGTAAGGCACCTTGTGGAGCGTGCCGCCGAAGCCTGCGACGTGGTAGTTGAAGGTGGGATAGGCGCCGTCCGAGGTGACCACCGCATCGCCTTCCGCCACGAGAAGCCGCACGAGATATCCCAGAAGCCCGTCGATGCCTTCGCCGACGACGATATTCTCCATCCCCACGCCGTGATGGGCGGCAAGGCCCGTGCGCAGATCGTGGCTTTCGGGATCGCCATACATCCAGATCTCGCGCGCTGCCGCTTCCATCGCGGCAATCGCGCGCGGCGAGGGGCCGAACACGCTTTCATTCGCACCGATGCGGGCGGCAAAGGCGCGGCCCATGCGGCGCTCCTGCGCCTCGGGGCCGACGAAGGGCACAGTCGCGGGAAGGGTGTTCACGAGCGGGGTGTAGCGAGGCTTTGTCATGCGGGGAGATAAGCCGATCCTTTCCCATCCGGCAAGAGGGCGCGATATGCGAAGCTGAGCCCCTGTTAGGGGAGATTTGCCATGGCAGAGACCAAACTCACACGGCGGATGTTTCTTGCGACGAGCTTGGCGGCAGGGGCGCTGCGATCGGTGCCGGTGGTGGTGAAAGCGCCGCCGGTGAAGCGCGTGCTTACGCTTGTCTATGACAAGTCTTTGGGCATGATGCGGGCCATCGATCAGGTGGTGCCGTAGCGTTCCCTCTTCCCGAGGCGCCTCCGCTTTGCCACTCTCGGGGCAAAGCGGAGGAGGCCCCGATGACGATCAACCCGGAACGCGTGACGATCACGATTGAAAACCATATTGCACAAGTACGCCTGACGCGCGCCGACAAGATGAACGCGGTCGATCCCGATATGGCGGAATCCGTGGTGGCAGCGGGGCGGCACCTGATGGGGCTCACCGATCTGCGCGCCGTGGTGATCTCGGGCGAGGGGCGCGGGTTCTGCGCGGGGCTCGATGTGGCGTCATTCGCCAAGTTCGCCGCGACCGATCCGGAAGATCGGGTGATGCCACGCACCCATGACGATGCGAACCTGATGCAGGAAGTTGCGATGGTCTGGCAGCGCGTGCCGGTGCCGGTGATCGCGGCTGTGCATGGCGTAGCGTTTGGGGCTGGCTTCCAACTGGCGCTGGGGGCCGATATCCGCATTGCCCATCCCGAAACCAAACTCGCCATCATGGAAATGAAATGGGGCCTCGTGCCGGATATGGGCGGGATGGTGCTTCTCCCGAAACTCGCGCGCTCGGATGTGATCCGCCGCATGACCTTCACCGCCGAACCGATCCTTGCGCCCCAAGCGCTGGACTGGGGGATGGTGACCGAACTTTCCGACACGCCTCTGGAGGCTGCAACAGCGCTCGCCACGACGATTGCTTCGAAATCCCCCACGGCGATGCGCGCGGCGAAGCGGCTTTTGCAACTGGCCGAAAGCGGGGCGTCGCAGGCAGATGTGCTTTATGCCGAAAGCCGCGAGCAGACGGATCTCATCGGCAAGCCCGATCAACTCGAACAGATCGCGGCGAACCTGCAAAACCGCGCTCCGGCCTTCAAGCTACGCTGAACATGGGGTGGGTGCCGATCACCGAGGCGCATCGCTTCCAGACATCTTGCGGGCTTACGTTCTGGGCCGAGGATGAGTGGCCATCTGCCCCGATGACAGGCCGGATGATCCGCACCGATGACCCGGAAATCCGGATCGTCTTTGCACCGGGCCAGCACAGAGGCGATACCTAGTTCATCATGGTCCATCACGGCAGGCGGATCGCCTTTTCGAGGCCCGATGGCTCGACAGTCTTGGACGGGCCATTTCTTGAGGAACTCGATGCCTCGGTGCCGGGGCTAGACTTCGTGATCGAAGGCATTGCTTTCGAAGTGCCTTGGATGGATCAGGATCGCACCAAGCACCGCCTTAAAATGTCGCGCGGATTCCGGAACCGCAAAGAGCAAGACCGGATCACGCGGCTCTTCTGCGAGTTGATGAGCTGGTCTCCAAACGGCTTTTTGAACATGCGCGCAGGCGAGATCCGCTCCAGAGCGAACCCGCCAAAACCGCTCGTCAAATCGCGCGTGGGCTTTGCAAAACCCCTCGCGGGAGCCCTCGAACGGGGCGATTATCTGCTCTGATAATTCATTTCGCTTTTGAAAATATCCTCGGGGGGTGAGCCCGGAACGGGCGAGGGGGGCAGACAGCCCCCCTGTTTCTTACCCGATCTGACTTAGCCGATCTCGGCCAGCCGCTGAAGGGCGGCTTTCAGGATGGCGGCTTCCTCGGCCTTTTGTGCCGCCTGTTCCCGCGTTTCCTCGACCACCTCTTCAGGCGCGCTTTCGACGAATTTCGGGTTCTTCAGGCGGCCTTCGAGCCCACCGATTTCCTTGGCAAGTTTCTCGAGGCTCTTTTGCAGGCGGGTTTTCTCTTCGGCGACGTCGATGATCCCTGCGAGGGGCAAGCCGAAAGTGGTGCCTTCGGCGGCGATGGTGGCGGTGCCTTTCGGGAATTCCTGAACTTCCGTCAGGCTTTCGACGCGGGCGAGGCGCTTGATCAGCACTTCGTTGCGGCTCCACGCGGCTTTTGCCTCGGCACCGAAGCCCGTGACGGCGAGCGGCACATGGAGGCCTGCGGGTACGTGCATCTGCGCGCGGGTGGAGCGGACCTCTTCGATGAGGCCGATGACCCAGCCCATTTCACGGTCGGCCTCTGCATCGGCCAGATCGACGGCCGAGAAGCTGGGCCAATCGGCATGCACGAGCATCTTCGGGCGGGTGCCGGTTTGGGGCCAGAGCTCTTCGGTGATGAAGGGCATCATCGGGTGGAGGAGGATCATGCACTGGTCGAGCACCCAAGCCATCACGGCGCGGGTTTCGGCGCGCTCGGTATCGCCTGCGTCCATCAGGAGGGGCTTGGCAAACTCGACATACCAGTCGCAAACCTTGCCCCAGACGAATTTGTAGAGCGCATCGGCGGCGTCGTTATAGCGGTAATCGGCAAGCGCGGTATCCACGGCTTCGCGCACACGGGCGGTTTCGCCGATGATCCAGCGGTTCACCGTGGCGGTGGCTTTCGGCGGGTTGGCTTGGGTGGTGTGGCCTTCCCAGACGCCGTTCATTTCGGCAAAGCGGGAGGCGTTCCAGAGCTTGGTACCGAAGTTGCGGTAGCCCGCGATGCGTTGGGTGTCGAGCTTCAGCACACCGCCGAGGGAGGCCATGGCGGCATTGGTGAAGCGGAGCGCGTCGGCACCGTATTCGTCGATGATTTCCAGCGGGTCGATGACGTTGCCCAAGGACTTCGACATCTTCTTGCCCTTCGCGTCGCGCACGAGGCCGTGCAGGTAGACGGTGTGGAAGGGGATTTCATCGACGACGGCGAGTTGCATCATCATCATCCGGGCGACCCAGAAGAAGAGGATGTCTGCCCCGGTGATGAGTACAGAGGTCGGGAAATATTTCGCGAGTTCCGGGGTTTGTTCGGGCCAGCCAAGGGTGCCGATGGGCCAGAGGCCCGAGGAGAACCACGTGTCGAGCACGTCTTCTTCGCGCCAGACCGGGTAGACGAGCTTGGTCGGGTCCTGGGTGGTTTCGTAGGAAGCGAGCGAGCGGGTCAGGACCTCTTTTGCCTCGGCCTTGCTCGCGACTTCCACGACGCGGGCTGCGTGGAGCGGGGCGGGGAGGTTTGCGAGGTCTGCGGCGAATTTGCCCGCGACCGCGCCGAAATCGGCGGCGCAGTGATAGGCCGGATCGCGCTGGTCGAAGGCACCGTCGAGGAGGAGGCGGAACATTTCCACCTGATCGAGTGCGCCATCGCCCTCGTCATCCTTGAACTTGGTGGCATGCGTGCCGATGCCATACCACACGGGGATCTGGTGACCCCACCAGAGCTGGCGCGAGATGCACCACGGCTCGATGTTTTCGAGCCAGTGGTAATAGGTTTTCTCGCCGCTCTCGGGGATGATCTTCACCTTGCCGGTTTTCACGGCATCGAGGGCAGGGCCGACGATCTTGGCGGTGTCGACGAACCATTGGTCGGTGAGCATGGGTTCGATCACGACCTTCGAGCGATCGCCAAAGGGCTGCATGATCTTCTTGGCTTCCACGAGCGCCACGGGCGCATCCGCGCCTTCCGCGTCGGGCTTCACGGCGGCTTTGCCCAATCGCGCGTCATCGGCGCGGGTCATCACGGCGAGGCCTTCGGCGGTGATTTCCGCAACCACGCGCGTGCGGGCTTCCATGCGGTCAAGGCCTCGGAGATGATCCGGCACGAGGTTTTGCGCGTCGGTTTCGGCCTCGGTGAGCGTGCGTTCACCGCGCGCCACTTCGCCTGCGATTTTCGCGCTTTCGGCGTAGGTGGGCCCATCGGCGCGCATTGCGCCTTTGGTATCCATCAGGCGGTAGCAGGGGATGCCGCCGCGCTTGGCGACGCCATAGTCGTTGAAGTCATGCGCGCCGGTGATCTTCACCGCGCCAGAGCCGAAGGTGGGGTCTGGGTATTCATCGGTGATGATCGGGATGAGGCGGCGGTGCTCTTTCGGGCCCACGGGGATTTCGCAGAGCTGGCCCACGATGGCGGCATAGCGCTCGTCCGAGGGGTGCACGGCGACGGCACCATCGCCCAGCATGGTTTCGGGGCGGGTGGTGGCAATGGAGATATAGTCGCGGGTTTCGCGGAGGGTGACGTTCCCCTCTGCGTCCTTCTCCACGTATTCATAGGTGGCTCCGCCCGCGAGCGGATATTTGAAGTGCCACATATGGCCGTCGACCTCGATATTCTCGACTTCGAGATCGGAGATGGCGGTTTCGAAATGGGGGTCCCAATTCACGAGGCGCTTGCCGCGATAGATGAAGCCCTTGTTGTAGAGATCGACGAAGACCTTGATCACGGCGTCATGGAAGTTGCCTTCCTCGCCAGCAGGCGCTGCGGGAGCACCCGACATGGTGAAGGCTTCGCGCGACCAATCGGCGGAGGCACCGAGGCGCTTCAACTGGCCAATGATCGTCCCGCGCGACTTCTTCTTCTGCTCCCACACGCGAAGCGTGAAGGCATCGCGGCCCATTTCGCGGCGCGAGGGTTCGCCGTTCTTGGCCATTTCGCGTTCGGTGACCATTTGCGTGGCGATACCCGCGTGGTCGGTCCCCGGTTGCCAGAGCGTGTCATGGCCCTGCATCCGGTGCCAACGCACGAGAATGTCTTGCAGGGTATTGTTGAAGGCATGGCCCATGTGCAAAGAACCGGTGACGTTCGGCGGCGGGATCATCACGCAGAAGCTTTCGGCACCGGGGCGGGCATTAGCCCCTGCGGCGAAAGCGTTGGTTTCCTCCCACAGAGCGGAGATGCGTGATTCGGCGGCAGCGGCGTCGAAGGTCTTTTCCATCGCGATGGGGCCCTTTTTTTCTGATCGAGCCTCCTCTACCGGAAGCCGCGCCTGAGGGGAAGCGCCCGAAACGGCCAGTTTTTTACCTAACCTAAAGCATATCAAAGAAATTCGTTGCATAGTCAAATATTCGTAAGGGTGATTTTCGAGCGAACAATGCTCGTTAGTGTTGTATAAGAAAGCAGAGGTATACTCGTTTGGGTTTACCGCCCGCCCACCTAAACAGGTTTTTGCCCTAGTCGTATTAAGGTTGAGTCAGGAGTGGTCAATGTACGATGATTTCGAACTTCCACCCAGACGGAGACGTGTCCAAGTCGCTGTTCTGGATGCTGTCGGGTACTGGCTCCTAGATGTCTTTTGGCCCGATTTTCGAGAAGAGAAATCACGCCAGGCTATCGCGCGTCGCATTGAAAAAAATCGCGATAATTCAGGGTTTTGAGGAAATTTCTCTGACGATATCTCCTGCACTTCTCTGCGAGTGTCAGCGCCACCTCACCTGGGTGGCGCTCGGTTGTCAGGGGGTAGGTTCGGTAAGCTCTGCGCCAAGGATATGCTCGGAGCGGTGGATCGCATGGGCTGCGCGGCTGACGATCATCGGGTCTGGCGCATGCACCAGATGCGTGTCCTTTCCGGGGTAGTCGATGGAATTCAGGAAATGCAGCATACAATTAATGCGTGCGCGCTTCTTGTCGTCTGACTTGATGACGGTCCAGGGCGCATCGGCGATGTCGGTGTAGAAAAACATCGCCTCCTTGGCCTCGGTATACTCGGCCCATTTGTTGAGCGAGGCTTTGTCGATTGGCGAAAGCTTCCACTGTTTCAGGGGGTCGGTGGCTCGGGCGGAAAAGCGGCTGCGCTGCTCGCCCTGCGTGACCGAGAACCAGTATTTGTAGAGCCTGATGCCGGAACGGGTGAACATGCGTTCAAGTTCGGGGGTCTGGCGCATGAATTCGAGATATTCGGTGGGTTCGCAAAACCCCATGACCCGCTCGACGCCAGCGCGGTTGTACCAGGAGCGGTCGTAGAACACCATTTTGCCTGCGGTGGGCAGGTGCTCGATATATCGTTGGTAATACCATTGGCCGCGCTCCAATTCGGAGGGCTTGTTCAGCGCCACCACGCGGGCGAAGCGGGGGTTGAGATGCTCCATGAAACGCTTGATCGTGCCGCCTTTTCCCGCCGCATCGCGCCCTTCGAAGAGGATCACGAATTTCTGCCCGGTGTCCTGCGCCCATATCTGCACCTTGAGCAATTCGGCCTGCAATTTGGCCTTCTGGTGCTCGTAAACCGTGCGCGACATCCGGTCGGCGTAGGGGTATTCGCCGCTTTCGAACGCTTGGCGCACCTGTTCATCCACAGGCTTGGGACGGCTCCGCTTCTTCGGCGCAGGCGTATTGGCTGGGGCCTCAGCCACGGCGGGGGACATCTCGGGGGCATCGGCCATGCATTTCTCCTTTTTCATGTCCCGACAGGATAATGCAACTTGCGGGCCATTTCCTTGACGGGGGTCAAATCAGAGCGTGTTTTCCGGGCTTGATTGTTGGGGCTGCCCGAGGTCCGATGGGGTGGGGAGGATCGGGTATGGCAGAGTCTTTATGGTTTGAACTAGAGGGCGAGCGCTTCCACGCTTTGGCTTGGGGGGCGCAAGACTTGCCGCCCGTGCTGTTCTTGCACGGGTTTCCGGAATATTCGGGCGCTTGGACTGAGGTCGCGGAAGCGCTTCAGGGCCAGTTCCGCTGCATCGCGCCGGATCAGCGCGGCTATGGGCAAAGCTCTGCGCCGCTAGGCAAAGAACACTACGCCCCCTCGCGGCTCGTCGCCGATATGGCGCGCCTGATCGAAGCGCTGGGGAAGGGGCCGATTGCGGTAGTCGGGCATGACTGGGGGGCGGCGATTGCCTATGGCTTGGCGATCCTGCGCCCTGAACTTGTGGCGAAACTCGTAGTGCTGAACGGGGTGCATCCCGGCCCGTTCCAGCGGGCCCTGGCGGCAGGAGGCGCGCAATCGGCAGCCTCGCAATATATCGACTGGCTCCGGCGCGACGGCTCGGAGGATCTTCTGGCGGCCGATGGCTTTGCCAAACTGCGCGCCTTGTTCTCGGCCAATATGGATATGGCTTGGATCAGCGGCGACAGGCTGGAGGCTTACAGAACCGAATGGTCCCGCCCCGGGCGGCTGCAAGGCATGGTCAATTGGTACCGGGCTTCGCCCGTGCAAGTGGCAAAGCCCGGCCAACCGATCCGCGACCTGCCCGCCCCGAACCCGAGCCGGATGCGTATCGCTTGCCCGCATCTTCTGATCTGGGGCGAAGGTGACCGCGCGCTTTTGCCGGAAGCCGCCGATGATCTGGAAGACTACGTGCCCGATCTGACACGGCTTTCAATCCCCGGCACCGATCACTGGCTCTTGCACCAAGCCCCGGATCGCGTTGCGGCGGCGATCAAAGCCTTCCTCTAATCATTTCGCTTTGAAAAATATCCCCGCCGGAGGCATCCGACGGTAGAGGCAAAGCCAGCTTTCGAGGGAATGCGGCGCCGTTCCGCCTGTATTGCACTAGCATGCGCCGAAAAAACGCGGGCTTGAGCGCCTTTGAGCCTTTTAACGCCTTCCGCGACCCATTACATAGGAACGGCATGAATACGGATGGCCCGCAGCTTCATCGCGCGGGACCGGACAGGGAGAAAAGCTATGCTCAACAATATCGGCCTTCCGGGCCTTCTTCTCATCGCCGTTGTGGTGCTGGTGCTCTTCGGACGCGGCAAGATCAGCTCGCTGATGGGCGAAGTCGGCAAGGGCATCACCGCCTTCAAGAAAGGCGTGTCGGAAGGCTCCAAGGAGATCGAGGACAACGCGGCTGCGGCGCGCGATGTGACGCCTGAAACCGAGAAGGACAAGGCGTAAGTCCAATGCTCGATATCGGCTGGAGCGAGCTTCTGCTCATCGGCATCGTCGCGTTGATCGTGGTGGGGCCGAAAGATTTGCCCATTCTGTTCCGCAAGGCGGGGCAGTTTATGGGCAAGGCGCGCGGGATGGCGCGGGAATTCAGCCGGGCAATGGATCAGGCGGCGGACGAGGCGGGCGTCAAAGACGTGACCACCTCTCTCAAAGCCGCCACAGACCCCAAGAAGATGGGGCTCGACAAGCTGAACGAGGCGACGGAGAGCTTCCGTAAATGGCAGCCCGGATCGGAAACCGCGAAGCTCGCGGAAGATCGGGCCGAGGCTACACGGAAGATCCACGAGGCCACGGCGCAGCATGCGTTGAAAAAGAAAGCCGAGGCGGAGGCTGCGGCCGCCAATTCGGCGGGCGATGATCCCGGCGCGATTGCCGCTGCCGATCCGGCACCCAAGCCTGCCTCTGGGGACAGCACTACATGACACGTGGCAAAGACGATCTGGAGGATTCCAGCGCCCCGCTGATCGAGCATCTTGCGGAGCTGAGAACGCGGCTGATCAACGCTGTGATGGCGTTCATCGTCGGTATGGTCCTGGCTTTCTTGGTGGCCGAACCGATCCTGCAATTCTTGCTGGGCCCCATCGAGGCAACGCTGCGTGCGCTGGGCGATCCGTCGCCTACAATGCAATACACGAGCCCGCAGGAATACCTGTTCACGCTCTTCCGGATTTCGATGGTCTTCGGCTTCGCCTTGGCGTTTCCGATGATTTCCTACCAGCTCTGGCGCTTTGTGGCACCGGGGCTTTACCGCTCGGAGAAGGGCGCGTTCCTGCCATTCCTGATCGCCTCGCCCTTTATGTTCATGCTGGGCGCGTCTTTTGCGCATTTCGTGGTGACGCCGCTGGCGATGGCTTTTTTCCTGGGCTTCGCCGATGTGTCGTCGATCTTCGCGAACCTCTTGAGCCGTGCGGGTGAAGCGTCGGGTGCTGCGATCCCCGATGGGGCTGCCGTTGTGCCGACCACGAATGAGGGCATCAAGATCACCTTCTTCGGTAAGGTGAACGAAAGCCTTGATATCACGCTGAAATTCATCCTCGCTTTCGGCATGTGCTTCCAGCTTCCCGTGCTTTTGACCCTGATGGGCAAGGCGGGTTTGGTGAGCGCCGAAGGGCTGGGTGCGGTGCGGAAATACGCCATCGTCGGCATTCTCATCCTTGCCGCCATCGTGACTCCGCCGGATGTTACGACGCAGTTGATTCTCTTTGTGGTGGTTTACGGTCTTTACGAGATTTCGATCTGGCTGGTCCGGATCGTCGAGAATAAGCGCGAGGCGCGGTTGCGGGCCGAGGGCTATTACGACGATGAAGACGAGGCGGATGCGCCTGCTGCCGCCAAGGCCGCCGATCCGGAAGAGGAATTCGACGACCTGCTTGTCCGCGAGTTCGACGAGGATTTGGCCAAGGAAGCTGCCGAGAAGGATGGCAAGGCATGAGCGAAGCCGAGTTGAACCGGATCGCCGCCGCGCTTGAGCGGATGGCCCCGGCGCCGATGGCTGCGCCGGATTTCACGTCGGCGGATGCCTTTGTCTGGCACACGAGCCCCGATCGCTTGGAGCCTGTTACGAAGGTCTCGCGGGTGGATATCGGGCTGTTGATCGGGGTCGATCGCTCGCGCGATACGCTTCTGTCGAACACGCTGCAGTTTGCGCGCGGCATGCCTGCGAATAACGCACTGCTTTGGGGCGCGCGGGGCATGGGCAAGTCGAGCCTTGTGAAGGCCGTGCATGGCGAAGTGCGCCGCCAAGGGCTGGGCCTGAAGATCATCGAGTTGCAGCGCGAGGATTTGCCCTCGGTGGCGCGGCTCTTGAACCTGTTGCGGGCGGCGCCTGACGAGCGGTTCCTGCTCTTCTGCGATGACCTTTCGTTCAGCCATGACGACCAGCATTACAAGAGCTTGAAAGCGGTTCTGGATGGCGGGATCGAAGGGCGGCCGGATAATGTGCTGTTCTATGCCACATCGAACCGTCGCCACCTGATGCCACGCGATATGATCGAGAACGAGCGGTCTTCGGCGATCAATCCCGGGGAAGCGGTGGAGGAGAAGGTTTCCCTCTCGGATCGTTTCGGCCTTTGGCTCGGGTTCCATCCCTGCGATCAGGACCAGTATCTGGCGATGATCCGGGGTTATTGCGATGCTTATGGTGTGGCGATCGGGGACGAGGAAATGCGGGCGGAGGCCATCGAATGGCAGGCCACGCGGGGGAGCCGTTCGGGCCGCGTTGCGTGGCAGTTCTTCACGGATCTCGCTGGGCGCAAGGGCGTCCGGATCTAAAGCGTTTCGCTGTTTTGTTGAAACAGCGAAACGCTTTAAGCTTTTGACTTGCCGCATTTCCTAAGCGAAAAAGTCTATCAACTTTTTCTCGAAATGCTCTAAGGCCTTCAAACGAAAAAAGCACCCCGAGGGGCGCTTTTTTGTTCGGTGGCGTTCAGCGCAGGTAGGGATTCGGGTCGACGCTGTCGAAGCCTTTGCGCACTTCGAAATGCAGGTAGTTGGAAGCCCCCGAGCGGACCTTCGCGATGGTCTGGCCGCGCGAGACGCTATCGCCTTTCTTGACGGTAATGCCTTCCACATTCGCGTAGACGCTGAGGAGGTTGCCTGCGTGTTTCACCACGACGATTGGCACCTGATCGGCGTCTGCGGTGATCGCGGCAACGGTGCCAGCATCGGCGGCGACGATGGGCGAGCCGGAGGCGGCCTGAATGTCGATGCCTTCGTTGGTGCCCTTCTTGTAGTCACGGATAATCTTGCCGTTGAGCGGCATGGCCATTTTACCCCCGCCCGCGCTGGCGGCGGTCTGGGTTTTGCCGAGGTTTGGTGCGGTGGTGGGCGCGGCCTGTGCAGCGGCCGCGGCCGCGGTTTTTTCCTGCGGCAGCGGCTGGGTGGCGGAGGGCGGAACAGGTGTTGGCGAGCCTTGGCCGGGCGCGGTGGTGGCTGCCGCCGTTGCGGGCGCTGGCTGGTTCGCGATCGGGATCAGGAGATACTGGCCTTCGCGGATCGCGAAATCGGGGCCGAGACCGTTCCATTCGGCAAGGCCGCGCACCGGAACGTTGTAGAGCCGGGCGACGGTATAGGTGGTTTCACCGCGCTGCACCTTGTGGCGGATCGGTTCGATGGCGGCGGGAGCTGCAGCGGCCGTTTGGGTGGCGGGGGGCAGGGTAGAGGTTTGCACCGAGGGGCCAGCGCGGTCGATCGCGCCGGAAGCCAGCGTCGTGATGTCAACCGAACCCGGTTGGGCTGCGGTTTGCCCGGCAGGGGTGATTTCGGCGATCCGCTTCGGCAGGGCGAGAACTTCCCCTTCGCGGAGGTCGTCACCGGACTGGATGCCGTTGAAGCGCGCCAACTCGCCGGCATCAACGCCGACGCGGGCCGCAGCGGATTGCACCGTGTCGCCGCGGCGCGCCACGACCACCTGATAGCCGGGGTAGGAGATGACGCCGCGCGCGTCAGGCGCAGGGCGTGCTGCCGTGGCATTGCGAGCGGCCTCGGATGTGGTGAGCGCATTGCCGAAATTGCCGCGCAGATCGAAATCCAGAGGCTTGGTGCAGCCTGCGACAAGAACAAGCATGGCTGCCGTGAGCGCGGGCGGCGCGATACGTCCGGTGCGGAATGTCATCTCTCGATATCCTCTTTTTTGCCCCGTGTACCCGGAGCTTTAGGCTTTGAGCCAATTTGAGTTCAGAATAACGGGTTTTAAAGGGGTTGTCACGTTTCGCGCGCCACGCCTTCGACAAGCGGCACGAAACGGACGGGACGGAGCTCGTCATAATCGAAGCCGCTGGCGGTCCGGCGGACACGGATCAGGTGCTGGACGGTGTCACTTTGCCCGACGGGCAGCACCATGATGCCGCCTTCCTTGAGCTGTGCGAGGAGGGGGCCGGGCGGATCTTCGGCGGCGGCAGTGACGAGGATACGGTCGAACGGGGCCTGTTCGGAGAGGCCGAAGCAACCGTCTGCGGTGAGGGAGGTGATGTTGGTCAGGCCCAACTCATCGAAGAGCACGCGGGCTTCGCGGACGAGGCGGGGATGGCGATCAACGGTGTAAACGCGACGAGCCAGTTGCGACAAAACTGCCGCCTGATAGCCCGAGCCTGTGCCCACTTCGAGCACCTTGTCACGTGGGGAAACCTCGAGGGCTTGCGTCATGAGGCCGACGACGGAAGGCTGGGAAATCGTTTGCCCGCAGGCGATGGGCAGGGGGGTGTCGTCATAGGCGCGTTCCGCGAAAAGACCGCGCACGAAGGGGCCGCGATCGATCTTTTCCATGGCACCGAGAACGCGGGCATCCGTCACGCCGCGGGAGCGGAGTGCGAAGAGGAATTGCATTTTGCGCTCTGCGTCCTCGGGGCTCATTCTATGGCGCGAAGCTCCTCCAGAAGCGTGTGGTCGGTGAGATCGGCCCGCATCGGTGTGACGGAGATATAGCCGTCGAGATTGGCATGGGCGTCAGAGCCGGGTTCGGTGGGGCGATGCTGCTCGCCACCCTTGATCCAGAGGAAACGGCGGCCCGAGGGCGAGAGATGCGGCTCGACTGAGAAACGGGTATGGCGGCGGAAACCCTGCGTGGTGACCTTGATGCCGCGCACGCGATCTGCAGGCTCGGGCGGGAAATTGACGTTGTAAAACAAGCGGTAATCCTGCCGGTCCGCGAGAAGTGAGGGCAGGAGCTTCCGGATGAGTTCCGCACCATGGACCTCGGCGGCCTCGAAGGGGTTATCGATCTGGTAATTGTTCGGACCGAGATATTGCGAGAGCGCAATGGCTGGAATGCCCTGCAGCGCCGCTTCCATCGCTCCGCCGAGCGTGCCGGAATAGAGCGCGTTTTCAGCCGAGTTATTTCCGCGGTTCACACCGGAGAGCACGAGATCGGGGGGCGTTTCTTTCATCACGTCATGCAGCCCAGCCAGCACGCAATCCGCAGGGCTTCCCTCGGCGGCAAAGCGGCGCTCGTCCAACTTGGCGACCATCATGGGATGGGTGTAGCTGATGCAATGGCCAACACCGGATTGCTCGAAGGCGGGAGCAACTGTCCAGACCTCGCCATTGGGCCCAGCAAGTTCGGTGGCGATTTTGTGCAGGACGATCAGACCGGGTGCGTTGATGCCATCGTCATTGGTAATCAGAATTCGCATGGAGCCCTCCTGCTCGTAAAACCCGTCCTAAAGGAGGGTGTGCGATGGAGCAAGGGCGGAGAGACCCGGGGCGCTGCCCCGGACCCCAGGATATTTCCGAAAGCGAAATTTATTGGAGTTGCAGATCCTGCAGGATGCGGGCGGCGACGTCTCGCGGATGCGCAAGCACAGAGCGATCTTCACCAGGGAAGAACCGGGCGCGCGTTGCGGTGGCCATGGGTTCAGGCGTAACGATCCGGACGCGCGGGCCTGTCTTGGCGGTTTCAAGGGACCAGGATTGCGCGAGGGCGGTTTGCGCGGCCTTGGTGGCTCCATAGGCCCCGAAGAATTTCTCGCCATGTCTCGGATCGTCGAAAAAGAGTGCCGTGCCGCTTTCTTCAAGAAGAGGCGAGATGAAGGGGATCAGCATGCCTGTGGCGGAGACGTTGAGTGCAACGGATTTCTCCCAGTCCTTGGCATCGAGGAAGTTCGCCGGAGAGAGCGGCGCCACGTGAATTGCTGTGTGGGCCCAGAGATCGATTTTGCCCCAACGCTCGTAGATTGCGCGGCAAAGCTGGGCCATTGCGTCTTTTAAGGTGACATCCATGGGTGCGAGCGTCGCGTCGCCACCCTTGGCCTTGATCCGGTCGTCCAGCTCTTCCAGAGCACCGACGGTGCGCGCGACGGCGACGATATGATACTCGGGCGCAAGCGCTTCTGCGAGGGCTGCGCCGAGGCCTCGGGAGGAGCCAGTGATCAGGGCAATCTTGCGAGACATGTCTAACTCCTTTGCGTGGATGCAGAATAGGTGCGCCCACAGATCGTTATATGGATGGCGCTTCTTTGCTGCTCAGTATTGGCCGGAGGTCGTGGTCGAGTTCGGAATAAAGGTCAAGCAGAGCATCGAAGGAAATAGGTTTCGCATAGGCATCGACCTTGGCGAGGGGCCGCGTTCCTTCGGTATCGAACGCCAAGAGGATACTCGACCCAAGCTCGGCATCCGGCAGTGCGTTTGCGAGCAAAGCATCAGATGCGGCCGGCAGCGGAGCGCCTTCGAAAGCATGGGCCACATAGGCGTAGAAGGCTTCATGCGTCACTTCGGCCCAAGGCGCGAGGAGAGCGACTTCGCCATCAGAGCCTTCGATCCCGATGTGGACGATACAGCGCAGGAAACGGCGTTCTCCCAGGCGGCAGAGATCGGCTGAGAGGCGATCCTCGCCGATTTCGAGAACCGGTGCCTCGCCACGTTCACCGTGCGGCCAGACCTCCGGTTCCTCGAAGCCGATGTCCACCGGCCCGCCGAGTTCCTGCAACCTGCGCCAACGGTTGTCGAGATCGAGCAGGCTCATTTTTCAATCTCTCGCTTTTCCAAATATCCCGGGGGTGAATGCCGAAGGCAGAGGGGGCAGCGCCCCCTTCTCTTATTCCGCCGCTTTCACCTGAAAGCCCTTTTCGATCATATCCGACGGTGCCACGGGATATTCGCCGGAGAAGCAGGCGTCGCAATATTGCGGGCATTTGGCGTTGCGACCACCAGCTTCGCCTGCGGCGCGGTAGAGGCCGTCGAGAGAGATGAATTTGAGGCTGTCGACACCGAGGTGATCGCGCATCTCGTCTTCTGACATGGTCGCGGCGAGGAGTTTTTCCCGCTCCGGCGTATCAACGCCGTAGAAGCAGGGCCAGGCGGTGGGCGGGGAGGCGATGCGGAAGTGGACTTCGGCGGCACCTGCATCGAGGATCATTTCCTTGATCTTGCGCGAGGTGGTGCCGCGGACAACGGAATCGTCCACGAGAACCACGCGTTTGCCGCGGATCAGGGCGCGGTTGACGTTGAGCTTGAGGCGCACGCCCATGTTGCGGATCTGCTCGGTGGGTTCGATGAAGGTCCGGCCCATGTACTGGTTGCGGATGATGCCCATGCCGAAGGGAATGCCGGATTCATGGGCGTAGCCGATGGCGGCGGGGGTGCCGCTATCCGGAACGGGGCAGACGAGATCGGCCTCGACGGCGGCTTCGCGGGCCAGTTCCACGCCGATCTGGCGGCGGGTTTCATAGACCGAGCGGCCACCGATGATGCTGTCGGGGCGCGAGAAATAGACGTGTTCGAAGATGCAGAAGCGGGGCGATTGTTTGCGGAAGGGGAAGTGGCTTTCGAGGCCCTTGTTCGCATCGATGACAACCATCTCGCCGGGTTCGATTTCGCGAATGTATTCGGCACCGATGATGTCGAGGGCGCAGGTTTCCGACGAGAGTGCCCAGCCGTCTTCGCCGATGCGGCCCAGCACCAGCGGGCGGACGCCGAGGGGGTCGCGGACGCCGATGAGTTTCGTGCGGGTCATGGCGACGACGGAGAAGGCACCTTCGACGCGGCGGAGCGCGTCTTCCATGCGTTCGGGGATCGTGCGCTGGAGCGAGCGGGCCATCAGATGGATGATGCATTCGGAGTCCGAGGAGGACTGGAAGATCGAGCCGCGCTCGATCAATTCGCGACGCAATGCGTTGGCGTTGGTGATGTTGCCGTTATGCGCGATGGCTGCGCCACCCATGGAGAACTCACCGAAGAAGGGCTGGACGTCACGGATGACAGCGCCTTTCTTGCCTGCGGTCGAGTAGCGCACATGGCCGATCGCCAGCGGGCCGGGCAGAGTTTGCATCAGGGAGGCGTTGGTGAAATTGTCACGGACATAGCCGAAACGGTGGGCGGAGTTGAAACCTTGGACCGGATCATGTGCGACGATCCCGCCTGCTTCTTGGCCGCGATGCTGGAGCGCGTGGAGGCCGAGGGCGACGAAATTCGCGGCGTCTGACACGCCCAACACCCCGAAAACCCCGCACTCTTCGCGCAGTTTGTCGTCATCGAAGGGGTGGGAAAGGGGCATTTGCCGAGCGGTTACGTTATCGGTCACAGGAGGCCTCCGAATCCGTCTGGGGTCTGGTTGACCTCCCTATAGGGTGTTGTCACCAGACTGTCACGGTTGGATACGACCGAAGATCAGGTCGGGGCGTCGCAGGTGGAAACGAGGTTCTCGTACTGGCGGGTGACCCAGCCAAGGGCCTGATCGGGGTTTTGCTCTTCGAAGCTGCCGGTGAGGCGGGCGAAGACGCGGGCCGAGCGGCTGTCGTCGACCATGGAGATGTCTTGCGAGGTTACGATGGTTTGATAGACGAAGAAGGCCGCGCCGACCAATAGGACGCCGCGCAGGACGCCGAAGAGGAAGCCCAGACCCTGATCAAGGCCGCCGAGGATGGAGCGCTGCACGAGGCTGGAGAAGAGCGGCGTGAAGAGCGAGAAGACCACGAGAACAATGGCGAAAATCGCGGCAAAGCCGCCGAGAACCGAAAGCTCGCAGCTATCCGCGATCATGCCGCCAACGACGGGGATTTCCTTGATCAGGGGCGCTGCCTGATTGGCAAACATGACGCCGACGATGGCGGCCACGATCCAGCCGAGGATCGCGAGGCCTTCACGCACGAGACCGCGCGAGTAGGCAAGTATCGCCGATACGACAATGACCAGACCGACGACGCCGTCGATGATGGTAAAGCCTTCCATGTCAGCCCCCTTTGGCCGGACCTCAGCCCGCTCCGAACGTTTCGCCTACAAAGGCGGCGAGATCAGACATTTCCGTGGTAGCCATACCGGCCACAGAAACGCCTTTGCCGCCCGCAGGCACAATCGCAGTGGTGAAACCAAGTTTTTGCGCTTCTTTCAACCTGTTTTCCATCTGGCCGACGGGTCTGAGCGCGCCGGAGAGGCTGATTTCGCCGAAAATCACTGTTTCTGGAGGGAGCGGCGCATCTTCCCGCGCGGAGAGCAGGGCGGCGGCGACGGCGAGGTCGGCGGCGGGTTCGCTGATCTTCAACCCGCCTGCGACGTTGAGATAGACGTCTAGGCCTGCGAAGAGGATGCCGCAGCGGGCTTCGAGAACCGCGAGGATCATGGCGAGGCGCTGGCCGTCCCATCCCACGACCGAGCGGCGGGGCTGGGCTTGGGGTGTTGGGGCGACGAGGGCCTGGATTTCGACCAGAACGGGGCGCGTACCTTCGATGCCTGCGAAAACCACCGAGCCGGCAGCGGGTTGGCCGCGTTCGGAGAGGAAAAGCGCGGAGGGGTTGGTGACTTGGGCAAGGCCGCCGCCCGTCATTTCGAAGACACCGATTTCGGCGGCAGGGCCGAAGCGGTTTTTCACCGCGCGGAGGATGCGGAACTGGTGGCCGCGCTCGCCTTCGAAATAGAGCACGCAATCGACCATATGCTCGACCACGCGGGGGCCAGCGATCTGGCCTTCCTTGGTGACGTGGCCGACGAGGATCACCGAGCAGCCGCGCCTTTTGGCGAAGGTGACAAGCTCATGTGCAGCGGCACGGACTTGGCTGACGGAGCCGGGCGCGCTTTCGACGGTGTCGACCCACATGGTCTGGATCGAGTCGATGATGACAAGGCCGGGGCGTTCGGCTTCCAAGGTGGAGAGAATGTCGCGGAGGTTGGTTTCGGCGGCGAGGCGCACAGGGGCTTTGCCAAGGCCGAGGCGCTGGGCGCGCATTCGGACTTGGGCGGATGCTTCTTCGCCCGAGACGTAAACGGTAGAGAGGCCCGCTTCGGCGAAGCGCGCGGCGGCTTGCAAGAGGAGCGTCGATTTCCCGATGCCGGGATCTCCGCCGACGAGGATGGCAGAGGCGGGCACCAAGCCGCCGCCCAGAACACGGTCAAGTTCCTCAAGGCCGGAGCAGGTGCGCGGCGGCGGGGCTTCCTCGGAGGCGAGATCGGTGAGGGGCACATGCGCGCCGCGCTTGCCGCCGAGGGCACCTGCGCCTTCGGTGAGGGGGCGTTCCTCGACGATCGTGTTCCATGCCCCGCAGGCATCGCAGCGCCCGGACCAGCGGGTGTGCACCGCACCGCATTCCGAACAGGTGAAGGAGGGAGATTTCTTGGCCATGGAGAAGATATTGCCGAAAGCGGCGGGGGCGTCCAGACGGGAGATGGGGCGCGGGCGGGGCGCGGTTCTCCGCCTCCGGCGGGGATATTTGGGAAAGAGAAATAGAGGCTACGCCCTTTTTTCTTGACCTTGCCGCCTCCTCTGGCATGAACGAGCCATCATGACCGCACCTGTTCTTACCGTCGATCTTTCCGCAATGGCGGCCAATTGGGCCGCTCTGGATGCCATTACCAACTGCGAAAGCGCAGCGGTGGTCAAGGCGGATGCTTATGGCTGTGGCGCGGGGCCTGTGGCGCGCGCCTTGGCCTTGAAGGGTGCGCGGCGGTTTTTCGTGGCGCTGGCCGAAGAGGGCGTGGCGCTGCGCGCAGCCTTGGGCGAGGGGCCGGAGATCAATGTGCTGGGTGGGCATATGGAGGGGGACGGGCGGCGCATTGCTTCGGCCGCGCTGACGCCTGTGCTCAATTCGCTCGATCAGGTGTTGCGCCATCTGGAGGCCTTGCCGGGCCATCCCTTCGCGATCCAGCTCGATACGGGAATGAACCGTTTGGGGCTCGAGCCTGCGGATTGGGCGGGCTTGCGGCAGATCGAGATGCCGAAGCCGCGGTTCGTGATGTCGCACCTCGCCTGCGCGGATGATCCGGGCCATGTGATGAACGCGCGTCAGCTCAAGGTTTTCAAGGAGATGACGGCAGGGATTGATGTGCCGCGTTCGCTTTCGGCGACGGGCGGGATACTTCTCGGGCGCGATTACCATTTCGATTTCACGCGGCCGGGGATTGGCCTGCATGGCGCGGATCCTTTCACCGATGGCCGGGCGGCGGTGCATCTGGCGTTGCCTGTGATCCAGGTGCGCGATGTGGCCGTGGGCGAGACCGTGGGCTATTCCAACACATGGACCGCCACGCGGCCCTCGCGGATCGCGACAGTGGCGGCGGGCTATGCCGACGGGTTGTACCGCGCGATGGGGGCGAAGACTTCGCTCTTCGCCGGAGAACGCGCTTGCCCTATTGTGGGGCGGATTTCGATGGATCTGATCACCGTGGATGTGACGGATCTGGCTGAGGTGCCGCCGGCGCTCGAGGTTTTGAACAAGCATCAGCGGGCGGATCATCTGGCAGCGAATGCGGGCACTATCGGTTATGAGATCCTGACTTCGCTCGGGGCGCGCTACGAGCGGCGCTACGAGGGCGAGGTATGATCGGGGTGCTGGCCCGTCTGGGCAGGACGGTGCTGGGGAGCCTCGCGAATGTGGGGCGGATCGCGATCTTTGCGGGCGAGACGGTGAGCCATCTTATGCGCCCGCCGTTTTACACGCGGGAATTCCTGCAGGCTCTGGTACAGATCGGTTGGCTTTCGCTGCCGGTGGTCGGGTTGACGGCGCTTTTCACGGGCGGCGCATTGGCCTTGCAGATCTATGCGGGGGGCGCGCGGTTCAATGCCGAAGCGGTGGTGCCTTCGATCGTGGCCATCGGCATGGTACGCGAGTTGGGGCCTGTGCTGGGCGGGTTGATGGTGGCGGCGCGGGTGGCCTCGTCGATTGCCGCCGAAATCGGCACGATGAAAGTGACCGAGCAGATCGACGCTTTGGTGACGCTTTCGACGAACCCGATGAAATACCTGACCCTGCCGCGGGTTCTGGCGGCGACGCTGGCGGTGCCGGTTCTGGTGGCGGTGGGGGATTCCATCGGCATTTTGGGCGGCTGGATCGTGGGGGTGACGCGGCTTGATTTCAATTCCGCAACCTATCTGCGCAACACCGTGGACTTTCTGGAGACATGGGACGTGGCTTCGGGCCTCGTGAAAGGGGCGGTCTTTGGCTTCCTCGTGGCCTTGATGGGCTGCTATCACGGGATGCAATCGGGGCGCGGGGCGCAAGGCGTGGGCCGCGCGACGAAATCGGCGGTGGTGGCGGCAAGCGTGCTGATCCTCGCGGCGAATTACATTCTGACGGAGCTTTTCTTTTCAGCATGATCACGCTCACGGATGTTCATAAGGCCTTCGGGTCGAACCATGTGCTTCGGGGGGTGAACCTTGAAGTGTCGACGGGCACGTCTTGTGTGATCATTGGTGGCTCGGGGACGGGGAAGTCTGTTCTGTTGAAATGCGTGCTGGGGCTGGTGACGCTGGATAGTGGCACGATCACGGTGGATGACGTTCCGGTGCAGGATGGCGACCGTGACGCGTTTCTGGCGCGGTTCGGGATGTTGTTTCAGGGCGGGGCGCTTTTTGACTCGCTGCCTGTGTGGCAGAACGTGGCGTTCCGGCTGATGCGGGGAGCGTTGAAGCGACCGAAGGCGGAAGCGCGCGAAATCGCCATCGAGAAGTTGCGCCGTGTGGGGCTTTCGCCGGATGTGGCGGAGAAGTTTCCGGCGGAGCTTTCGGGGGGCATGCAGAAGCGGGTTTCCTTGGCGCGGGCCATTGCGGCGGAGCCGGAGATCATCTTCTTCGACGAGCCGACGACGGGGCTTGATCCGATCATGTCAGGCGTCATCAATGACCTGATCCGCGAGATCGTGACCGAGATGGGTGCAACCGCGATGACGATCACGCATGACATGACTTCGGTGCGCGCGATTGCCGATACGGTGGCGATGCTGCACGGCGGGAAAATCCGTTGGGTGGGGCCTGTCGGGCAGTTGGACGAGAGCGGGGACGCTTACGTTGACCAGTTTATCCACGGACGCCCTGAAGGGCCGATCGAGACCCTGCGTTAAGCCGCTTGTAAGGGGCGCGCCCAGCTTCTAGCGTGGGAAAAAAGGCCTTGAGATGATTGAAACCATTCCGCTTTGGCTCTCTTTCGCGTTGTTCCCGTTGCTTCAGGGGACGGTGCTGCTGGTGACCGGCTGGCCGCTCTATTCGGCGCGGCGGCGGGGCGAGGAGATGGATGCCGAAACGCGGCGGGCCTTTCGCAATACCAACCTCACAACGGCGGCGGTGTTTCTGGTCCTTTTCGATGCCGTGGGGGTTTTGCGGCTCTTGAACATCGATCCGATGCTCATCCTCGTGAGCGGGATTTTGATGATCACCGACCTGATGCGGGGCCTCTGAGCGGTGCTGCGCTGGCTCAATCTTGCGCTATTGGTGCTGTTTCCAGTTTCGTGGTTCGCGCCTTTAATGCGGGCATGGCTTTTACCGATTTTCGGGCTGTCGGAAATCAGTGTGGTGACGGGGCTGCAATCGCTATGGCAGAGCGATGTGGTGCTGGCGCTGGTGGTGACCTTCTTCGCGATTTTCGCGCCGATGCTGAAAACCCTCGGGCTGGCCTTGGTGCATATCGGCTGGCTGGATTCGCGGGCGGTACCGGTTCTGGGCGTTCTGGGGAAGCTTGCGATGGCCGATATTTTCCTGATCGCGATCTATATTACCTTGGCCAAGGGGATCGGGTTGGGGCATGTGGAGCCTGCTTGGGGGCTTTACCTGTTCACAGGTTGCATATTGCTTTCGCTGATCGTCGGGATTTTCAGCGGAAAACCGGGCAAAGCCTGAAACTGTTTCCATTGTAGAATCAATCAAGTTTTTTCAGTGACTTAAGGTAAATTTTCCCTTGGGAAATTATACCTCCTAGGCTTAATAGTATATCCGAAAGTATCTGTCTGTTCTGGGGGGACGACGGCGATGGCTGTGGCGCACGCGTTTCGATTGTTTTTGGGTTTGGGGCACCGGGTTTCTCTAGGGTTGATGGTGGCTCTGGCGGTCAGGGTGTCTGTGCAGCGCCTCGGGGCGGCGGTCGGGCTTTGGAACTGGCCTGAACTCGGGCTGGTGCTGGATGGCGCGGCGGTGCCTGCGGCGGGCATGTGGGCCGAAATAGGGCTCGCTGTGCTGACGGTCGGGTTGATGTTCTTTCTGCCAGCCAATGCACGGATGCTGGCGCTGTAGCAGTCGCACCGGAAATTCGACATGAATATGCGGGACGTGACGCGGGCCTATCTCATTGCCCATGCGGCGGATCGTGCGACGGCGTTCCGTTTGGTCTCGGAATTCGACGCGGTGAAGGAGCGGTTGGCTTTCTTGCGCCGTCATCCCGATCTGGACAGCCTGGGGCCGGAGCTTCTGGAAATCGCGGCACGGATGAGCTTTGCATCGCGTGATCTGGCGCGGGTCTATTCGGAAGAGAAGGTGTCGCGGGCGCGGCTGTTCTTGCGGCAGCGGCATGAGGAGATCGAGACCTTCTCGGAACGGCTGAACGATGCGCGGGCCGTGGTGGAGGATTTGAAAGCCCATGCAATGGAGCTTGATCTGGCGGAGGAGCAATCCCAGCGGGATATCAAACGTTTGCGGATGGATCTGGAGCGGTTGCTGCCTGAGCTTTTCAGCGAAAACGATACACCGCCGCCGGGGATCGTTACGCCGCTGCGGGCGCGCCGCGGGTTGGCTGAACATTCGGCTGAGTAGGATTTAGGCGGGAAGCTGCGTGGCTAATGCGTGGGGGCTTTGCCGGATGGAAACGGCGGAGTAAGAAAAGCCATGATGGATTTTCGCGCCGCTTGCACCGCCCTTTTCCTATGCACTGCAACGCCACTTTCGGCGCATCCGCATGTGTTTGTCGATATCTCCATGACATTGCGCACGAACGATGCGGGGCAGGTGACTGAGCTCGAGGTGACTTGGGCCTATGACGAACTTTATTCGCTGCTGATCCTCGAAGACATGGGGCTTGATCCGGATGCGGACGGGTTTCTGACGGACGCTGAGTTGCAGACGGTGAAGGGCTTCGATCTGAACTGGATTGAGGGGTTTCAGGGCGATCTTTACGCGGTGGGGCCGAGTGGGGATGCGCTTGTGCTTGGAGCCCCTGTTGGCACGCAGACAGTGCTCGAGAACGGGATGCTGGTTTCGGGCCATGTGAGGCGTTTTGTGGAGCCGGTTTCAGCGCTCACGCTGCGCGCTTATGATCCGACGTTCTACACGGCTTACGATTTGCAAGGGCGGGTAACGGCACCCGAGGGGTGCACGGTGGGGATCGAAGCGGCGGATCTCGACAAGGCTTATACGCTGGTCGAAGAGGAGCTTTATAAGAACCCGCCGAAGAATGACGACGAATACCCGGAAGTTGGCGAAGCATTTGCGGATGTTGTGAGGGTCGAATGCGGGAAGTGAGCGCGGGGCGGCTTGCTTGGCTGTTACCTGTGGCGGCGGTTCTGGCTGTAGCGGTGTGGCTATGGGGGTTGGGCGGAATGGCGGTGCTGGACCGTTGGGCCGCGGAAGGCCAGCACGAGGCGCAAACCGCTATGGCGCGGATCGTGCGAGCGTTGAAGGCGGGCCAGCCCGGAGCGTTGTTCTCTCTCTTGGTGTTGTGCTTTGCCTACGGTTTTTTCCATGCGGCGGGGCCGGGGCACGGCAAGATCCTGATCGGCGGCTATGGCATGGCGCAGCGAGTTTCTCTGACGCGCTTGGGGGCGCTTTCGGTGGCGTCGAGCTTGGCGCAGGCCGGATCGGCCGTTTTGCTTGTGTATTTCGGGATCTGGGTTTTGCAACTTGGCAAAACGGCGCTGGAAGGCGCGGCGGAGGATTGGTTTGCGTCGGTTTCCTATGCGGCGATCGCGGGGGTCGGGTTCTGGCTTCTGGCTCGGGGCATCCGGCGGGCTTTCGGGGCGTTCCGGCCCGAGGCAGAGCATGGCGCGGGGCATGAGCATGGCCATGACCATGTGCATGACGCGAATTGCGGCTTCGGCCATGCCCATGGGCCGACGCTGGAGCAGGTAGCAGAGGTACATTCGTTGCGGGATGCGCTTCTCTTGATTGGCGCGGTAGCGATCCGGCCCTGCACGGGGGCGATTTTCTTGCTGATCATTACGGCGAAAATGGGCATCCATGCGGCGGGTATCGCAGGTGTTTTCGCCATGGGCCTTGGCACGGCGTCGGTGACGCTTTTGGTCGCCTTGGCCGCCGTGACGATGCGGGAAGGGGTGCTGGCGCAGATCGCGGAAGGGCGCGGGATTCTGCGGGCGATGTCGGCTTTGGAAATCATCTCGGGGGCCGTGGTGGCCTTGGCAGCACTCCAGCTTTTGATGCGGGCGGCGTGACGGCGTGGCTTGAAAGTGCTTCCGAGCAGGGTTAGCGCTATCTCATGACCCGTAATGAACATGTTAAATCCATTCTCACCCTGGGCCTGCCGCTCATTGGCAGCCATCTGGCGCAAACCTCGATCTGGCTCACGGATTCACTCATGCTGCTGGTATGACGTGGAAGCGCTGGCCGCGCAGGTGCTTGGCTCGACCTATTTCTTCATCCTCTTCATCTTCGGGTCTGGCTTTGCCTGGGCCCTGATGCCGATGGTGGCGGAAGCCGAGACCTCGGGGCAGGCGCAGCAGGTCCGCCGGGTGACGCGGATGGCGATCTGGATTGCCATGGTCTACGGGGTGCTGACGCTTCCGGCGCTGCTTTCGGCCGAGGGGGTGCTGGGTGCTCTGGGGCAGGGACCAGCGCTGGCAGAGGGTGCGGGCTTGTATCTCGCCATTGCGGGGTGGTCGATCTTTCCGGCGCTGATGGTGATGGTGCTGAAGAGCTACCTTTCGGCGCTGGAACGCACGCAGATCGTGCTGTGGGCGACACTGGCGGCGGTCGCGGTGAATGCCGCGCTGAACTACGTGCTGATCTTCGGGCATTTCGGAGCGCCGGAGATGGGGCTTGCGGGCTCGGCTTGGGCCTCGCTGGCGGCGCAACTCGCCTCGATGGTGGTGATCGTGGCCTATGCGATTCGCGCGGTGCCGGAACATGAGTTGTTCGTGCGGTTCTGGCGGGCGGATTGGGAAGCCTTGTGGCGGGTGTTCCGCTTGGGCTGGCCGATCGGCATCACGAATATTGCGGAGGTGGGGCTGTTCTCGGCCGCGTCCTTGATGATGGGGTGGCTCGGCACTGTGCCGCTGGCGGCGCACGGGATTGCACTGCAACTCTCGTCGATGACCTTCATGCTGCATGTGGGGTTGAGCAACGTGGCGACGATCCGCTCCGGGCGGTCGCTCGGGGCAGGGGACTTGGCGGAACTGCGGACAGGGGCTTCGACGGTGATTTTCCTGTCGCTCGTTTTCGTGGTGCTGACGGTGATCACCTTCCTGACCATTCCGAACTTGCTGATCGGGCTTTTCCTTGCGCCGGACGATCCCGACCGCGCGGCGGTGATCGTGATTGGCGTGACCCTGATGGCGGCGGCGGCGCTTTTCCAAGCGGCGGATTCGGCGCAGGTGATGGCGCTGGGCCTGTTGCGCGGGGTGCAGGATACCCGCGTGCCGATGATTATCGCCACGATTGCCTATTGGGGCGTGGGTGCGCCCATGGCTTACGTGCTGGCCTTTGTTGTGGGCTGGGAAGGTGTGGGCGTTTGGCTGGGGCTAGCGGCGGGGCTGGCCGTGGCTGGCGGGTTCATGATGCTACGCTTCTGGCGGCAGTCCCTACCCAGATTGGAGCGCGCTGCCTGAGCCTTATTCGGCTTGGGTGCGCGCTTCGTAATTCGCAAGGAGCCTGTCGGCCCTTTTCCGGACCAACACCGAGCGAAGATCATGCATCGCGAGCAGGAGAGAATCGGTGACCAGATCTAACTGGGCGTCAGTGGCTTTTGACTGCGCCCAGTGGGTTGTCTGGTTGAGGTAGTCGACCGCGCGGTGGATATCGTCGATGTCGCGGGCGGCGAGCGTGGCGAGACGCTGCTCCATCCAGTCACGGATGACCGAGATGTCTTCCTCGGTGAGCTGGCGATCCCCTTGCGGTTTTATATCGCCATTGCGGATGTTTGCCGTCGCGATCTGATCCATCTCGATCCGACGTTGACGGTTTTCCGTATCGACACGGAAAACGAACGCGCCGTTTTCCCAAACCCGAAAATAATACTCGGGCAATTCCCCCGCCATGCCTTCTCCTTACGTCCGCTCACCAAGCACTGTTTACGCAGTCGGTGATCAGGTCAACGACTCACAGAAGGATGCGATACGTTTGCAGGCCTCCGCAAGCTCTACATCCGAGGTAGCATAGCTGATGCGGAAGTTCGGCGAGAGACCGAAGGCCGATCCGAATACTACGGCAACGCCGGTGTCTTCGAGCAGAGCGGTGGCGAAATCCTCGTCATTGGTGATCGTCTTGCCGTTCGCAGTGGTCTTGCCGATGAGGCCTGCGATGGAGGGATAGACGTAGAATGCGCCTTCGGGATTGGGGCAGGTGATGCCCGGAATGGCGTTGAGCGCTTTCACCACGAGGTCGCGGCGGCGGGCGAACATCAGCGCGTTCGGGGCGATGAAATCCTGGCTGCCATCGAGGGCTTCCACAGCGGCCCATTGCGAGACCGAGCAGGGGTTCGAGGTGGATTGGCTCTGGATCATGCGCATAGCGGCGATGAGATCCTTCGGGCCGCCCGCGTAGCCGATCCGCCAGCCGGTCATGGCATAGGCTTTGGACACGCCGTTGACGGTGAGCGTGCGGTCGTAGAGTTGCGGTTCGACCTCTGCCGGGGTGCAGAATTTGAAGTCGTCATAGGCGAGGTGCTCGTACATGTCGTCGGTCATCACCCAGACATGGGGATGGCGCAGGAGCACATCGGTGAGGGCCTTCAATTCGCTGCGGCTATAGCCCGCGCCTGTGGGGTTCGAGGGCGAGTTGAAGAGGAACCACTTGGTTTTCGGCGTGATCGCGGCTTCGAGTTGCTCGGGCGTGATCTTGAAGTTGTTTTCCAGCGTGGCGGTGATGATCACCGGCGTGCCGGAGGCCAGAAGCACCATATCGGGGTAGGAGACCCAGTAGGGCGCCGGAATGATGACTTCATCGCCGGGGTTCAGCGTGGCCATGAAGGCATTGTAGAGCACCTGCTTACCGCCCGTACCGACCGAGATCTGCGCGGGGGTGTAGTCGAGGTTGTTCTCGCGCTTGAACTTGGCGCAGATCGCCTTCTTGAGTTCGGGAATGCCATCCACGGCGGTGTAACGGGTTTTGCCCTGTTCGATCGCCTTGATGCCTGCCGCCGCGATATTCACGGGGGTGGGGAAATCCGGCTCGCCAGCGCCGAGTGAGATGATGTCGCGGCCCTGTGCTTTGAGTTCCATCGCGAGGTTCGAGACGGCGATGGTGGGTGAGGGTTTCACGCGCTTGAGGGAGGCTGCGAGGATCGACATGGGGGCTCCGTTTGTCTTTCGGGTCGGTTCCTAATAGGGTGCGCCGAAATCCCAAGCAAGTGGACAAGGAGAAGAGCAATGGCTGACAACGAGCACATGAGCGCCCAAGGTTACTATGCAGCGGATGTGGCAACGTTGGGAGACCGGATTGCCGCGGCGCGTGAGGCGGCGGATATGACGCCGAAACAGTTGGCGAAGCGGTTGGGTGTGAAGACCTCGACGCTGGAAGATTGGGAAGATGACCGCGCCGATCCCCGCGCAAACCGGTTGACCACGATGGCGGGCATGCTGGGCGTTTCGGTGGTGTGGCTTCTGAACGGTGAAGGCGAGGGTGTAGCGATGCCAGAGGCGGGCGGTTCCTCGCCTGAGCTGGCAAAAGCGCTGGCGGACCTTGCGGCGCTCCGCGACGAGGCCGAGGCTCTTGCAAAGAAGATCGGTCGGGTAGAAAAGGCGCTGCGTGAATTCAAAGTGCAGGAGCGCGAGGAATGACGGAAACGCGGGAAATCCGGCTGAAACGCCTTGGCATGCGCTCGATACGGCGCGGGATCAAGGAAATGGATATCATCCTGTCGCGCTTCGCCGAGGCAGAACTGGGCGGGATGGATGCGGCCGGGCTCGATCGCTACGAGGCGCTCCTCGACGAGAACGATCAGGACCTTTACCAGTGGGTGACCGGCCAGATGGGCGCGCCTGAAGCCCATGCCGATCTGGTGGCGCGCATCCGTCGCCTGATCAACGCCTAGAGAATACTTCGGATTTTAGTGGAATGCCTCCGGTTTAACCCGATCTTCGGGTTTTGCCGTCAGAACTCGTGTCCGAGCGGACAGCACGGAGACAAACATGAGTATTCATTCCTCTTTTCAGGCCCCCGATACCCCGCAAGGGGACATTGGCCTCATGACGGGATACCTAGAGGCCCTGAGCCTGATCGAACGCCTGCACCGCTTGCTTCTTGATGTGATCAAGGACGAGTTCGAGCGCGTGGGGGTTATTGAAATCAACGCGGTGCAAGCACTTTTGCTGTTCAATGTGGGCGAGCAGGAAGTGTCGGCGGGCGAGTTGAAGTCGCGCGGGTATTATCAGGGTTCGAAAGTGAACTATAACCTGAAGAAGCTCGTCGAGGCGGGTTATATGCACCACCAGCGCTGCGAAGTGGATCGCCGTTCGGTGCGGGTGCGGTTGACAGCCAAGGGGCGGACGATCTGCGAGTTGGTGGCGGCGCTCTTTGCGCGGCAAGCCGAAGGGATCTCGGCGCGGGGTATTCTGCAGGCGGCGAGTCTTGAAGATGTGACGGTAGGGCCGAAGCGGATGGAACGCTACTGGGCCGACCAGATCCGATACATCTACTGAGGCGGGGAAAGCGCGCGGGGAGTTCGCCCCGCGCCCTAACGGTTACCAGTGACCGGTGCTGGGCATCGAGGCCCAAGGCTCGGCTTTCGGCAGCGGATCGCCCATCTGGAGCAGTTCGATCGAGACATTGTCGGGCGAACGGACGAAAGCCATGCGGCCATCGCGGGGCGGGCGGTTGATGGTGACGCCGTTATCCATCAGGTGCTGGCACATGTCGTAGATGTTTTCCACGGCATAGGCGAGGTGGCCGAAATGGCGGCTGTCGGAGGGCAGGCCATCGTCGCCGTCCCAGTTATAGGTGAGTTCGACCGGGCACTCTTCTTGCTCAGGCGGGGCAAGGAAGATCAGCGTGAAGCGGCCTTCTTCGCTGTCATACTGGCGTGTCTTCTTGAGGCCGAGAAGCTTGTAGAAAGCCATCGACTTTTCGAGATCCTTCACCCGGACCATTGTGTGGAGATATTTGATTTGCATCG
Organism: Paracoccaceae bacterium; assembly: GCA_023260655.1. GTDB lineage: Bacteria > Pseudomonadota > Alphaproteobacteria > Rhodobacterales > Rhodobacteraceae > UBA9554. Next base: position 33,835 of record JALQUU010000003.1, on the reverse strand, counting down.
CGCCCTCGCTTTGTTCTTCGGGCAGAGATTAGGGAAACGGGGCCGGATGTCGAGACCGGAAGCCAATCAAAAGGCGGAACAGAACCCGAGCGAGCGGCCGATATCGCGGGTTTCGTAGATCGCGACGTTCGAGCGGTTCTTGCGGGCCGAGAGCGTGACTACGGGTTTGAAGCCGAGATATTCGGCTTTCGGCAAGGCCAGAGAGAGGCCGCCACTTCGCGGTCATGGCGGGGGCCTGCGGCGAAGGGGTTGGCGGGGTAGTCGCTGCCGCGCAGGTCGAGTGAGAAAGTCGCTTCCGCACCGAAGAACTGGCGGCGTGGCGCGATATCGAGCCCGAGAGAGAGGTCGCGGTAGTCGGCGCTGGAGGTGGCGGAGGCGCTGTCGGTCAGGGTGGCCGAGACGGAAAGCATGGGGCCGGAGGGCAGGGGGGCGGACCAGCCGAGAGCGACGCGGGAAACATCGGAGGAGGGAGCAAGCGGGCCGCGGTTGCGTTCCTCGGTGAGCGCGATGGAGAGGCGCTGGCTGTTGGGGAGCGCGAGGTTCACCCCGCCCGTAAGGCGCGCGACATCGGCGTAGGGGGCGCCGCCATACCAGAGGCGGCCAAGATCGGCGCCGACGAGCCATTCGCGGCGGCCTGTCGGATCGGACCAGCGGTGCAGGAGGCCGGCGCTCAGGTTGATCTGGCCGTAATCCGATCCGCGTGCGGCTGGGGCGAGTGCGCGGGCCTCTTTGGAAAGGGTGTAGCTGCGGCTGTCGAGCGAGACGCGCAGATCGGTGGCGTGGGTGGGGGCCTCGGAAATGCGGTAGCGGAGGCTTGCCCCGGCAGAGGTTTCAAGGCCGGAGAGGGCTTGCGCGGTGCCGGAGAGCTGGAATTCGAAGGGCAGATCGAAGAGCCGCGCCGAGGAATGCACCGAGCCGTTGTTGATATTCGAGCGCGGCGTGAGGCCGAAGCGAAGATCGACGGAGACGGGATTGCGGGCGCGAACATAGCGGAAATCGCGGATGGCGCGGGCGCGGGAGGCGGGGTCGGGCGCATATTGCACGGCACGGCGGAGCCAGAGCTGCGCGGCGGTGCGGCGGTCAACAGAAGATAGCACCTGAGCGCGCACGAGGGCGGCGGCATGGCGCTCTAAATCGGTAGCTGCAAGCCCCCATGCGGTTTCCGAGGCGCTGAGGGCATCCGCGGTCTGACCCAATTCGCGGGCGGCTCGGGCGCGGAGGAGATCGGCGTCGAAATCCTGCGGATCGCGGGCGAGGAGGGCCTCGGCCATGGCGAGCGCTGTATGGGCATCGCCCGCAGCCAGCGCCTCGACGGCCTTGGTGTGGAAATCGGCGGCGTTGAGTGTTTCGGCCCGCGCCTGCCCCGTGCCCGAGATGCAGAGGGCGACGCAGAGCGCCGCGAACTGCAAGGTGCGCCGCATGGGTTAGTTGCGCCCGAGGATGAAGCCGCCGGTTTCGTGTACGGTGACGTTTTCGAAACGCTGGTCTTGCGTAGTTTCGAAGACGAGCACGCCGACGATGTTGCTGGCATTACCCTGCGTGGCATCCCCGGAGATGAGGGCGTAATACTTGCCTTCCTCGAAGGTGATCGCGCCATTCGGGGTGTTCAGCGAGTTGCCGACATTGCCGACGATTTCGCCGTTCGCGTCCATCACGCTGGGGCCGACTTCGAAGACGACAGTAGGCAGGCTGTTGTAGGTCATCCCTGCGTATTCGGCTTCGAGAGCGTCGAGGATGTCGCGGGTGATATTATTGCCGTTGACATCGTAGATTTCGCGGTTGGTCAGGCGACCGCGCACGGCGGCTTGTTCTGCACCGGATTTTGCAGTGAAGGCGTCGAAATCGATGTCGATGGCCATGTCGGCAGTCGAATACTCGATGCCGCACTTGCCGACGAAACCGCGCAGGCCTGCATAGGGGCCTGAATAGCTGGCTTGGCCTGCCGTGGGCAGAGTAACACCGCCATTGCGCTGGTAGATGAAGCCGCCGAAACCGTAGGCGATATAGGCTCCGGTACGGACAATCGCGAATTCGACATCGCCGCCAGTCGAGACGCCATAGACGGCGCGGTGGGTCATCTGGTTGATCGGGCTGCTGGTAACCGCATCCGGATATTGCGAAGCTGCCTCGTAGACCGCGTAGGGGCCAAGGCTGCTGACGGCGGTGCTACGGGTGTAGGTGTTGTTGCCGTCAAAGGCGAGGCCGGTGATGGTGAAGCTGTCGGTGCCGGAATCGTAGACGATGCTCTGGGCCGCCCCATCACCGAACCTGTTGTCCTCGTCCGAGGTGGGCTCGCGGCGGAAGATGCCAGCTGCGGGGGTGGGGCTTGCGGTTCCGGGCGGCACAGTGCGATCCGAGGTGATCGGCGTGCCATCGGTCGTGCCAGTGCCGGTTCCGGTGTCCGTCGTGTCCGAATTGTCGATGAAGGGGTTGGAGCCACCGCAGGCGGAAAGGAACGCGATAACGGCCAAACTGCCGAGTTTTTTCTGAAGCACTGCCCTGCCCTCTGCGGGATTTCCTGTTTGGCGACAATTTCTAAAGGGATAGGTAAAATGCCAATAAGGATAGGCGTTCTCGGCGGTTTTAGTGGCAAGGTGCGTCCTGCGTCACACGGGGCAGTGGCATTAAGCTGCTGGCTGGGCAATATGTAGGCCCAAGCGAGTCGTGAAAGAGGAGACGTTCATGCCGATTACCCCGGAGCAGCTGGCAGAAATCGAAGCAGAACGTCAGGAGACACGTTCGACGTTGCGCGTGGTTTCCGAAGGCATGGAGAAGCACCTTTACACGGCGCATCCGGTTCTCGACCACGGCTTCGTGCGGGTGATCGACTACATGGGCGACGACGCGGCGATCTGCCAAGCGGCGCGAGTTTCTTACGGCAAGGGCACCAAGAGCGTTCAGAATGACGCGGGCCTGATCCGTTATCTGATGCGGCATTGGCATTCGACGCCCTTCGAGATGTGCGAAATCAAGCTACATGTGAAGCTGCCCGTGTTCGTGGCGCGCCAGTGGATCCGCCACCGGACCGCCAATGTGAACGAATATTCGGCGCGCTATTCGATTCTGGATCGCGAGTTCTACATCCCGTCGCAGGATGCGCTGGCGGCACAATCGGTGATCAACAACCAGGGCCGGGGCGAGGCACTGACGGGCGAGGAGGCCGAGCGTGTGCTGCGCTGGCTGCGCGAGGATTGCACGCGGGCCTATGACCATTACGAGGCAATGATCAGCCAGGATGGTCAGCAAGGTTTGGCGCGCGAATTGGCGCGGATGAACCTGCCTGCGAATATCTACACGCAGTGGTACTGGAAGACCGATCTGCATAACCTCTTGCATTTCCTGCGACTTCGGGCGGATGCCCATGCACAGTACGAAATCCGCGTTTATGCGGAAGCGATGTGCAAGATCGTGGCGGATTGGGTGCCCCAGACCTATGCGGCCTTCGAGGATTACCGCATGGGCGGTGCGGCTGTTTCGAAAACCGGGCTGGACTGCATCCGCCGCATGATCCGCGGTGAAGCGGTGACCGAAGAGAATTCTGGCATGTCGAAGGGCGAATGGCGGGAGTTCCGGGCGCTTATCGACAAAGAGTGATCTAAAGCGCGCCAACGGACGTATCCGCTTTAGTTTGAGGGGGAATGTCCGTGGCTTTCTGGCTTTTCGTTATCACCGTTGCGGTGTTTCTTGTGCTTGACGCGCTCATGCTGACGCGCGTTCTGGCGCCTTTGTATGAAACCTACATTGGCGAGATCATGCGGCCTCAGCCGCTCTACGGGGCGGCGGCGCTGTTTTACGTTGCCTATATCGCAGGGCTGGTATGGCTCGTGTCCTGGCCTGCGTTTGTGGCCGGAGCGCCAGGAGATGCGCTGGTAAAAGGGGCGGTCGTGGGGGCGCTGGCTTACGGCACCTACGAGTTCACCAATATGGCAACGCTAAAGCTTTGGTCTTGGAAAATGGTGGCGCTGGATCTGGCTTGGGGCACCGTGCTGACTGGTGTTTCGGCTTGGGCGGGGGTCGCTTTGTTGCGTCTGTCAATCCGAATGGTATAATCTCATAGCCAAAAGACTAATTTTCGCTGGACGGCCTTCCGAGTTCGCGGTTAACTCAGTGCAATCACTGTGTTTGCGGCGTTTGCAATGGGAGACAATTCGATGGGTATCAAAGCTGCCATGATCTCGGGCTTCGGGCTGGCTGTGTTGGCGGCGCTGCCAGCGAGTGCGATGGATGCGAAAATCTATCCCTACCATGCGTCGGCAAACTACTGCCTTTCCGGCCTTCAGCCGATTTCCATTGATGGCGTGATCTGCTGCGGTACGCCGAACCATACGATGAGCTACCAGCAAGTGAAGGCGACGTCTGCACCGCGCAAGGTGAAGTATGTGGCGCGCAAGCCGCAGCGCAAGATGGTTTGCCCGGTGGGCGAGAAGGGCTGCTACTACGAATAAGAAAGGCGGCGCCGAAGGGGTACCGCCCAGAGAGCGTAGGCCGGGTGCTTCAAGCATCCGGCTTTTTCGTTAGAGGATCTTCAAATCCGAAGCCATCTGGCGGCCATCGCGGCCTTCGCGCATCTCGAAGCTGACTTTCTGATTGTCCGCCAACCCGGTGAGACCGGAACGTTCGACGGCCGAGATATGAACGAAAACGTCTTTGCCGCCGCCATCGGGGGCAATGAAGCCGTAGCCTTTAGTGGTATTGAACCATTTCACGGTGCCGGTAGGCATAACCGTGCCTCCTTTCAGTCTTCTATCTCCCCGGGATGTCGGGGCCCATGTCACCGGATAGTTGGGGTCGGCGCTTACGGGAGGCGAAGACCTTAGTTCCAAGTCACGCCAAAGAGGATTACACGGCTTTTACAAAAATCAAGCGACAAGCGGGTTTGAATTTCGCGTTGCGCCAAAAAAAGGAGCCGACCATGCAGATTTTTGGCCTAAAAAATTGTGATACGTGCCGTAAGGCATTGAAATCTCTTCCAGAAGCGAAATTTTTAGATGTTCGTGAAGAACCGCTGACCGATGCGATTCTGGAGCGGGCATTTGCTGAATTTACGGACGATCTGCTCAATACGCGCTCGACGACGTGGCGTGGATTGAGCGCGGAAGAGCAGGCGCGGCCTGTTTTGGAGCTGTTGAAAGCCCATCCTGCGCTGATGAAACGGCCGCTTTTCCTGCGCGAGGATGGCAAGATGTTCCTCGGTTGGACTGCGACGACACAGACACAAGTTAACGAAGTGTGAAGGCTTTCTTCCAACTCTAAACTTGCCTAGGGTTCGTTAAGATTTGGGGAGCCGAAATGCGTAATGTTGCCTTGATGTTAGGGATCGTTGGGGGTGTTGCGGCATTCTGGGTTGGCGGCTTTCTGGCGCAGAACAGTGGCAATATCGGGCTCTTTTCCGACCAAGCGGGGCAAGAAGGGGAAGCGGTGCTGTCTCCGTTCCGGTGGGAGGCGCATTATTTAGCACCGGTTCTTGCCATCCTCGGCGGTGTGTTGAGCCTTCGGGGGGCTTATTTCGGTGCTGCGCTGATGGCGGCGGCGTTTTTTTTGCTGTTACTCGGGTACGGATACACGGCCTTTACCATGGCTCCCTTGGTGTTCATCGGAGCGGGCGCCATTCTGGCCGCTTTGGTGCCCCATATGCGGGCTATGGAAGACGACGCGTAAGCCACGCATCCACCGACGCCGCACCAGCCCCTTTGATCACCAAAATACTAAGCAAAAGTAACCAGAAGGCGCGTTGATCGAGGATCAGGCTGTCTGGCGCACGGTCGAACCATGCGCCGAGGGTTTCGGGTTGGGAAAGCGCGCCGTGGCCGAAGAGATCGGTCAGGGTTTGCACGAAGATGAAGCCGATCATCCCGAGCGCTGCGGCGCGGGTGTAGAGCCCGATGAGGAGGAGCGCGGGGAGGAGGAACTCCGCCCAAGTGCCTGAAATCACGAGAAGATGTTGGGGGGGTGAGAGTTGCGAGGCGTCATAGCCTACGCGCTCGAAAAGGCGCGGCAGGATCTGGGCGTAGGCACCGGTGGAGGGTTGCCACGGGGAGGGGCCAAGTTTGGTGAGGGCGGAGGCCCAGAAGTAGCCGGCTAGGGTGGCGGCGAAGATGAGGCGGGCGAGGAGAGGAAGGAGTGGCTCGAGATTGGCGAGCGGGGCGAGAAGGCGGTTTCGCAGGGTGATCATGTGGGGTTCCCTGAAGTGAGGGCGCCCGAGGAGAAGAGCAGGGAAAGTGCCGGGGTTGGGTCGAAGTCGGGGTGATGTGCGAGCGTGGATTCGTGTGCCACTCCAAGGGGGTGGCCTTGGGAGAGGGCGGTGATGAAGGCGGCCTCGGCGGGGGGAAGGAGATAGGGCGCGGGCGAGTAATCGGCGCGGGCTATGAGGACGGTTTCGGGAGCGTTTCCGCGGATTGGAGCGCCGGTTTGCAGGTGGGTCCAGATGCTGAAAACGGGGTGGTCGAAGGCGATGATTTGGGCCGAGGGGGCGAAGCGGAAGGTGAGGGTTTCGAGCGGTTGGCCTTCGATATTTTCCAATGAAAACCGTGTGTTATCAGCGGCGTGGTAGCTTTCGCGGAGGGCTTGGTCGAGCTTCGCCGCGCCGGGCGGTTTGGTGAGCGTTGATGCGGCGGGGGGCGCAATCAATGTGGATGAAGGGATGCAGTTTGCCGCCGATGGCTATGTGCTGACCGGGGACGACATCAATATAGGTGCGAATGATATCACTTTGCGCGTTGGCGACGGCACGGCGGCGGGGGCGGGTTTTGTGACCGAAATCCGCAACGATATCATCGGCACGGGCGATATCGAATTCACCGATCTGGGCACGCTGGTGTTTGACGGGTCAAACTCGGGCACGGGCGATTTCGAAGTGAATAACGGGCGCGCGATTGTGACGGGGGTTTTGACCAATCCGACTGTCTTTGCGCTGGGCGGGAGCACCTTGGGTGGGACTGGCGTGATCAGCGGGAATGTGACCGTCAATCCCGGTGCGACGCTGGCGGCGGGTGATCCGGTTGGCGGGGCCAGTTCGATCAGTTCGCTCCTGACGGGGAACCTGACCCTCGCGGCGGGCTCGGTTTTGGAAGTCGAGTTGAATGACGGGGGCAATGCCTTTGGCGTGAATAACGACTTCATCGACTCCTTGCGATTTGTGCAGATCGACGGTGGCACCATCCATGTGACGCCGGAAAACGGCACGGATGATGGCACGACCTATGCGCCGGGCACGATCTATACGGTGGTGCGCGCCGATACGACGGTGACGGGCTCCTTCGACAGTGTGACGGATGACTATGCCTTCCTGACCTTCTCCGACAGCTACGATGCCGATCATGTGCATATCACTTCGGCACTAGTGGCTCCGGCGGCGCCGTGCACGGCGCTGAGCCTGACGTTCAATCAGGACGCCACCTGTGGGGGCGTTATGTCGATCGGGGCGGGGGCGCTGCATACGGCGGTTCTGAACCTCTCCAACACGGAAGCTCCGGTGGCGCTGGATCAGCTATCGGGGGAAATCCATGGTTCGGCGCAGACGGCTTTGATCGAAGACAGCCGTTTCGCGCGTGAGGCGGCGCTGGGGCGGTTGCGTGGAGCGCCCGATGAGGCCGGGCTTTGGGTGCAGGGGATCGGCAGTTGGAACCAGTGGGGCGGTGACGGCAATGCCGCGACGCTGGGGCGGACGATTGGCGGGTTGATGATCGGGGCCGATGCGGAGGTGAACGAGAACGTTACGTTCGGGGTGATGGGCGGGTTTTCCCGCAGTGGCCTCGACGTTTCGGACCGGATGTCTTCGGGCAAGGTGGAGAGCTATACGCTCGGGGCCTATGCGGGCAGGACTTGGGGGGCGTTTTCGCTGAAGGGCGGGCTTTCTTACGGGTGGCACGCGCTTGATACCTCTCGCAATGTGGCCTTCACGGGGTTCGCGGACAGCCTGTCGGCCTCCTATAAGGCGCGCAGCTTCCAAGCCTTTACCGAGGCGGCGTATACGATCGAGACCGCGAAGGGGCGGATCGAGCCTTACGCCAACCTAACCTATGTGAACCTCATGACAGACGGTTATTCCGAGGCGGGGGGTGCTGCGGCGCTGACGAGTGGCAAGCAATCGGTCAAGACCACCTTCACCACGCTGGGTGTGCGGGGTGAAATGCCGCTTGATCTGGGGCGGAACAAGGCCACGCTTTCGGGCGGGATCGGCTGGCGGCATGCGTTTGGTGATGCACCGGGGGCGAGCCATGCTTTTGCCGGGGGCACGGCTTTCACGGTGGCGGGTGTGCCTGTGGCGCGGGATGCCTTGGTGGTGGATGCAGGGCTGAGTGTGGATTTGTCGAAAAATGCCAAGTTCGGCAGTTCCTACACCGTACAACTCAGCTCCGGCCGCGTCAATCATGCCGCAACGGTGGGTTTCAACGTTCGGTTCTGAGGGCAGGCTGCGCGCCCCGGTGTGTTGCCAGGGCGCGAGTTTCTTGATCAGGCCAGGTCGGGCGGGGTGGCTTCGGTGGCCAGTGCCGCCACGACCCCGTCGAGGGCGACGGTGCGGGTCTGGTTTTCACCGAGGCGGCGCAGCGTAACCGTGCGCTCGGCCACTTCGCGGGCACCGATGGCGAGGATGACAGGCACCTTGCCGACCGAATGTTCGCGGACTTTGTAGTTGATCTTCTCGTTACGCAGATCGACCTCGGCGCGGACGCCTGCGTTGATCAGCATCTCGGCCACTTCGGCGCAGTAGTCATCCGCATCCGAGACGATGGAAGCGACGACGACTTGGCGCGGTGCGAGCCAGAAGGGCAGTTTGCCCGCGTGGCTTTCGATCAGGATGCCGATGAAACGCTCGAAGCTGCCCAAGGTGGCGCGGTGGAGCATGACGGGGCGGTGCTTGGCTCCGTCTTCGCCGATGTAGACTGCATCGAGACGCTCGGGGAGCACGAAGTCCACTTGGTGTGTGCCGCACTGCCAGTCACGACCGATGGCGTCGGTGAGGACGAACTCGAGTTTCGGGCCGTAGAAGGCGCCTTCGCCGGGGCTGAGTTCGAAATCATAGCCGGCCGCTTTGGTGGCATTGGCGAGAGCCGCTTCGGCCTTGTCCCAGATCTCGTCGGTGCCCGCGCGCTTTTCGGGGCGGGTGGAGAATTTGATGCGGAACTTGTCGAAGCCCAGATCGCGGTAGATGCGCGACAGGAATTCGATGAAGCGCTTGGTTTCGCTTTCGATCTGGTCTTCGCGGCAGAAGATATGCGCGTCGTCCTGCGTGAAGCCGCGCACGCGCATGATGCCGTGAAGCGCGCCCGAGGGTTCGTAGCGGTTGCAGGAGCCGAATTCGGCCATGCGGAGCGGCAGTTCGCGATAGGACTTCAGGCCGACGTTGAAGATCTGCACGTGGCAGGGGCAGTTCATCGGCTTCAGCGCGTTCACGGTCTTCTGCTTGGCGTGCTCTTCCTCGACCTCGACGATGAACATGTTCTCTTGGTAGTTGGCCCAGTGGCCGGACTTCTCCCAGAGAACGCGGTTCACCACTTGGGGCGTGTTCACCTCGACATAGCCGCCGCGCTTTTGCTGGCGGCGCATGTAGTCTTGCAGCTCGGTGTAGATGGTCCAGCCGTTCGGGTGCCAGAAGATCTGGCCGGGGGCTTCTTCCTGCATGTGGAAGAGATCCATCTCGCGGCCAAGCTTACGGTGGTCGCGCTTGGCGGCCTCTTCGAGCATGGTGAGGTGGGCTTTGAGATCATCGCGGTTCTTGAACGCGACGCCATAGATGCGCTGGAGCATGGGGCGCGTGGAATCGCCCAGCCAGTAGGCACCGGCCACGTTCATCAGCTTGAAGCCGTCAGCGGGGACTTGGCCGGTGTGCTGGAGGTGCGGGCCGCGGCAGAGATCCTGCCAGTTGCCGTGCCAGTACATCCGCAGGTCTTCGCCTTCGGGAATGCGGTTGATCAGCTCTACCTTGAAGGGCTCGCCTGCGGCCTCGTAATGGGCGATGGCGCGCGCACGGTCCCAGACTTCGGTTTTCACCGGTTCGCGGGCGGCGATGATCTGCTTCATCTTGGCTTCGATCTGGCCAAGATCTTCGGGCGTGAAGGGCTCGGCGCGGTCGAAATCGTAGAACCAGCCCTGATCGCGCACGGGGCCGATGGTGACTTTCACGTCGGGCCAGATTTCCTGCACGGCGCGGGCCATGATATGGGCGAGGTCGTGACGGATGAGTTCGAGGGCGGGGCCATCGTCTTTCATCGTGTTGATCGCGAGGGCGGCGCTTTCATTGATCGGCCACTGGAGATCCCAATGTGCGCCGTTCACTTGCGCGGAAATCGCGGCTTTGGCCAGCGACGGAGCGATGGAGGTTGCGACCTCGGCAGGGGTGATGCCTGCGGGATACTCGCGCACATTGCCATCGGGGAAGGTGAGGGAAATCTGGGCCATAGCGGCTCTCTTCGTCGGTTTGGCGCCCACGGAACGCCCGGTTGCGGGTAATATGTGTGGGCGCGGTTTGCGCCGTGTGGCGGGCAAAGTCAACGGGGAGCGGCTTGCGCCCGCGCCGAACTGGGGCCACGATGTTTTGGAAGCAACAGGGGGTTCGGATCATGGCGGATGTAGAGTGGCAGCGGCTCAAGGCGCAGGAGGTGCGCGCTTTGGCGGAGGCGAATGCGGTGGTGATCCTGCCTATCGCCTCGATCGAGCAGCACGGGCCGCATTTGCCTACGATGACGGACACGCGGCTTGGCCATGAGATTGCCGTGCGCGCGGCGCGAAAGGCCTATCCGAAGCGCCCGGTGGTGGTGACGCCTGTAGTGTGGTCGGGGCTTTCCGAGCATCACATGCCGTTTGGCGGCACCTTGACGGTGAGCCATGCGACCTTCCGTGCGCTGGTGGGGGATCTGGTGGCGGCGCTGGTGCGGCAAGGGTTCAGGGATATCCTCATCTCGAACAGCCACGGCGGCAATATGATTGCGATGCAGCAGATTTGCGATGAATTGGCGGTGGATTGCGGGGCCACTTTGGTGGGCACGACCTATGTGACCGAGGCGGGCGAGGATCTTTCGCGGCATCTGGAGGACCAGAAGGGCGTGATGCATGCCTGCGAGGCGGAGACCTCGATGATGATGGTGTGCGAGCCTGCTTTGGTGGACACGTCCGATCTGGCGGGGCTTGCGCAGGGCATGGATGGCGGGCGGTTCTTGGCGGCAGGGAAGGCATCCTACCGCTGGCGGCCTTTTGCAGCGATTACCGCGAACGGCGTGGCGGGCAATCCCGCGCGTTCGACGGCGGCGAAGGGCGAGGCGATGCTGGAGGCCGGGGCGGAGGCCTTGGCCGCGTTGATTGTGAACCCCGAGACCTGGGCGGCGCCTGCCGATTTGCGCGGTGCGGGCACGGGTGGCGTGGATTTTCGGAGGGGCTGATGGAATTTCTCGAAGCGAACGGGCGGCGGATTGCCTATGAGCGGACGGCTGGCAAAGGGCCGGGCGTGGTGTTCTTGGGCGGGTTCCGTTCGGACATGACGGGCACCAAGGCGCAGGCTTTGGAGGACTGGGCCAAGCGGACGGGGCGGGCCTTCTTGCGGTTCGACTATTCGGGGCACGGGGCGTCTTCGGAGGACTTCCTCGATGGCTGCATCGGCGATTGGGCGAATGACGCGAAGGCGGCGATCACGCATCTGACCGAGGGGCCGCAGGTGCTGGTTGGCTCGTCAATGGGGGGGTGGATTTCGCTACTGGTGGTGCGTGCCATGCCGGAGCGGTTGGCGGGGCTTGTGACCATCGCGGCGGCTCCGGATTTCACGGAAGACAGTATGTGGGCGGGTTTCTCGGCGGCAGAGCGGGATCAGCTTTTGCAGCGGGGGCGGGTGGAGTTGCCGTCGGAATATTCCGAGGGGCCTTATGTGATCACGCGCAAGCTCATCGAGGATGGGCGGGAGCATCTGGTGCTGCGCGCGCCTTTGGCGTTGCCCTTCCCTGTGCGGTTCCTGCAAGGGACGGCGGATGCGGATGTGGATCAGAGCGTGGCGCATCGGTTGCTGGCGCATGCCGAGGGGCCGGATATGCGGCTGACACTGGTGAAGGGGGCGGACCATCGGTTCTCGAACCCCGAGTGCTTGGCGCTGATTGAATGCTCGGTCGAAGAGGTGCTGGCATGCGCTGGTTGATGCGATGGGTGTGGCGGTTGGTGCTGCTTTTGGTGGCGCTGGCGGCGGGGCTTTGGGCCTTCGGGCCGTACGAGCCGCTGGACCTTACGGCGCGGAGTGGCGCAGTGACGGCGGAGCAATTCGAGGCGCGAGAGGCAGTGTTTTCGGACCTGCGGGCGGGTGAAGAGAAACGGGTAATATTTTCTCATGCGTCACGTGAGAAGACTCCTGTAAGTATTTTGTATTTGCATGGATTTTCGGCTTCATCAGAAGAGGTGAGGCCGGTGCCGGACAAGGTGGCGGAGGCGCTGGGGGCGAACCTTGTGTTCACGCGATTTGCAGGGCACGGGCGCACGTCTCCGGACGCGATGGGAGAAGCTTCGGGCACGGATTGGATGATCGACGCCTCGGAAGCTTTGGCCGTGGCGCGGGAGGTGGGCGAACGGGTGATTGTGATCGCGACCTCCACAGGCGGTTCGATTGCGACGCTGGCGATGACCCAGCCTGATCTGGCGGAAGGGGTGGCGGGCGTTGTGATGATTTCGCCCAATTTCGCGGTGAACAATCCGGCAGCCCCTTTGCTGACCTTCCCGGCAGCGCGTTCTTGGGTGCCGCTCTTGGTGGGGGAGAGGCGGAGTTTCGAGCCACGTAATCCGGGGCAGGCGATGCACTGGACCACGGACTATCCGATGGTGGCGACGTTGCCGATGGCGCGGGTGGCGAAGGCCGCGCGCGATGCCGAACACGGGGCGATCAAGGTGCCCTTGATGCTCTATTTCAACGATGCCGACCGCGTAGTGAAGGCCGAAGCGACGCGCGAGGTTGCAGCGCGTTGGGGCGGGAATGTGACCATGGTGGAGGCGCCCTCGGGGGCGGATGTTGATCCCTATCTGCATGTGGTGGCGGGGGATATCATGTCACCCGGAAACACCGATGGGGCGGTTCAGGCGATTGTGGATTGGGCAAAAGGCCTCTGACCTGTTGACCTTGCAGGCCATTCTGCGATTGTGGGCCAAAAGGATAGGGGGCGGGCATGGAGCCACTTGTACTGGTGCCGGGAATGATGTGCGACGCGCGACTTTTCGCGCCGCAAATCAACGCGTTGTCGCGCGATATGCCAGTGACGGTGGTGCCCAATGCTTTGGGCGAGCGGATCGAGGGGATCGCGAGCGCTATTCTTTCCGGGTTGCCGCAGAAGTTTGCTCTGGCGGGCCTGAGTATGGGCGGGATCATCGCCATGGAGATCATCCGCCGCGCGCCCGAGCGGGTGACGCGGATCGCCTTGATGGATACGAACCCGCTGGCGGAAACGCCGCAATCGGCCTCGGCTTATGAGCCGTTGATTGTGGGGGCGAAGGCGGGGCGGTTCGAGGAGATGATGCGGGCCATTCTGAAGCCTGACCATCTGGCGCCGGGGCCGCAACGGTTGCAGATCATGAACGTCGTGGCGGAGATGGGGCGGAGCATGGGGCCGGAGGTGTTTATCCGCCAGTGCCGCGCCTTGCAGCGCCGGAAGGATCAGTAGGCGACGCTGCGGCGGATCAAGGCTCCGGCCTTGGTGCTGTGTGGCGAGCATGACGGATTGACGCCAGTGCGGCGACATACGTTCATGGCGGAACTGATCCCTTACGCGAAGCTGGAGATCATCGAAGGGGCGGGCCATTTACCGACATTGGAGCAGCCCGAGGTGGTGACAGATGTGCTGCGGGCGTGGATGAAGCAACCCTATGTGCTGAAATGATCAACGCATCAGAGCGCGCAGTTCTTTTGCAGTTCCAAGGCCATAGCCTGCGTTCTTGATCTTCGTTGCAGCGGCTTCGGTTTGGGCGAGGTTGCCTGTGAGGCTGTAGAACGGCGCGTCTTCGAGGCCGACGCGGATGTGGCCGCCTTTGGCGAGGGTGGCCTCTAATATCGGGCTTAGTTCGACCTGCAGGCCTGCGACCATCCACGGCGCGCCTGCGTGGCATTCCTGCAAGAGCGCGAGATAGGCGTCGAGCGCATAGGCGCGGGGCGGGAAACCGTAGGTGAAGCCATCAGAGAACATGAAGCGGTAGATCGGTGTGGGGCTGCCGATGCTGCGCGCGAGCGCCGCGCCCAAGCGCAGGAACCCCGGTTCGTAGATTGCGTAGGACGGATGGAAACCGTGGGTGCGGGCGAGGGTGAGGCCGTGGCGGAGTTCTTCTTCGCTGTTGCGGTAGAGGAAGCCGGGCGGGCCATCGGGGAGGTCTGAAAACGCGGTGAGTTGGGTGGAGCCGGGGTCGATCACCGCCCATTCGAGGAGGCCTTGGCGGGCGAGGATTTCCACTGTGGCGAAGCGTTCTTCGGGGGTCATGGGGCGCGGGGCGTCGAGGGAACCTGCGAGGGGGAGCGTGGGGTAGACGATCACGTCTTCCACGGCGCGGATGCCTTCTATGACGCGGGCGTAGGCTTCGGGGTTTTCCCATTGGCGGCCCGTGGCGGGGTCATAGACGTGCAGATGGATCACAGTGGCACCGGCGCGGGCGCAGGCGATGCCTTCCGCGATGAGTTCTTCGGGGGTGATGGGCATCAGGGGCTGTTTGGCGCGGGACCATGGGCCGTTCAGGGCGCATTCGAGAAAGGTGGTGGGCATGGGGCTCTCCTCTGGGGGAGAGGAGAGCCTTCTGTGTGGGGTTGGTCAAGGGTGTGGGCTTGTGATGGCGGGGAGAATCCGCTGTGTTGACAGGAACAACGGGCAGCGTGAAGCAAGGAGATGCCGGGAATGGAGAGAGCAGAGGGCGGGTGCCTGTGCGGGGCGGTGCGCTATGCGGTGGAAAAGCGGCCTGCGCGGGTGACGATGTGCCATTGCCGTTTCTGCCAGAGATCGACGGGGGCGGCTTATATGGTGCAGGCTGCCGTGGCGTGGGATGACATCGTGGTGACGCGCGGGGTGCCGAAGGTGTACACCCATGTGTCGACGGGGAGCGGGAAAGAGATCCATATCCATTTCTGCGAGAACTGCGGCACGAAGCTGTTCCAAACCTTCGAGCGCTTTGCAGGAGCGGCGGGGATCTATGCGGGCACGCTCGATGATCCGAACTGGATCGTGATCCGGCCAGAAACGGACAAGCATATTTTCCTAGAGGCGGGCAGGGCGGAGACGCTGGTTCCGGCACATCTGCCGCTCTTCGAGGGCCATGCGATGGAGAACGATGGCACGCCGAATGTGCCGAAAGTGCTCGCGACCCCCAGCCGGAACGACGAGATGTGAGGCCTTGGACCGGGGCGCTGCCCCGGACCCCAGGATATTTCGGAAAGCAAGAGCGCCGGGGGGCGCGACTCCCAAGAGCTCCGGAGGGCGCGACTCCCATGGGTGCAAAAGAAAACCCCGCCGGAGCGGGGTTTTCGGGAACATGAAGCGCGGTGTGGTTAGAGTTTGACCACGCTGGCGCCTGCTGCGGCTTTCGGCTTTGCCGCTTTCGCGTTGGTGCGGGGGCCGGAGTGGGTGTCGATGAAATCGAGCACCAGCGGGCGGATGTTGTTGCGCCAGGATTTGCCGGCGAAGATGCCGTAATGGCCTGCACCCGGTTCGAGGTGGCTGGCTTTCATGCTGTCGGGCAGGCCCGTGCAGAGGTTGAGGGCGGCGACGCACTGGCCGGGGGCCGAGATATCGTCATTGGCACCTTCGACGGTTTTTACGGCGACATTGGTGATCTTGCCGATGTCGACCTTGTGGCCCTTGATGGTAAAGGTATTCGCGGCGATTTCGGCTTTCTTGAAGACGCGATCGACGGTGGAGAGGTAGAATTCCGCAGTCATGTCCATGACGGCGAGATATTCGTCATAGAAGCGGTTATGGGCGTCGTGGTCAGAGGCTTCGCCTTTGGCGACGGCCTGGATCTGGTCCATGAAGGCTTTGCCGTGGCGATCGGTGTTCATCGACATGAAGGACGACAGCTGCAGGAGGCCCGGATAGACCTTGCGGCCCACGCCTTTGTATTTGTAGCCGACGCGCTGGATCATCATCTCTTCGAGCTGGCCCATGGTGACGCGGTGGCCGAAGTCGGTGACTTCGGTGGGCGCGGCGTTGGGGTCGATCGGGCCGCCGATGAGGGTGAGGGTGCGGGGCTGTGCCTCGGGCTCCATCTCGGCCAGATAGGCGGTGGCGGCGAGGGTGAGGGGCGCGGGCTGGCAGACGGCGATGACATGGGTGTCGGGGCCGAGGTGCTTCATGAAATCGACGAGGTAGAGGGTGTAATCCTCGACGTCAAACTTGCCTTCGGACACGGGGATGTCACGGGCGTTGTGCCAGTCGGTGATATAGACCTCGCAATCCACGATCAGGGATTTGACGGTGGAGCGCAGGAGGGTGGCGTAGTGTCCCGACATCGGCGCGACGAGGAGAACCTTGCGCGGGCGGGTGTGGCGGCCGGAGACGCGGAAGTGGATCAGGTCACCGAAGGGCTTTTCCACAACAGGCTCGATTTTGACAAGGTGGTCTTTGCCGTCATCGGTGAAGGTGCGGATGCCCCAGTCGGGTTTGGCGACCATGCGCGAGAAAGTACGCTCGGTCACTTCGCCCCAGGCGGCCATCCATTGCAAAGCAGGGTTTGGCACCATGCTGAAAACCGGATACGATGCCATGGCGAGGGCGGAGGCACCCAACCATTGATTTGTATTACGCACGGTTTCCATCAGGTCGTAAGTGGCCATGTAGCGCATCAAGCGTCTCCTTGGTTACATCGTGCATCTGTCCGGCAACTGCCCCCTCCGAAACGGTGGCCGGGATGCTGCATGGCAGCGAGAATACGAGGGAAGATTTAACATGACAACAAAAGACAGTGTCGCAGGCGAAAATCGTGAGAAACTCGCAGCTAATTTTGCGAAAATGGAGGAGCTTTCGCAGCGTCTGATCAAGGCGCTGTCGGGGCGGCAGCCGGCGCGGGACGAGTTGAATGCCCCCGATCCCGAGCTCGTTTCCAAGGCCGCTGTGGGCTATTGGCAGGAAATGATGGCGAATCCGGCACGGGTGTTCGAGCATCAGGCGACCTACTGGACCAATACGGTGAAACATTTCTTCGAGGCGCAGCAGGCCTTGGTGAAAGACGGGGGTAAGGCGCCGGAGGACCATTCGCCCAAGGATCGGCGCTTTGCGAATCCCCTCTGGGAAACGAATCCCTACTTCAACTACATCAAGCAGCAGTACCTGATGAACTCGGCGGCGATCCGGCAGGCTGTTGAGGATGTGGATGGGCTAGAGCCGAAGGAGAAGCGCAAGCTCGCGTATTTCGCGCAGCAGGTCGTGGATATGATGGCGCCGACGAACTTCCTCGGCACCAACCCGGATGCTTTGGAGCGTGCGGTGCAGACGAAGGGGGAGAGCCTTGTGAAGGGTCTCGAGAACCTCGTGCATGATCTGGAGCATAACCGTGGCGAGATGCTGGTGCGGCTGGCCGATGACGATGCGTTCAAGATCGGCGAGAATATTGCCACGGCACCGGGGAAGGTGGTGTTCCGCAACCGGATGCTGGAGCTGATCCAGTACACGCCGACCACGGAGAAGGTGCATGCGACGCCGATCGTGATTTTCCCGCCGTGGATCAACAAGTTCTACATCATGGACCTGAAGCCCGAAAACAGCCTGATCCGCTGGATCGTCGATCAGGGCTATACGCTGTTCGTGGTGAGCTGGGTGAACCCCGATGCGAGCTATCGCGATGTGGGGATGGGCGATTACATCGAGGACGGCTATCTGACAGCGTTCCGCGAGATCAAGGCGATCACCGGTGAGAAACAGGTGAATGCGGTGGGCTATTGCATCGCGGGCACGACGCTTTCGATGACGCTGGCGCTCTTGAAGGCGCGGGGCGATGAAACGGTGAAGTCGGCCACCTTCTTTACCACGCTGACCGATTTCTCGGAGCAGGGCGAGTTTACGCCCTTCCTTCAGGACGATTTCATCGACGGGATCGCGAAGGAAGTGGAGGATAACGGGGTGCTGCGCTCGTTCATCATGGCGCGGACCTTCTCGTTCCTGCGCTCGAACGACCTGATCTATCAACCGGCCATCCGGAACTACATGATGGGCGAGAAGCCGCCCGCTTTCGACCTGCTGTTCTGGAACGGGGATGGCACGAACCTGCCGGCGAAAATGTCGATGGAATATCTGCGCGGGCTTTGCCAGGGCAACAAATTTGCTGATGGCGGGATCGAGTTCGTAAGCCAGAAGTTGCAGATCAAGGATGTGGAGGTTCCGGTTTGCCTGATTGCCTGCGAGACCGACCATATCGCGGCTTGGGTGGACAGCTATCGCGGAGCGCAGAAGATGGGATCGAAGGACAAGACCTTCATTCTCTCCGAGTCCGGCCACATCGCGGGCATCATCAATCCGCCGACGAAAAAGAAGTATGGCCATTATACCAATAAAGATTTGAGCCTTCCGGCGGCCGAGTGGAAGGCCAAGGCGGAGCATCATGCGGGCAGCTGGTGGCCGCGTTGGGAGGCTTGGCTGGCCGGGCGTTCGGGCGAGATGATTTCCGCGCGGCAGCCGGGCGATTCTGCGCATCCGGTGCTCTGTGATGCCCCCGGGACTTACGTAGCGGCAGACCCAAATGCCTGATTTGGCGTCACAATCAGAAGTATTGCTGCATCGCAGAAAAAGGGGTTGATTTTCTGCGATGCAGCATGTATCTCTTTTGCATACGCAGAAACCGGGGTGGGCCCGGCAAGGCGCAGCAAAGGAATACTCCAATGACCAAAGCACAAGATTTCACCGCGATCATGAAAGACATGATGGGCGCGTTCCCGGTTGACACCAAAGCATTCGAAGGCGCTGCCAAGAACGCTGCAGTTCTCAACGAGAAGCTTGCTTCGGTTGCTCTGACCGCTGCTGAGAAGTCCTCGGACATCTCCTCGAAGTGGACCAAAGACACCCTCACCAAGATCTCGGCAATCGCCAAGGTTCAGGCAGAGCCCGCAGACTACGCAAAAGCAATGACCGACTTCGCTTCGGCTGCTGCTGAAGTTGCTGCAGAAAACATGGCTGCTTTCGCTGAAGTCGCGAAGAAGCTCCAGATGGACACCGTGGAAATCCTGATGGCTGCTGGCAAAGACGTTGCTGAAGAAGCATCGGCTGCTGTCCAGAAAGCAACTAAGGAAGCCACCGCCGCAGCCAAAAAAGTTGCAGCGAAGTAATTCTAAGGGATGCCGCGAGGCCACGTTCTCTCCTCCCCTCCCTATAAGAACGTGACACGCGACAAGGCGGGCCCATGGCCCGCCTTTCCTTTTCCATCCTGTCGCGAATGCCGCAGGGGCAAACACAGCTTGCCATAGGGCGGGCGGGTGGCTTAGGCTTTGCTGCACCGCAGCCTCACGGGAGGGAGAGTTTCGTGGCAGACGCCAACAAACCACTACTCATCAAGCGTTATGCGAGCCGCCGGCTCTATAACACCGAAACCAGCGATTACGTGACGCTGGACGATATCGCGGGTTTCATCCGCGAAGGTCGGGAAGTTCAGATCGTCGATCTGAAATCCGGCGATGACCTCACACGGCAATATCTGTTGCAGATCATTGCCGAGCACGAAAGCCGTGGCGAGACCATGCTGCCCGTGAATATCCTCACCGATCTGGTGCGGAGCTACACGAGCCAAGCGCAATCCTTCGTGCCGCAATTCCTGCAATCCACCTTCGACATGATGCGCGATGGCCAGTCTAAGATGATGGAGAACATGACCAAGGCGAACCCTATGGCGAAGATGCCGGGGTTCGAAGTGATGCAAGCGCAGCAGGAAGCTTTCCTGAAAGCGATGACGCAGGGCATGACCGGAATGCAGGCCATGAAGGGGGGCTGGAGCGCCCCCGCGAAGGAAGAGCCTGCCGCCGAGCCGGATGACGGGCTCGATGCGATCAAGAAGCAGTTGGCCGATTTGCAGGCCAAGCTGAGCAAGATGGACAAGTAAGGACAGAGAATGGTCGACAGCCCCGGCAGGATCACCCTCTGGGGCATCGAGGTGTTCGTGGCGACGGCGGAAGAGGCGTCTATCTCGGCCGCCGCGCGCCGCCTCGATGCGTCGCCCTCTGCTATTTCCCAACAATTGACGAATCTTGAAGGCGCTGTAGGGGCGACGCTCTTGCAGCGGAACGCGCGCCCTGTGGTGCTGACGCCTGCGGGCGAGTTGTTCCGACGCCGTGCGAGTGCGATCCTGAACGAGGCGGCACAGGCGCGGGCGGAATTGGCGATGGCCGATATGTCGGTGCTGACGCGGTTCCGCTTGGGGATGATCGAGGACTTTGAAGCGGACGTGACGCCGCGCTTGCTGACGCAATTGGCCGCCGATCTGAAAGGCGCGCAGTTCCTCTTGGAAACAGGGGCTTCGCATTACCTACATGACCAGTTGGATGCGCGGGCCTTGGATGTAATCGTGGCCTCGGACATGGGCGCGCAAGCGGACTGGATGGAAGTGCACCCGCTTCTGACGGAAGGTTTCGTGGTGGCGGCACCGAAAGGGGCCATTCGCGCGGATCGCGATACGTTGAAGCAACTCAAGCAACTGCCCTTGGTGCAATATACCACGCGCCATTACATGGGGCGGCTTTTGGCCTCGCATCTGGCGCGGCAGAACCTGACGCTTTCACAGCGTTTCGAGTTGGACAGTTACCACGCTATTCTGGCGATGGTGGCACAGGGGGCGGGCTGGACGATCCTGACACCGCTCGCCTTGGCACGGGCCAAACGCTTCCGCGATCAGGTGGAGATCATGGATCTGCCCTTCGAGCCGCTGACGCGTTCGATCAGTGTGAGCGCGCGGAAGGGAATCTTGGGCGATATGCCTCTGCGGGTCGCCAACAAGCTGAAGCCCGTTCTGGCCGAAGTGGTGGTGCGCCCCATGGTGGAAGCGCACCCTTGGATGGAAGCGCGGGTGAAGATCGCGCCCTGATCAGGTGCCAAACGCGCGCAGATTGCCCATCACATCTTGCGCGGCGCGCACAAGGGCTTGGGCAATCAGGTCACATTCCGCAAGCGTGAGGCGGGCGGGCAGGCGCACGTCGCAGGCTTTCATCAGCATGGCACGGGTTTGCGGCAGATCGGGGATATCGCGCAGGAATTGCCAGTTCCAGAAGGCGCGAGCGTTATCGCGGCTGGCCCCGAAGACCTGCACTTTCACCCCGCGCTGGTTCGCGGCTTCTTGGAAGGCGGCCACTTCGGCATCGTTCATGCCCACGAGATTGAACTGGATCGAATCCGGAGCGCGCTCTTCGGGGGCGAGTTTCTCGGGCACTTCGATCCATGGGCTGACGTTGAGGCGCGCGGCGGTGTGATCGTGGTTGCGGCGGCCATCGCGGACGCGGCGGGCGACTTCCGCCAATTGCGGGCGGATGACGGCGGCCGAGAGGTTGCCAAGGCGCAGGTTATAAAGCGGCAGCTGGTTTTGCCAACGCGCGAAGGCGGCTTCCAGATCGGCGTTCATGCCATGCTTTTTCCAGTTGTGCTCATAGGCACCCGACATGATGACCGCGCGGGCAATCGCATCGGCATCGTCGGAAATCATGATCCCGCCTTCGCCCGCGTTCACCAGCTTGTAGGACTGGAAGCTGAAGCAACCGATACGGCCCAGCGTGCCGATGTTCCGGCCATTCCACGTGGTGCCGAGCGAATGGGCGGCATCCTCGATCACCGGAATGCCACCAGCCTCGGCCTCAGCGAGGATCGCGTCCATATCGGAAGTGTGGCCGCGCATATGCGAGATCATCACAGCCTCCACGCCGTCGTCCATCAGGTGGCGGAAATGCGCAAGGTCGATGCGGTAATTCTCGCCGACCTCGCAGAGCACCGGCACGCAATCGGCATGGACGATGGCGGAGGGCACGGCGGCAAAGGTGAATGCGGGTATCAGGATCCGCGCGCCGGGTTTGAGACCAAGCGCTTTCAGCGACAGGAAGAGCGCCGCCGAACAGGAGGAAACCGCCAGCGCGTATCGCGCGCCCAGAAGGGCCGCAAATTCCTGCTCCAGCAGGGCAACGGGCGCATTTTCCGGTGCGGTGTAGCGGAAGAGATCGCCCGATTGCAGCAAGCGCTCGATCTCGGCGCGGGCGGCTTCGGGGATCGGCTCGGCGTCATAAGCATTCGGGAGAAGAATTTCGGATTTCC
The DNA here is from genome assembly GCA_023260655.1 of Paracoccaceae bacterium. Lineage (GTDB taxonomy): Bacteria > Pseudomonadota > Alphaproteobacteria > Rhodobacterales > Rhodobacteraceae > UBA9554. The sequence goes on along the minus strand of JALQUU010000003.1, from coordinate 11,630 downwards.
AGAAAATGATTTTCTGGAAAACTAAAAAACCGAGAGGGTCTTGCCAAGAAAATTCAGACCCCCAACCGGTCTCTGAGGGAAAACCACGTCATCGCCAGAACAAGGAGCGGTGTTCGGAGTGCAGGCCCGCCGGGGAAGGGGGGGAGCGGAAGGCGCGCCATAATGTCGAACTTCTCGGCTTGACCCGCGATGGCCTCCGCCATGAGCGCACCTGCATGCACCGCCGTGCCCACGCCATGGCCGGAATAGCCGCCTGCCGAGAGGATATTCGGGGCCACCCGCGCGAAATGCGGCAAGCGGCGGGTGGTGATGGCCAAGGTGCCACCCCAGGCGTAGTCGAGCCGGACGCCTTTGAGGGCGGGGAAGATCTCGAGCATGGGTTTCGAGACCAAGGCGCGGATATCCGAAGGGAATTTGTAGCCGTAGCTTTCGCCGCCGCCGAAAAGCAGCCGATTATCTGCCGACAGCCGGAAGTAGTTCACCACGAATTTCGTATCGCAAAGCGCTACATGCTCGCGAAGAACGTCTCTAGCGCGGTCCCCCAAGGGTTCGGTGGCGACGATGAAATTGTTGATGGGCATGACCCGCGCGGCCACTCTCCGATCAAGCCCGCCAAGATAGCCATTGGCGGCCAGCACCAGAAAATCCGCTTCGATATGGCCCGCATCTGTTGCAACACGTACCTTGGCACCGCGATCGATCCGGTGCACTTCCGAGCGCTCGTAGATCCGCACACCCGCCGCCGCCGCCGCACGCGCCAAGCCTAATGCGAAATTCAGCGGATGGAGATGGCCTGCCCCCCGGTCGATCAACCCGCCATGATAGGCGGGCGAGGGGCAGAGCGCCTGCATCTCTTCGGGGGAAAGTGCTTCGATCTGGGCATAGCCATAGCGCTGTTGGAGATGCGCGGCATAGCGCGCCATCCAGTCGGTCTCGGAGGGTTTGAACCCGGCCCAGGCAATACCCGGTTTCTCGTCACAAGCGATGTCGTGCCGGGCAATGCGGGAGCGTACAAGCGCCTTGGCCTCTTCGCCAAGTTCCCAAAGGCCTTTTGCCGAGGGCTCTCCGAGCATTTTTTCGAGCGCCATCTGGTCAAGCCGCTGCCCCGATCCCAACTGCCCGCCATTCCGCCCCGAAGCCCCGAAGCCCACACGATGGGCTTCAAGAAGCGCCACGTCATAACCGCGCTCTGCAAGCTCCAACGCCGTCGAGAGGCCCGTGTAGCCGCCTCCAACCACCACCACATCTGCTTTGAAAGCCCCTTTCAGCGAGGGGAAGGCCTCCAGAGGCGTCGTAGTGGCTGCATACCAGCTTTCGGGATAGTGCCCGCGGCGGTCATTGCTGTGGAGAAGATTCATTGCGCCCGTCTCTCGCTTTGCAAAAATATCCAGGGGGGAGCCGAAGGCGGGGGGAAGAGCCCCCCTTTTTCGTCACGCTATCCGGTCACTCCGTTGGCTCGGCCCCTCAGCCCGGTCAGACGTTCAGGAGCAAGTGCTCGCGTTCCCAAGGGCTGATGACTTGCAGGAACTCCTCGTATTCGGCGCGTTTCACGATCGTGTAGACACGGGCGAAATCGGGGCCGAGAACTTGGTGCAGATCCTTGGCATCATCGAAGAGGTCGAGCGCGTCACCCATGACGCGGGGGATATCCTCTTCGCCTTCATATGCATCGCCCTTGAACGAAGGCCCGGCGCGTTTCTCTTCCATCAGGCCGAGGTAGCCGCAGGCCAGCGACACGGCGATGCCGAGGTAGGGGTTGCAATCCATCCCTGCCAAACGGTTTTCCACGCGGCGCGAGACCGGGCCGGAAAGCGGCACGCGGATGCCTGTCGTGCGGTTGTCGCGGCCCCATGCGAGGTTGATGGGGGCGGCGTGGTCGCGGACGTAGCGGCGGTAGCTGTTCACGTAGGGTGCCAGCACCGCGATGGCTTTGGGCAGGTGGGTTTGCAAGCCGCCGATAAAGTGGAAAAACGCGTCCGTTTCACCGCCCTGCGGGCCGGAGAAGAGGTTCTGCCCGGTTTCCATATCGATCACCGAATGGTGGATATGCATGGCCGAGCCCGGTTCGTTGGCGATGGGTTTGGCCATGAAGGTGGCGAAGCAGTTGTGGCGGAGCGCGGCTTCGCGGATCAGGCGTTTGAAGTAGAACACTTCGTCGGCGAGTTTGACGGGGCTGCCGTGGCGGAGGTTGATCTCCAGCTGGCCTGCGCCGCCTTCCTGCGTGATGCCGTCGATTTCGAGGCCTTGGGCTTCGGCGAAGTCATAGATGTCGTCGATCACCGGGCCGAATTCATCGACGGCGGACATGGAATAGGCTTGGCGCGCGGCGGCAGGGCGGCCGGAGCGGCCCATCATCGGTTCGATATCCCTGGCCGGGTCGAGGTTGCGGGCGACGAGGTAGAATTCCATCTCCGGCGCGACCACGGGTTTCCAACCCTGCTTGTGGTAGAGATCGACCACGCGCTTCAGCACGTTGCGGGGGCTGTAGGAAATCGGCTGGCCTTTGCGGTCATAGGCGTCGTGGATGACTTGCAGCGTCCAGTCGGCGGTCCATGGGGCGGCAGAGGCGGTGGAGAAGTCGGGCTTCAGGATCATGTCCCGTTCGATGAAGCCTTCTTCGCCTGCGGCTTCTGACCAGTCGCCGGTGATGGTCTGGTAGAAGATCGAATCCGGCAGGTGGAAATATTCCTGCTTGGCGAATTTATTCGCGGGCATGGCCTTGCCACGGGCGATGCCGGGCAGGTCGGAGATGATGCATTCCACCTCGTCGAGGCGGCGGTTTTCCAGATAGGTGCGCGCGGCCTCGGGGAGTTTCTCGGTCCAGTCGGTCATGCTGTTTCTCCCTTGAGGACAGCCGCCATGCGTTTCGCGAGGCGCTGGTTGTCGGTGGGGGTTTTCAGATTGCTGGAGGCCCTATCGCGGAGGGTGTCGGGCACTTTCGCCGAACGGTGTTCGATCAGGCCTTCGATCATGGCCGAGGTGAATTCGGGGTGGGCCTGAACGGTGAAGATTTTCGGGCCGTAGACGAGGGCGGCGTTGGCGCAGAAGGCCGATGACGCGACAACCTCGGCACCGGGCGGGAGTTCGACTACCTGATCCTGATGCCACGCGTTGAGCGCGACTTTCTCGCCGTCGAAATCATATTCCTGACGCCCGACGGACCAGCCGCCGCTGAACTTCTCGACCTTGCCGCCCAAGGCCTGCGCGATGATCTGGTGGCCGAAGCAGACGCCGATCAGGGGGCGGCCTGCGTCGCGGATGGCGCGGATCAGGTTTTCTAGCGGGGGGATGAAGGGGTGGTCTTCATAGGCACCGTGGCGGGAGCCGGTGATGAGCCAACCGTCGCAGGCTTCGGGGCCTGTGGGGAAATCCATGTCTACGACGTTATAGACAATGAATTCAAAGTTTTGCCCGTCGAGAAGACGGGCGAACATGTCCGAGTAATCGCCGAGCGTCGCTTGGATTTCATCCGCGACGTGGCCAGTTTGCAAAATGCCGATTTTCATGAGTCACCAAGTTCTTGGATAGGAGCATGGTATCCCGCTCGCCGCATTCGGGCAAGCGGGGCCGCTCACACTGTGTCGAGGTAGATTTCGACCTGCTCGTTGGGTTCAAGCTCGCCCATGTAGTGCATTTCCTGCTTCTTCGTGGAGAGGAAGTTGCGGATGATGTCGGGCGAGAAGAATTGCGGGACGATGCTGCTTTGTTCGAAAGCCTCGATCGCTTCGCCCCAGCTTTCGGCCATGCGCGGCAGATCTAGCGCATAGGCGTTGCCGGTGATGGGTGCGGCGGGTTCGATCTCGTTCTCGATGCCCCAGAGGGCCGCGCCGAGGATGGCGGTGAGCAGGAGATAGGGGTTCACATCGCCGCCCGCGACGCGGTGTTCGATCCGGCGCGCCTTGTGGCTGCCCGAAGGAATGCGGATCGCGGAGGTGCGGTTCTCGTAGGCCCAAGAGATGCCCGAGGGCGCATGCGAGCCGCCCGCGAGGCGTTCGTAGCTGTTGAGGTGGGGCGCGAAGATGAGCGTGCTGTCGCGCATCGCGGCGAGGCATCCGCCGACGGCATGGCGGAGCGTATCGGTGCCTTGGGGGCCGCCGTCGTCGAAGATGTTGCGGCCATCGGAATCGAGCACGGAGAAATGCGTGTGGAGGCCGGAGCCTGCGTAATCCTCATAGGGTTTGGCCATGAAGGAGGCGGCGAAACCGTGGCGTCGGGCCATGCCTTTCACCAGCATCTTGAAGAGCCAGGCATCGTCGGCGGCGCGGAGAGCGTCTTCCTGATGCATGAGGTTCAGTTCGAACTGGCCGAGGCCTGCTTCGGAAATCGCCGTATCGGCCGGGATATCCATGGCTTCGCAGGCGTCGTAGAGATCTGTGAAGAAGGTGTCGAAAGCATCCAGTGCGCGGATCGAGAGGATCTCGGCGGCTTTGCGTCGTTTTCCGGAGCGGGGCGACACGGGAACTTGCAGCGATTTGCCCGAGTCGTCGATCAGATAGAATTCGAGTTCCATCGCCACGACGGGGGTGAGGCCAAGCGCCTTGTAGCGGTCTACAACAGCGCGGAGTGCGTGGCGGGGGTCACCTTCGTAGGGGCGGCCATCTTCGCGGAACATCCAGATCGGCAGGAGGGCGGTGGGGGCTTCGAGCCAAGGCATCGGCATGAAGCCGCGCTCGGTGGGTTTGAGGACACCGTCGGCATCGCCGTTGTCATAGACGAGGGGGCTGTCGTCGATGTCTTCGCCCCAGATGTCGAGATTGAGCGAGGACACGGGGAAGCGGGTTCCGTTTGCGACGACGCTATCGGCAAAGCGGGTAGGAACCCGTTTACCGCGGGGCTGACCGTTCAGGTCGGCGGCGGCTACACGGATGGTTCTGACCTGCGGGTTCTTACGCAGCCAGTTTAGTGACGAGGGAGACATGGTTCACCTGTTGAATTTGATCAAATCCTAGACAGGCGCACTGCTTGTGGCAAGAGGGAAGACGCAGCTTTGCTATTTTCGGGAGAGTTCGCTGCCAGTTGCCGCTTTTTCGGGCAGCCTTAGGGCCTGACCTTAGCGCAGGAAACCCGGCACCAGAGGCCGCTTGCCGCGTTTGGGGGCGGTGGGCAGGTGGCGGTTCAGGCGCTTGTTGATGAGGCCGAAGAGGCCGATCAGGAGAAGCGTGAGCAGGATGAAATAGCCCGCGAGGATCGGGTAGGGGATGAAGGGGTTGAAGGTCTTGTCGGCGAAATAGTTCGCGTAATAGAGCGCGTCGCCCTTCTGTTTCGCGGCCGGGAAGCCCGAGAAGAACACGAGTGTTGTGGCGTGGAACAGAAAGATCGCTTCGTTCGTATAGGCGGGCCAAGCGAGCCGGAGCATGGTGGGCCAGATGATCTGGCGAAAGCGCGGCCAGCCCGAAAAGCCATAGGCGTCGGCGGCTTCGATATCGCCCTTCGGCACCGATTGCAGGGCGCCGTAGAAAATCTCGGCGGAATAGGCGGCGGTGTTGAGGAAGAGCACGACGAGCGCGCCCAGGGTGGCCGAGGTGAGGGGCGTGAGGATCGGGTAGACCTGTTTCAGCGAGAGGAACAGGAAATAGGCGAAGAAGAACTGGATGAAGAGCGGCGAGCCGCGGAAGACGAAGATGAACCATTCGGCGGGTTTGCGCAGGAAGGGGTTTTTCGCGGCTTTGGAGAGCGCGAGGCCCGTTGCCAGAAAGAAGCCTGAGAAGAGGGCCAGCACGCCGAAATAAACGTTCCAGATCATGCCGGAGCCGATCAGCACGAATTGCTGGCAGAGCGTGAAATTGGTGCGCGGCAAGAGGCGTTCGCCGATGCCGAGCGAGCGGAGGCCGTAATCGGCGAGGGTTTCCCAGCAGCTCATGCGGCGGCCTTTCGTTGCGCTTCGCCGCCCATGGTGGCTTGGCCAAGGGTGAGGCGCTGCATGAGGCGGTCGAGCACGATCTCGGAGATGCGGGTGAAGGCGAGGTAGAACACGAGCAGGAAGAGGAAATACCACATCCGCCAGTCGCCATGCGGGTATTCGGTGAACTGGGGGGTCTTGGTGCCGCCAAGCTCGCGCGCCCAGTAGACGATATCCTCGACGCCGAGGAGGAAGAGGAGAGGCGTGGCCTTGATCAGCACCATCCAAAGGTTCGAGAGGCCCGGCAGCGCATAGACCCACATTTGCGGCACAAGGATGCGCCAGAAGATCTGGCGGGTGTTCATGCCATAGGCTTCGGCGGTTTCAAGCTGGGCGCGGGGCACGGCGCGCATGGCACCGTAGAGCACGTTGGCGGCGAAGGCTCCGAAGACGAGGGCGAAGGTGAAGACGGCAATGCTGAAGCCGTAAACCTCGTGCACCCATTGCGGCGAGGTACCCAAGGGGGCTTTCGCGGCGGGGCAGACGAGGAAATCGTTGCCTTGGCGGATCGGTTGATCCCAGTCGGGGCAGAGCGTGATGTGGCGCAAATATTCGATGCCCTGATCGAGCGCGATCACGAAGAAGAGGAAGAAAGCGATGTCGGGCACGCCGCGCACGATGGCGATATAGCCTTTGCCGAAGATCGACAGCGGCAAGATGCGGGAGCGGGCGGCGGAAGCGCCGAGAAAGCCCATGCCCAGAGCGGCGGGGGCGGTGACGGCGAGAAGCAGCAGCACCGTTCCGAAGGACACATAGAAGGCAGCATGCTTTGCAGTCGTGAGGTAGCACGACAGCCAAGCGAGCCCGTCAAGAGTGGAAGGATCGGTGCAGTATTGGAACATCGAGTGGTGTAGGGCGGGGATGATCCCGCCCTACGCTCCTTGGTATCAGTAGGTCGCGGTTTCGTCGCCGAACCACTTCTTGAGAAGGGTGTTCAGCGAACCGTCTGCCTTCATCGCGGTGATCGCGCCATCGAGCTTGTCGCGGAGTTCCTTGTCCGACTCGCGGATGCCGAGGCCCACGCCACCACCGAGCGGAACGGGGTCGCCTGCGACGACGAGTTCGCCGCCCGAGGCTTCGACGATGGGCTTGAGGTAATCCCAGTCAGCGAAGACAGCATCGGCCTCGCCCGAACGCACAGCCGCCACGGTTTCTTCGGGGGTTGCGAATTCGAGAAGCGTTGCGCCGGATTCAGCGACATAGCCTGCCTGGATGGTCGAGGTCTGGGCCGAGATGACGCCCTTCAGGTCTGCATCCGCAGACTTGGCCACGAAGGTCGAGGCGGTCGGCGGGTAGTAATCCTGCGAGAAGTCGATGATCTGGTCACGCTCGGCGGTGATGGACATACCAGCGATGATCACGTCGTAGTTGCCGGAAACGAGGTTCGGGATGATCGAATCCCAGTCGTTCTTAACCCATTCGCAGGTGAGTTCGGCGCGCTTGCAAAGCTCGTCACCAAGCTCGCGCTCGAAGCCGTCGATCTCGCCCTTGTCGTTGATGAAGTTGTAGGGAGGGTAGGCGCCCTCCGTGCCGAGGCGGATAGTCTTGCCGTGGCTTGCGGCCATGCCCATGCCGGCCGAGAGGGCCAGAACGGCAGCAGTCAGGATCAGTTTCTTCATAGTTCTCTCCCGTAAATGAGGACTTCGGTTTTCTTGTGGCTGCCCCTTCAGGCGGGGGCTGTGGCCGACAGGAACTGTTGCAGGCGTTCGGATTTCGGAGCACCGAAGAGCGCTTGCGGCGCACCTTCTTCCTCGATCCGGCCCTGGTGCAGGAAGACGACGTGATCAGACACGTCGGCTGCCATTTTCATATCATGTGTGACGATCAGCATGGTGCGGCCTTCTTCGGCCAAGGCCTTGATGACGCGGACGACTTCCTGCTCCAACTCGGGGTCGAGCGCGGAGGTGGGTTCGTCGAAGAGAAGCGCTTGCGGTTCCATGCAAAGCGCACGGGCAATCGCGGCGCGCTGCTGCTGGCCACCCGACAACTGCGCGGGCCAAGCCCCGCATTTGTCGCCGATGCCGACCTTGTCGAGATAGGCGCGGGCCTTTTCCTCGACCTCGGCGCGGTCGCGGCCCTGAACGGTGAGGGGGGCTTCCATGACGTTTTGCAGCACGGTCATGTGGGACCACAGATTGAACTGCTGGAACACCATCGAGAGATTGGTGCGGATGCGCAGCACCTGCTTGGCGTCAGCCGGATGGCGCGCCAAGCCTTCACCGCGCCAGACCACGGGTTCACCCTTGAAGAGGATCTCGCCTTGCTGGCTGTCTTCGAGAAGGTTGCAGCAGCGCAGGATGGTGGACTTGCCGGAGCCCGACGAGCCGATCAGGGAAACCACTTGGCCTTGATGGGCCGTGATGTCGACGCCCTTGATGACCTCAAGCGCGCCATAGGACTTGTGCAAGTCCCGGATCTGAATGACCGGCGTGGTCTCGGACACGAAGTTTTCCCCAGAGTGTTTTTCTTGTTCAGGCCAATAGGGCGGAAAAACTGATCAAATGCAACGGTCGAAACGGACAGGACTATGGGCTTTGTCGCCGAATTGACTTGTGGTCACTTGCTAAAGTGGAGGCAGATCGGGTGTCGGGATTTCGAGATAGGCCGAGCTTGGTATGCGCTCGATCGAGACGAGGCCGAGGGCCGCCCGCTCGGATTCGGTGAGTTGGTCCAGCGCCTCGACGAGGGCGTGATGATAGATTTCCACCGCGACATTGGCGCGCGAGATATAGGGAAGGCCGGGGGTGGGCTCGGTAAATCCGACCTCCGCGAGGCCCGACATCTCGGGTTTGTACCGCTTGAGAAGCCGCCAGGTTTGCGCGTCAATCGCGGCGATGTCGCCAATGCCTTCCAGAACGGCCATGGCAGAACCCGCATGTGCCCCGGTCGTGACAGTGCGGGTGAATCCCAAGCCCATATCCGACATGAAGTTCTGCGGTGCCGCCCAGCCGGATTGCGACCCGAAATCATTGAGCGCAAGCGTGAGTTCAGCCCAATCTTCCGGCCGCTCGGTGGCGTTTTCGCGCCGCATGACCAAGACCGAAGTGTAATAGCCGGGAGGGCAACCGGGCAGGCCGAAATTTGGCGTGGCGATCAACGAAACCTCGCCATGTAGCCGCGTGCGATAAGGCAACCCGCAGGTTTGCGACAGAACCAGCGCCGGGTCTTGCCAGTGTTGCCAGAGCGGGCGGCAGTCACGCGTCAGAGATTCTGGGGCCAGTTCGCCTTGACGCAAGAGGGAGGCGCGGATCAAGGCCCAGAAGCGGTCCGTTTCCGGAGCGATCTCCGGACGGTCATACATCGGCAGCGAGGCGATCATGAGCGGGCAACACCTTGACGCGCCCGCGCCGAGTCGATGTCGGAAACCCCGAGAAGATTGGCCGCAAGCCGCATCAAAGCATCCTCTTCGGCATCCCGCACACCATCGGCAAGCGCGACACTCCAGAGAGCGGAGATGACGGACAAGCGCTCTTCATAGGGAACGGCTTCCTTGATGGCGCGGGTGAAGCGCACGGTGTCCGGAGCTTCTTCTTCGAGCGTCTCACCATGGCGGCGCAATTCTTGAGCACTCGCATGGTCCAGGCCGTAGCGCGCTTCCAGAATGCGGTCGATCCGGTCGATTTCCTCGGGCGCATAGTGGCCGTCGGTGCGCGCCAAACGGATCAGGAGCGCAGCCATGGCAAGCCGCGCATCAGGGTCGCTCAGCGCAGGCGCCGACGCCAGAAGACGGGAAAGCAGGTCTTTGAACATGCGGGCTTACTCGTAGCCTTCAACGATCACCAGATCGCCCACAGAGGCTCCGATCCGCTCCTTGATCGCGGTCTGGTAGCTCGGCGAGTGATAGCACTCGAGAGCGGCTTGATAGGTTGGAAACTCGAGCACGACAGTCCGGGATTTCGAGGCGCCTTCGATGATCTCTTGCTGGCCGCCACGGATCAGGAACCGCGCGCCGAATTCGGCAAAAGCCACGCCATTCAAGGACTTGTATCGATCGTACGCCACCGGATCCGTCACATCCATATGCGCGACCCAATACCCCTTAGCCATTTTCCGGCCTCCTTGCTGCTTGCCTCGCGATCATGGTCCGAAAGCCGCCGAGGTCAAGGGCCGGATCGGTGACGCATTCGGGCCATCCGGAGTGGGAGCTCCAGATCGCGGCTTTCATATTGGTAAAAATATCCCGGGGGTGAGGCCCGAACGGGCCGAGGGGGCAGCGCCCCCTCCTTTTACACCAAGCGCGAGGTTTCGACGGCGGCGCGGACGAAATCGCGGAAGAGGGGGTGGGGATCGAAGGGTTTCGACTTCAGTTCCGGGTGGAACTGCACACCGATGAACCACGGATGGTCTTTCCACTCGACGATTTCCGGCAAGCGGCCATCGGGGGACATGCCCGAAAACGCTAATCCACAGGTTTCGAGCTTCTCGCGGTAGCGGATGTCCACCTCGTAGCGGTGGCGGTGGCGTTCTTCGATCTGGGTGCTGCCGTAGACTTCGGCCACTTTCGACCCCGACGCCAAAGTCGCGTTATAGGCCCCGAGGCGCATCGTGCCGCCTTTGTCGTCGGTTGCTTTGCGCTCGACCTTGTGGTTGCCCTGAATCCATTCCTTAAGGTGGTAGACCACGGGCTCGAAGCGCTTTTCGCCGGCTTCGTAGTCGAATTCTTCCGAGCCTGCGCGCGACACACCTGCCACGTTCCGCGCCGCTTCGATCACGGCCATCTGCATGCCGAGGCAGATGCCGAGGTAGGGGATCTTGCGGGTGCGGGCGAATTCGGCGGCTTTGATCTTGCCTTCCGTGCCGCGCTCGCCGAAGCCGCCGGGCACGAGGATGGCGTGGTAGCCTTCGAGATAGGGGGCGGCGTCTTCCTTGTCGAAGACCTCCGCGTCGACCCAAGAGACGTTTACCTTCACACGGTTGGCCATGCCACCATGCACGAGGGCTTCCTTGATCGATTTATAGGCGTCTTCGAGTTGGGTGTATTTGCCGACGATGGCGATATTGGCTTCGCCGTCGGTGTTGTGGATGCGGTCTACAACGTCTTCCCATTTGCGGAGGTCGGGGCGCGGGGCGGGGCTGATCTGGAAGGCGTCGAGCACGGCTTGGTCGAGGCCTTCGCGGTGATAGGCGAGGGGAGCCTCGTAGATCGAGTTCAGGTCATAGGCCGGGATCACGGCTTCCTTGCGGACGTTGCAGAAGAGCGCGATCTTCTCGCGTTCGCGTTCCGGAATGGCGTGTTCGGAGCGGCATACAAGAACGTCGGGCGCAAGACCGATGGACTGGAGTTCCTTGACCGAGTGCTGGGTCGGTTTGGTTTTCAACTCGCCCGAGGCTGCCAGATAGGGCAGGAGTGTGAGGTGCATCAGGATGCATTCGCCGCGCGGGCGTTCGTGTATGAATTGGCGGATGGCTTCGAAGAAGGGCAGGCCTTCGATGTCGCCCACCGTGCCGCCGATCTCGCAGAGCATGAAATCGACCTCGTCGCCGCCGATGCGGAGGAAGTTCTTGATTTCATTGGTGACGTGGGGGACCACCTGAATGGTTTTGCCCAGGTAGTCGCCACGGCGCTCCTTTTCCAGAACGTTGGAATAGATGCGGCCCGAGGAGATGGAATCCGTTTTGCGGGCGGCGACACCGGTGAAGCGTTCGTAGTGGCCCAAGTCGAGGTCGGTTTCGGCGCCATCGTCGGTGACGAACACTTCGCCATTTACGATACACAGGTTTGACCTTGGTT
>JALQUU010000040.1 GCA_023260655.1 Paracoccaceae bacterium | reverse complement strand
TCATCCATCGCCGGGCTGATGGGAATGCCATTGAACGTGGCCTATACCGCTTCGAAACATGCCGTGGTCGGCATCCGACGCGCATGCGCCGCCATCGCCGGGCCGCGCGGGATCCGAGTTAACTCGATACATCCCGGCTTTGTCGACAGCAAGATGTTGGCCCGGCTGGTGGCGCAACACGCCGATCCCGAGGCGTCGCTGAAAGGCATGCGCGACCGCGCCCTGTTGGGCCGGCTGGTGCATCCTGACGAGGTGGCGAATGCCGCCCTGTTCCTCGCCTCGGACGAAAGCCGGGGGATCACCAACCACGGGCTGGTAGTGGACTGTGGGATCCTGAACTAGGTCCCGAAAGGCCGGTGCCGCCCTGCCCCTCGAGCCCGACCACAGCCAGGGATGCGGCAAGGTCATCCCCGATTGGAACAGCATGTTCCTCGCCCGGATAGCCGCCCATGGCAATGTCGGCCCGAAAAGCGTGGAAGACCGCGATGGGCTTTGTCAGAGTAACTCCGCTTGAGGCAGGGCAGGGGCGGCCCAGAGCCTGGTTATGACCAAATGCCCCACTTCAAGCATTTCAAAACCAGTCCTGAGATCATCCGCCTCGCCATGATGCTTTACGTCTGGTTCCTGCTGTCGCTGAGGAAAGTCGAAGACCTACTGCACGAACAAGGTTGCCCTTAGATACCGCCTATCAACCTTATCAACTCTCTCAACCAGCCCATGGTTGGTTGACAAGGTTGATAGGGTTGAGACCCACCCTTTATCAACGCCGCCGCCCCTTTCTCGATTGTCGAGGTGGGAGGCAAATCCGCCAACGCCACCCACAACTGTGCGGGCTTCACAGTGAGTAATTTGTTCTAGCAGAAGCTTGCAGGATAGTCGTGGGCGACCGTGCCAACTCAGTGCAAAGCTTGTCAGGGTCTGGAACTTTGCCGACGCGAGCCAAGTCCAGTCTGTCTGCGTCCCAGCAGACGGCCACTGTGATGTTGGGAGCTTCTTCCGGATTGCTTCCGGTGTGTTTGGCAATGGCGAAGCAAAGGGTGTCGATTTCACTCTCATCAAGACCGAAATTGTAGCCTTCCAAGGTGCCGGACAGGTAGCGCTTGGTGTATTTTGCTGCCCGCAGGCCATGTCCCGGATCGGATAGCTCGTTTCGACGGTGCGTGTCGTGGAGAAGAGCAAAAAGCTCCACGACCTTCAGATTGGCGCCTGTGGCCTGTGCAAGCATCCGACCGTTATACAGGACACGCATCCAGTGCGCGTAGCCGTGGTCGCCGCCATGGTCGAGGGCATACAAGCGGCAGCAGTGATCTATGAAGGGCTGGGTCACTATAGAGGATGTCTGTGGGCGGTAGATCTCTTCGGCTGTTGGCATCGCCGCCAATGGAGATCGTCTTAGCTTTCCCTTCAAGACTTTCCAAAAAAACACCAGCTTCCCCTCAGTCCTAGCCTGCCTTTGCCAACAACCCTTCCTTGATCCATGTCTGACACATTGATCTTCGTTTGCATAACAGACAAATGATCCCCACCAAAACATAGAGTGGCCCCGGTTGGAGCCGCTCCTGTTGGTTGACAAGGTTGATAGGGTTGAGAACCGCTACTTGGCGATCAAGTGACCACCCTCCTGCCGCTCAACCAGCCCACGTTCAAGGAGTTTGGCGACTGCACCGCTGACTTGGCTCTTGTCGCACCCGAACTCGGCTATAAGCCCTCCTTGCATGCAACGGGGATGGCTTTGGATGAAATCAAGGCACTTCTGCTGAAACGACCCGAGCCGAGCCTCAGCCATTTCCCTTGGCCAGCCGAACCCCGGACCTTGCCATGGCAAGACCAGTTCTTGCTGCTCCACATCCTTTCCCGTGATGTAGAGACCAGCATTCCGACTGCCGACTTCCTGCCGCATGACCATGATGGTTTCGACAGTTGCCGCTATGCCTTGCGACCCCAGAATTGTCTCTACAGGGGAAGCGTCGCTGTCTGTTGTCTTCCTCGTATGATGAACGAGGACAATCGCAAGATCGAGGTCGTGCGCCAGTCTTCGGAGGCCCGAGAACTCTTCTTCGGAGAGCGCATACTCGTCCTTTTTCGATTTAGCTGACGGCTCGGCCCGAATGGAGGCCAGCGTATCTACAACCAAGCACTTCAGGGCTGGATGCTTTACCTTCAGGGCACGAATGAGAGTATGAGCCTCATCGCCTTTTGGCAGCGCCTTCTGGCTTGAAAGGCCCGCGATGAAGTGGATCCCACTGGGGGGGAACGGGCTAATTGCAGCCAATCGGCTTTGCAGGCGCAGCTCATTGTCTTCACTGGCAATATAGACCACCTCATGCCCGGCTTCCGCCACTTGAAGCGCGAGGAATAGGCAAAGCCATGACTTTCCGACCTTCGGCGGTCCAGCCAGCATGGTTAGACACGGTCGTGGAAGCAAAAGCTTTATCAACCATTCAATCGGTGGGAACGTCTTGGCAGACAACTCCTGCGCCGAAACGATGGTGAAGCCGTCCAGCGGGTCAACATCCCCGTCTGCCTCCCTATCCTCAGCAAGGCCAAACCCCTTGCGTCTTGCCCCCGTTATCATTGGCACCAGTTCGGCTTCCGTCTGCCTAACGGTATATCCGGGCAAAGTGATGGATGGAGCGAGGGCCTTGATCACAACATCAGACACTCCAGCAGTGACCAGAGACGCAACAAGATCACGAACGTTGGAGTGCCAGTCCACTCCACTTTGAGCAGCCCGAAGCCGGTTTGCGTTTCTGTCGCCAGTATCAATCGCGAAGATTGGTCCCGGAATTGCCGAAGAGGCTAGGCCCGCATCTTGTGCAGGATAGGCCTTGAGGAAGTCTTCAAACGACATAGCCATCACAGCACCTCCGTGAGCTTTGTTAATTCGGGGATGTAGCCGCGTTTGCGCTTTTGCTCAGGTGGCCAAGAAATCGTGCCAGCAAGACGCATGATCCGGGATGGATTGATGATCTGTGGATCTGTTCCAAACTTGTGGATCAGGTTCTTTTGAAGCTGTTTCCAATCCTCCAAGTTTGGGATGCCATCAACTCGCCAGTAGGCGTGCACCCTCTGTGTCGGCGTTCGCCCGGTCTCGACCAAGAAGTCAGGCTTCGGTGCCGCACCGAGGAGTTGCTTGGCCCCACTGTCATCATCTGCGTCGGCAAATGCGAAGTAGGCGCCAACGATGGCCGTATCATTGGCCATTCCAACATGCGTGGTGCTGATTGGATTGACGCACACATAAATGTTCCAACCGTTCAAGTTGAGGTCCACGGCTTGCGATATCGCTTGATCCACGAAGCCATCATCCGTCGGGTCAATGGGGAGATGTGCGCACTTGCCATTTCTTAAGCAGCGGATTTCCAAGACGGCCTTTAGCCCATCCTCGAGCCAAGGCTGCGTCAGCAGGTGAATGTGGCGTTCCATGTCGCCACGGTTTGCGTCGTGTATCATAACGGAAATCTCCGTTTGAGGCGCGCCGTTCCACATGCTAATCTGAGACTGCTTATGGTCGTCCAAAATCATTAGCAGCTTCAGGACCGCGTGCTTTCGGGCGCGCGGTTACTTTATTTGCTCGCGCAAGCGAGGTGAGGACAGTCGCGGGGCCTTTCGGGAAGTGCAGCTAAAGTGCGCCTCTGATTTGCCCCAAACTGCGGCAGAGACCGCGCACAGAGGCTGGCGAGGCCGGTGGCCGAGGCCGCGTAGCCCATAGACCGCCAAACGGCTCCATGCGCGCCCTCTGCGTGACGCTTTTGCAGGATGAACTGCAGCCCATCCGCGTCGACTATAACCCGATGTGTTGTGGTCAGGCTTGCGACGACGGCGAAGTAACTGTCATAACGCTCTCTGTATGAGAGGGCCTGTGCAAGCTGCCCTACGTATTTAGATGCCGGGTTGGGGGGCTGAGACGCTTCCTTACCGCAAGCGCCAAGGGTTGACGGGTGCGAGCAGCCAACCAATGATTTTGGTGCACTGATGTTCATTGCAGCCCCTCCTTTGGGAGAAGCTCTGCAAGTTTTTGTGTGACTTGTTGCTCGTCCCAATAGAGGCGGCTGCCAAACCGCATGGGAGCAGGAAGGCGGCCCGCCTCGAGATCACGGTAAATGCTGCTCCGAGACCTACCTGCAAGACGCTCTTGCAGCTGTGGAAAGGAAATAAGGGTCATGGTGACACTCCATCGTTAGTGATGATGCATCAAAACCCAATGTGAATAGTAAATCTGGGTGAGGCTCGCGGTTTAGGTTCACCCTATTGGTCTTCTTCTTTTTTTGATGTGGTCGCGTATTTCAGCATCTACCAGTTCGCCCTTGCGAACGTAGGTCCTCAGTGTTTCTTCTTTAAGGTCTGGCTCCTGATTGAGTATCATTAGTCTGGCTTTGTATTTCGATATGTTGAGCTGTTCAGTTAATTTTCTAACCCTATGGAAATAGTCCAAATACATGCCGTCTTGTGCGGTCTTACGGCGGCTAGTTTCAGTCGGTAAGTTTAAAATTTTCGCTCTGACCCACCTGCGGGCCGCATCTGTCTGCAGTGGCTTTCCTTCAAGAACTAAATCAGCAAGTGCTTTTGGGTTCCCCTCCTTGGCATCCTCAAGAGCGGAAAGCTCCGCGAAATGACGAGAAAACCAGTCCAGAAACACGGGAGGCCCAAAATACTCTTTCACGGTTTTACACCTCGCAAATACGAAGCCCACTGCTCCATGTATGGCCGACGTTGCTCAAGCAGGTCAGAGTGCTGATAGGCGCGGTGCACTGCGGAGCCTACTTGGTGGGCGAGAATTGTTTCGCCCACCTCATATGAGGCGTCAATTTGGTCTGTAAGCCAAGTTCGTAGTGTCGATCGGAAACCATGGGGCCGCGCTTCAAGGCCGCGCCGCTCCATAAGCCGAGACATAGTCGCGTCACTGATAACGCCTTTGCGCGTGCCCGGGAACAAATAGCCATCGCGAGCAAATTGTGTGGCGGTCTGCCAAACGGACAGTGCTTCCTTTGCCAACGGGATGTGGAAGTCACGGGCCTTGCCTACCGTTGCCTTCATGTTGGCCGCAGGAATGACCCAGACACCATCTCTTAACTGCTCAACATGGGCAAACCTGATTGGAGTGCTGCGAGACCCTGTCAGCATAAGCAAGCGGAGAGCCAGATGCGTAACGGTAGGTTCTTCGAGAGACTGATAAAACGCAGGCGCATTCTGCCATGACATGGATGGAGTATTTTGTGAGGTATGGCGCGGTTGCCCTAGCAACTGCTTGGCTTTCTCGACGACGCCAATATCAACATCCAGCTCCATTGCCGCGGCATGCTTGATCACGATCTGCAATCTGTTTGCAGCCTTACGGGCCGTCTCTGCTTTGGTGTGCCAAATCGGGGCGAGTGCATCTCTTACATCTCGCGCTTTGATCTCTTCGATGGGCATCCGTCCCAGCTTTGGCAAGACGTATCTCTCTAGAGGTGAAAACCATCTCCCCGCTTTACCGTCACCTTTGAGCTGAGATTTGCGCGCCTCGTAAGCCTCTTCTGCTATGTCCCTGAGGTTGTTACTGGGGCGCAGCATGGCTTCTTTTCGTTGATGTCGCTCACGGATTGGGTCAATGCCATCCCGTGCCATTCGGCGATACTGGTCTGCGTATTCTCGCGCCTCTTTCAGCGAGACATCACGGACGCCCCCAAGACCCATCTCGCGCCGTTGGCCCATAACGGCATATCGCAGCACCCACTGACCGCCATTGCCTTTCACGTGTAGCCATAAGCCGCCGCCGTCACAGTGCTTGCCGGGAGGGGCATTCTTGACAAATGCTGGGCTTAGGGCGTTACGCTTGGTCATAAATTATCCACCTTATCATCCACCTTTTATGTTGGCATATGGTGGGGCATCATGGCAATTGGTGACGCATTGAATTTGAAATAATGACGTATTTAAAGGGCCTATTGGTGCATCTTGGGTCTTCAAGATCTAAGTATTCTGGTCTGCCCCCGGGCACCATTAATTCCTGACGGTCATGAAAACCAAACAGCCTCTTCATGGCGCGTTTTGGTTTTGGCTGTTTTCTTCAAGCCGAGGCCGTCAGCGCAGAGAGATTCTGCTCAAGGCATTCCCAGAACGCGTCGCGGCGGGGGTCTTTGACGTGGGCGGGCCAGGCGGCGGAGAGGTTGAGGCGGGGGGCTTTGCCCGCGAGGGGGCGGAGTGTGACGCCGGGAATGGCGAGGCGGCCGGACCAGCGGGGGACGATGGCGAGGCCTGCGCCTGTGGCGACGAGGTGCAGGATCGTGTGTTTCTCGCCGGCGATCAGGTTCAGGCGGGCGGGAAGGCCTGCGGATCGGAAGAGTCGGAGGGTGAGGTCGTGGCTGTGCGGGCGGCTAGCGCGATCCGGCACGATCATGGGCACATCGGCCAGATCCTGCACGGAAATCTCGGATTTCGCAGCCAAGGCGTGGGTTTCCGGAAGAGCGACCACTGCAGTTTCCTTGGCAATCGGATGAACGACGAGGCGGCGGTCTAGGTTGGGGGGCGGGCGGAGGATGGCAAGGTCGAGCGCGCCACTGAGGAGCCGCGGGATGAGGCGGACGGTTTTCTCTTCGATGATCTGGACTGCAATCTCGGGGTGGCTTTCGCGGAGATGTTGCAGGAGGGGCGGGATGAGGCCTGCGGCGGCGCTGTCGATCACGCCGACCCTCAAGGGCAGTTGCAGTGTGGCGGCAAGGGACTGGGCTTTGGCGCGGAAGAACTCGAGTTGGCCCAGCGTTTCGCGGGCGGCGGGGAGGAGTGCGTCGCCTGCGGGGGTGAGCCCGACGTGGCGGGTGGTGCGGGTGAAGAGCGCGAGGCCGAGTTCCTGTTCAAGCGCCTTGATGTCACGGCTCAGACTGGCGGGGAGGACGCCGAGGTCGCGTGCAGCGCGGCCGAAATGCAGGTGGTCTGCCACGGAGAGAAAGGCGTAGAGTTGGGAGCGGTTCATTCGGATTATTATTGCGATTCTTTATATAATTGCCAGATAATTGAGCGGAAGCTGGCAGCGGCGTAGCTATGGGGCAACCAAGGAGGATTGCCTATGAACACCTATCGCATCGCCGCTATTCCCGCAGACGGGATCGGGCCGGAAGTGATTTCGGCGGGGCTTCAGGCCTTGGAGACGCTGGAAAAGCGTGACGGCGGGTTCAAGCTGGATGTGACCTCTTTCGACTGGGGGTCGGACCATTATCGCCGCACGGGCAAGATGATGCCGGAGGACGGGCCGGAGCGGCTGAAGGCCTATGATGCGATCTTCTTTGGCGCGGTGGGGGCACCGGATGTGCCGGATCACATCACGCTTTGGGGGCTGCGGCTGCCGATTTGCCAAGGCTTCGATCAATACGCAAACGTACGGCCTACGCGCATCCTTCCGGGGGTGCCCTCGCCCTTGGCAAACGTCGGCCCCGGCGACCTTGATTGGGTGATCGTGCGGGAAAACTCGGAAGGCGAATATGCGGGCCATGGCGGGCGGGCGCACCGCGGCTTGCCGGAGGAAGTGGCGACTGAAGTGGCGATTTTCACCCGCGTGGGCGTCACACGGATCATGCGTTATGCGTTCAAGCTGGCGCAATCGCGGCCGCGTAAGCTGTTGACTGTGGTAACGAAATCGAACGCGCAGCGGTTCGGTTTGGTGATGTGGGACGAGATCGCCGCCGAAGTGTCGAAGGAGTTCCCCGATGTGACGTGGGACAAGATGTTGGTGGATGCGATGACGGTTCGGATGACGCTCAACCCGAAGAGCCTCGATACGATTGTGGCGACGAACCTGCATGCAGATATCCTCTCCGATCTGGCGGGCGCATTGGCGGGAAGCCTCGGCGTGGCGCCCACTGCGAATATTGATCCGGAGCGGCGCTATCCGTCGATGTTCGAGCCGATCCACGGCTCGGCTTTCGACATTACCGGCAAGGGCATCGCCAACCCGATCGCGACCTTCTGGACAGCGGCGCAGATGCTGGAGCACTTGGGCGAACCCAAGGCGGCAGAGCGGCTGATGGCGGCGGTTGAAGCGGTGGCGGCGAAGGGTATCCGCACGCCGGACATCGGCGGCACGGCGACAACACAACAAGTGACAGACGCGGTGTGCGAGGAGATCCGGGGCGCGAATATCTGATCCGCGCCCTTTGGATCAGACGAAATCCACCGCTTTGTTGAACGGCATTTCGCGCAGGCGCTGGCCTGTGAGCGCGAAGATAGCGTTGGCGAGCGCGGGGGCTGCGGGCGGCACGGGCGGCTCGCCAATACCACGGATCGCGGGGCCATTTTCGAGGGCTTTGGTGAAAACCTGCGGGGCTTGGGCGAAACGCATCCCTGCGTGACTGTCAAAATTCGACTGTTCGGCGGCGCCATCTGCATAGGTGATTTCGCAGTTCATCGCGTGGCCGAGGCCGAAGAGCGCGCCGCCTGCGAGAAGGTTGTCGATGTTCACGGGATCAACCACGCGGCCCACATCGGCCACGACCCAGAGCCTTTCGAGCTTGATCGCGCCGTTCTGGTTGGAGACCTCGATCACCTCGCCACAGGGCACGCCGAAGCTTTCGACCAGCGCCACACCGCGCGCGTGGCCTTGGGGCAAGGGTTGGGTCCATGCCATTTCTTGCAGCGTTTCCAATATCTTGCGGGCGTGAGGCAGCGTGCAGAGATCGATGCGCGCTTGCATCGGGTCGAGGCCAGCGGCGTGGATCAGCTCGTCAAGGAAGCTTTCGCCGAAGAAACCCGCGAAGGACGCGCCGACCGAGCGCCATGACGAGACGGGTGCCAGGCCTTCCACGGCGTGGCCACGGATGCGGAGATTGTCGAGGGCGTAAGGAAGGTTCCAGAGGCCTGCGACGATCTGGGTATCGGGCCCCGGTGCGGCCAAGCCGATGCGGGACATTTGCGAGCGGGTAACGGAAGGCGAAGCCACGGCCATGTCGATGGCGGTGATCCGGCCATCGGCAACAGCCCCTTTGGCGCGGGCCATGGCGAGGGGGCGGGTGAAGTCTTGGGCGAAATCGTCTTCACGGGTGAAGGAGAGTTTCACCGGAGTGCCCGGAATTTGGGTGGCAATTTCAACGGCGTAGCGGAAGTTCTCGAATTCGAGGCGGTGGCCGAAGCTGCCGCCTGCGTATTGATTGTGGAGCACAACTTGTTCGGGTTCGACGCCTGCGATGGGGGCGACGACTTCTTGGAGGAAGCGGGGCATCTGGCTTGCGCCCCAGATTTCCACTCCCTGCCCTTCCACACGGGCAATCGCGTTCAGGGGTTCGAGCGGTTGGTGGGCGAGATAAGGCGCGCGGTATTCGGCTTCGATGGGCGTTGCGCCCAAGGCGGCGTCGACGTCGCCTTCGTTGCGCCATTCACGGTCAAGGGTCTCGGGGGTGAAGGCGGCTTCCACGGCAGCCCAATGCGCGGCTTGGTCGGCGGGATAGGCGGCTTCCGCGAAGGTGCAGCGTACGGCTTTCGCGGCTTCCATCGCATACCATGTGTTGGTGGCAATGACGGCGGCCCCTCCGGTGACTGGCACGACTTTCAGAACGCCGGGCATCTTTTCTGCCTCGGAGGCGTCGAAGCCCGTGCAAGCAGCACCTTTCCTCGGGTTCACCGCGAGGGCGGCATAGACCATGCCCTCGACCTTCTGGTCGATCCCGAAGGCAAGCGTGCCTGTGGATTTCGCCGGCATATCAAGCCGTTCGACGGGTTTGCCGATGAGCCGCCACTCGGCGGGATCGCGGAGGGTGACGTTTTCGACGGGATCTATCGTGGCGGCGGTCGCGGCGAGGTCGGTGTAGGGCACGGCGCGGCCATCGGGGAGGATCACGGCCCCTGCCGCGGTCTGGAGCGCGTCGCGCGCCAGGCCGAATTGTTTCGCGGCGGCGGCTTTCAGGGTTTCGCGGGCGACGGCGCCTGCGACCCGGAGTTTGGTGTAGCTATCGGGCACCGAGGAAGAGCCACCCGTGCCTTGCAGGCCGATGACTTTGGAAAACGCCCACATGGCGGAGCGGGCGGTTTCGGCAACAAGCCCCGTGTCACTCGACAGGAAGGGCGCGCCTTCGCTGGCGAGCGCTGTGTTGTAATAGGCGGGTGATGGTTGGCCGAAATCGATGGTGAACTGGCCCATGTCGAGGTCAAGCTCTTCGGCGATGAGCATAGCCTGCATCGAGGCCACACCTTGGCCCATATCCATATGCGGGGCGATGAGGGTGATGCCTTCGGAGCTGATCTTGACCCAAGGGTTGAAAGTAGCGGTGCCTTCGGCGAGACCCTCGGCCAGCGGGTTATCGAGCGGCTTTTTCACAAGGTAAGTGCCGAAGGCGACGCCGCCTGCGGTGGCGGCAGCGCCGATGAGGAAGGCGCGGCGGGTGTAGGTTTTCAGGCGTCCCATGATTACCCCCGAGCCAGCGTTTGGGCGGCCGTGTGGATGGCGGCGCGGATGCGGGGATAGGTGCCGCAGCGGCAGAGGTTGCCGCTCATCGCCTCGTCAATCTCGGCATCCGACGGCGCGGGATTGGCGGCCAGTAGGGCAGCGGCTTGCATGATCTGGCCGGATTGGCAGTAGCCGCATTGGGCGACTTGGTGATCGTTCCACGCGGCTTGCACGGCATGGAGGGCGGCGGGGGTACCAAGGCCTTCGATGGTGGTGATCTCGGTGCCTTCCACATCGCCCGCAAAGGTCTGGCAGGAACGGACGGCTTCACCGTTCACATGCACGGTGCAGGCCCCGCACAGGGCAGCGCCACAGCCGAATTTGGTGCCAGTGAGGCCCAGCTCGTCACGCAGGACCCAGAGGAGCGGCATTTCTGGCGGAACATCCACCTGCCGTGTGGAACCGTTTACCTTGAGGGTGATCATCGGGGGCCTCCTTGCTTGGCAAAGAGGTTGGGAGTGTGGCCGCCGAAGTCAATGCGAGGTGCAGGATGACCTTGCGTTTAGCACGCTTCCGTGACGCGGTAGATGGACTTGGCAAGCCACTCCGGCGCGATTTCGACGCCCCAACCGGGGGCATCGGTGACGGTGAGTTTGCCATTGGTGACGGTGTAGGGATCTTCGACGAAGAGCCCGTATTGCCACGGGTAATAGTCGGCCTCTTCTATGGAGAATTCCAAGTATTTTCCGGCATTTGGAATGGCTCGGAGGAGGTGCATGGTGAAGAGCGTGACCATCGAGAGGTTGGCGCAATGGGGCGTGCAGGGTAGGCCTGCTTCGGCCCCCATCGCGGCCACTTGCATGGTGCGGGTCATGCCGCCGAGATAGAGGATATCGGGCTGGATCACATCGACCGCGCGCATGGCGATCATGCGTTTCCAGTGCTGCATGTCCCAATCCTGCTCGCCGCCTGTGACGTCGAGGGTAAGGGCATCGGTGACCTGCTTCGTTTCTTCCATGAGCCAGTAGGGGCACGGCTCTTCGAAGTGCTCGACGCCGTTATCCTGCAGCATGTGGCCCACCTCGATGGCGCGTTTGGCGGAGAAGCCGGAGTTGGCGTCAACGAGGAGCAAGACGTTATCGCCCAGCGCCTTGCGGACGGTCGGAACGATGGCCTCGGTACGGCCCGGCCATTCATCCACATCGCGGCCGCATTCGCGGGCGACGCGGAATTTGAAGGCATTATAGCCGTGCTTATCGCGGAGGCCTGCGAGGCGGCGGGCTTCGTCTTCGGGGGTGATGTCGCGCTTCATGGAGGAGGCATAGGCGCGCAGTGTGCCCGCGCTGCCGCCCAAAAGCGCGGCCACGGGCTTTACGGCCTGTTTGCCGCGCCAATCCCAGATCGCGGTATCGAGGCCGGACATAGCGCGATGCAGGTAGGAGCCGGGGTATTTATGCTCGCGTTCGGGGATTTCGGTGAGAAGCGCTTCGAGGTCTTCCATTTGCCGGCCAATGGCCCAAGTCGCGACTTGGCGGTGGAAGACCTGCTGCGTGATGTCGGAGTTATAGGTGGAGATCTGCCCCCATCCGGTGCTGCCATCCTCGGCGGTGACGCGCACGAAGCCCACGAATTCATTGGCGAAGGTTTCGAGTTTCGAGATTTTCATGGCTTATCTCCCTTGGCCAAGAATGAGGTCTGCGGCGCGGTGGGCCAGCATCATCGTGGGGGCGTTGGTGTTACCGGAGGTTATGTTGGGGAAGGAGGAGGCGTCTACCACTCTGAGGCCTTCGGCGCCGAACACGCGGCATTCAGAATCCGTGACTGCTGTTTCCGAAGTGGCCCCCATGCGGCAGGTGGATACCGGGTGATAAACCGTGCCGGAGCGGGCGCGGAAATCGGCGAGGATCTCGGCATCGGACATCGGGCGCACATCGGGGCCCATGGGGGCTTCGATCAGTTTGGCGATGGCAGGTGCAGAGGCCAAGCGCTGCACGAGGCGGCCTCCGGCGATGACCTGCGCCTCGTCTTCGGCGGTAGCCAGCGAGTTCGGCACGATCATCGGCGGATCGTCGGGGTTGGGGGAGCGGATGTCGATCCGGCCGCGCGAGGTGGGGCGCGCGGGCTGGGCGCAGAGAATGAAACCGGGGAAGGGATCGGGGTTGATGACGGTGCGTTTGCCGTAGCCTACGACGGTATAGGTGACGGGGTTGAAGTAGATCTGCTGATCGGCATAGGGCAGATCGGGCGAGGAGCGCAGGAAGCCGCCCGACTGGTTGACCGAGAGCGAGAGCGGGCCTTTGCGGGTGAGCACGTATTGCAGCGCCGCTTTCACCTTGCCCCAGAAGGGCGCGAGATCATTGTTCAGCGTGGGTTCGGTGGCGCGGTAGTAATAGCTGACCGCTTGGTGATCCTGCAGATTGCCGCCCACGTTGTCATTGGCGAAGACGGGCGTGATCCCGAGGGATTGCAGGAGCGCACCGGGGCCAATGCCCGAGCGCTGCAAAAGACCGGGGCTGTGGACGGCCCCTGCCGAGACAATCACTTCGCGGGCGCGGATAATCTCGGTTCTGCCTTTGTGGCTGAGTTCCACCCCGGCAACGCGCCGCCCTTCGAAGAGGATGCGCAAGACGCGGGTACGGGTGCGCAGCGTGACGTTCTTGCGTTTGAGTGCGGGGTGGAGATGGGCGCGGGCCGAAGACCAGCGCCGACCGTTCTTGGTATTGATCTGGTAGACTCCGCCGCCTTCGGGCTGGTCGCCATTCATATTGGCTGTGACGGGAAGCTGGAGTTCTTCGAGCCCCTTGAAATAGTGTCGGTTGAGCGGGTGGATGCGGTCTGACACATCCGAGACGTGGAGGGCACCTGTGCCTTCGGTGGAGCCATCGGGGGCGACGCGGGTTTCGATGCGGTCATAGGTGGCGCGGACGGTTTCCCAGTTCCAGCCCTTGGCCCCTGCGGCTTCCCAATCGTCGAAATCATGCGGCAGGCCACGGCAGTAGACCATGGCGTTGATCGAGCCGGAGCCACCGACGACATGGCCGCGCGGCCAGTAATCGGCACGGTTGTTGAGCGCTTCTTGCGGCTCGGCGGTGAGGCCGTAGTTCCAGCGTTTGTCGTAGAAGAGGCGACCATAGCCCACCGGGAGGTGGATATAGGGCGAACGGTCCATCCCGCCGCTTTCAACGACGAGCACGCGGGCGCGACCATCGGCGCTCAGGCGGTCTGCGAGGACGGAGCCTGCGGAACCGGCTCCGATGATGATGTAATCGTAGTCTTGCAAGATTGGCTACCACTCTTCCCCGAGAAAGCCTTCGCACGGGAGCGGGCGATGGACAAACAAAGAATTTTTTGCTCATCTGCAAAAAATTTAATGGTGAAGAATGGCGCATTCCCATCCTCCTTTGCCTTGGTTGCGGGCCTTCGAGGCTTCGGCGCGGCACCGTTCGTTTACGCTGGCCGCGGCGGAGCTTGGGCTGACCCCTGCAGCGGTGAGTTATCAGGTGCGGGCGTTGGAGGCGGAGCTGGGCTATCCGCTGTTTGCGCGGAAGAACCGGACGCTGGAACCCACGCGATTGGCGGAGCTTTACCTGCCCTTAGTGGCGCGGGCTTTTGCGGAGTTGTCGCGGGCAACGGACGAGGTGTTTGGCCGCCAAGGGCCGAAAGCGGTGCGCCTGCGCTGCCTGCCTTCGGTGGTGCAGCTTTGGTTGATCCCGCGCTTGCGGCAGTGGCAGGGGCTGCATCCGGAGGTGCAGATCACGCTGAATGTGGGCTCATGGTCGGGGATGATGGATCAGGGGCAGTTGGATCTGGATATCCGCTACGGCGATGGCACACCGGGGGAGGATGGATCGGAGCCGTTGCGCACCGAGCGGTTGGTGGCGGTGTGCACACCGGAACTGGCTAGAAAGGCAGGAAGCAAGGCAGCGTTAGCGGCGCTGCCACTGATCGACATTCTGGGTGTGGCGGATACTTGGGAGAGTTTTCTGGGCACGGGCGCCCTGCCCCCGCCCGCCTACCGCGTGGATCAGTCGGCAGTGGCTTTGGGGCTGGCGGCCGAGGGTTTGGGGGTGGCGCTGGTCTGGCACCTCTTCGCGGCACCCTATCTGGCGGACGAGCGGTTGGTGCGGGCTTTGCCGGAAGCGGAAGACAGCCCGACGCCGCATGATTTGCGGTTGGTTATTGCAGAGAGCGGCAGTTTGCGCCCTGAGGTGCTCTTGTTCCGCGACTGGCTTTTCGCGGAAATGGCGGCAACGCCTTACTGAAGCGGCTTTTTCTGAGCGTCGAGTTCTTCGAGGGCCGAGGCGATTTCTTCGTAATCGGGTTCTTCGGCAGAGGGGAGCGCGTAGCTGCCCGACATCCAGCGCGCCAGATCGACATCGGCACAACGCTTGGAGCAGAAGGGGCGGTAGGCGGCGACCGTTTCTTTCTTGCAGATCGGGCAGGCCATCAGAGCGCGCCTTTCAGTGCCTCGGCCACCGGAATACGGGCGCGGTGGCGCTGGAGTTCGAAATTGCCCAGAGGCGTCCAGCCCGCGAGGATGGTTTCCACGGGATCGGTGCGGAAGGCGGCTTTGAGCGACATCTCGAAGCCGCGACGATCTTTCTTCGGCATCGGTGCGAGGTCGAGCACGATGACGCCACCAAGGCCGCGCAGGCGGAGTTGGCGCGGCAGTTCGCGGGCGGCGTTGAGGTTGGCTTTGAGCGCGGCTGCGGGCGAAGCGTCGCCCCCGGTGTTCACATCCACCGCAACGAAAGCGCGGGTGGGCTCGATGACCATCGTGTGGCCATGCTGAAGCTGGACGACGGGCTGGAGGGCGGCGGCCAGGGCATCGAGTACGCCATGTGCCTCGAAACAGCCGGGTTCGGTGATGACGTCTGCCGGATCGGTCCATTCGCGCCATGCGAGAATATGCGGGCCGTCGCCTTCGGTGAGGGTTTCGGGATCGCCTTCGGTATCGGCCATAACGGCGGTGGCCAGGTCGACCATGGCGCGGATATCCTCGGCGATCTCGTCATCCGAGCCGTGCTCGCAGGAGGAGCGGAGGATCAGGCCTGCATCGTCCATCTCGAAGCAGTCATGGGCGATGGCGAGGATTTCGTCGCGGCGGTCATCGTCTTTGATCTGACGGGAAACGTTCACGCCGGGGGCACCGGGGGTGACGATGGCGAAGCGGCTTTTGAAGAGGAGACGGTCTGTCACCGGAAGCGCCTTGCCGCCTTCGGCGTGGCTGGTGACCTGAACGAGGATACGCTCGCCCGGCGAAATGCCTTTGACCTGCTTCAGGAACATCTGGCCTTCGGGGGTAGAAACAAAAATGCCCCCCTGCCCTTTTTGTGGCTTGTCGGCCTTGGCGCGGAAGATCGCGCCGGCACGGACGCCATCTGCATCGACGAAAATGTCATGCAAACGGCCATCGACCATCAGGGCGGCCACTTCGCGGCCATCGACCGTATCGAGAAGGATTTGACGACCGATCATTCTTGCCTCCAGAGCGGCAGGCCTGCGGCCTGCAAGAGCGCGGCGGTTTCTGCCAGAGGCAGGCCGACGATGCCTGTGTAAGAGCCTTGAATCCAAGGGATAAATGCGCCTGCAGGGCCTTGGATGGCATAGCCACCCGCCTTGCCCTGCCAATCGCACGAGGCGAGATAGGCGTTCAATTCGTCATCGGAAAGCCGCTTCATCTTCACGGCGCTTTCCGAGGTGCGCCGCCAGATGTGATCGCCTTTCCGCACCACGACAGCCGTGATCACCGAATGGCGGCGGCCGCCGAGCGAGACGAGAAACTCTGCAGCCTCCCCCGCATCGGCGGGTTTACCCAGAATACGACGGCCAAGGGCCACGGTGGTATCGGCGCAGAGCACAATATCTTCGGGGCCAGCCTCGATGGCTTGGGCCTTCTCGAAGGCAATACGCTCGCAATAGACGCGCGGCGTTTCCGCCTTCTTCGGCGTCTCGTCGATATCGGGAGGGGTGATGGCATCGGGCGTGACGCCCAGCGTGGCCAAAAGTTCGCGCCGCCGGGGGCTGCCCGATCCGAGGATCAGTCGCATGAAGGCCTCCGGCGTTCGCAGCGCTTACTTGAAGCGGTAGTTGATACGACCTTTGGTGAGGTCATAGGGGGTCATTTCCACCTGGACTTTGTCGCCCGCCAGAACGCGGATGCGGTTCTTACGCATCTTGCCTGCCGTATGCGCGATGATCTCATGGCCATTCTCAAGCTCGACCCGGAACGTCGCGTTCGGCAGGAGTTCCTTCACGACACCGGGGAATTCGAGAATATCTTCCTTGGCCATGGTCTCTCCTTGCTCTGTGGATCGCGGCCTTCCGCGAAACATGCGCGTAAATGCGCCTGAGCGGGGCGATTTTCAAGGGGAATCGTGCCGCGCGGAGGGGTTAAATACCGCGTTTCGGGCTATAAGGTGCCTTTTCCGCCTCTCGGGAAGGGGCTAGCCTCGGGTTTGGAGAAGAGGAAAGGTGGCCATATGATCCCGGCGCTGGTGATAATTCTGGGCTGCCAATTGGCGGGCGAAGTGATTTCGCGGGGGCTTTCATTGCCGCTGCCCGGCCCGGTTCTGGGGATGGTGTTTCTCTTGGCGCTGATGGCGGGGTTTGCTTGGGTGCGGGATCTGGTGCGCCCGACGGCGATGGGGCTTCTGGGGCATCTGTCGCTCCTCTTCGTGCCTGCGGGCGTGGGCGTGGTGGCGCATCTCGACCTTCTGGCGGCGAAGGGCCCTGCCCTTGCGGCGGCATTGATCCTCTCGACGTTGCTCGCGATCCTAGCCGGAGCCGTGACCTTCACGATGGTGGCGAAATGGACGGGGGCTGGCGATGAGTGAGGATGCATTCCGGCTCTGGTCCTACCTCTCCTCGGGACCGCTATTGTGGCTCTGGGTTACTCTGGTGGCCTATTGGGCAGGTGACAGCCTGTTTCGGGCGAGCGGGCGGAAGCCCTTGGTCAATCCAGTGCTGATCGCGGTGGCCTTGCTGGGCACGGTGCTGACCCTGACCGGCACACCCTACGAGCGCTATTTCGAAGGCGCGCAATTCGTCCATTTCATGCTGGGGCCAGCGACGGTGTGCTTGGCTGTGCCGCTCTATGGCGCGCTTCCGAAGGTGCGGAAGGTGCTCTTGCCCTTGCTGGCCGCGCTTCTTGTCGGATCGGTGACGGCAATGGCGACGGCCTTGGGGGTGGCGAAGCTTCTCGGAGCGGATCAGGCGCTTCTAGCCTCGCTCGCCCCGAAATCGGCCACGGCGCCTGTGGCGATCGGTATTGCCGAGGGCCTCGGTGGCGAGCCGACCCTGACGGCGGTTCTGGTGATCCTCACCGGTATGATCGGTGCAGTGGCCGTAACGCCCATGTTGAATGCGCTGCGGCTGAAGGACTGGCGTGCGCGGGGCTTCGCCACAGGCGTTGCCGCCCACGGGATCGGCACGGCGCGGGCGTTTCAGGTGAACGAAACCGCTGGCGCTTTCGCTTCGATCGGGATGGGGTTGAATGCCGTGTTAACGGCGCTTCTGGCCCCGATCGTGTTGGGGTTGTTCTGAAATCCGGTTTCTTGCTGAGAAGTTGGAGCGAGGGGCTCTGCCCCCCGCCCCATCCCGAAGGGATCATATCGTTGGAGTGAGGGGCTCTGCCCCTCATACTCCCCGGGATATTTCCAAAAGCGAAAGAATTAGAGTTTGGTTTCGTGGACGGCGAGGCGCGGGAGTTGTTCCGGCCAGTGGCTGAGGTTGAGAACATGGCCATCCGCACGGACCTCACGGATATGGGCGAGGTCGACCTCGGCATAGGTCCAACCGGGGTGATTGAGGGTGCCTTCTGCGATGACGCCTGTCGGCGGGAAACCTTTGTCGGGAGGGCCGAAGATGCCACCTTTTCCGGTGTTTTCCTCGACGGCGAAAAGGCGGGGCTCTTCGCCCACGATGGAAGACATCACGGCGACACATTGGTTTTCGAGCGCACGGGCCATCGCGCCGATGCGGACGCGCCAATAGCCTTCGAGGGCTTCAGTGCAGGAGGGGACGAGCAGAAGCACGACGCCCGCTTCGGCAAGGGCGCGGCCGAGGAGCGGGAATTCGCTGTCATAGCAGATGAGAATGCCGATGCGGCCCAAAGCGGTGTCGAACACGCGGAGGCCTTCGCCGGGCGCGATGCCCCAATCCTCCCGTTCGAAGCGGGTCATGATCTGTTTGTCTTGAAAGGCCTTTTCGCCATTGGGGGCGAGGAGCCAAGCACGGTTGACAAAGGTTTCCCCGAGCCGTGCGGGGCCCGAAGCCATCAGGATATGGACGCCATGGGTGCGGGCGAGTTCGGCGTGGAGATCGACGGCTTTTTCCATCAGGTCGGCGACGGCGATGACCGAGCCTTTGACATCACCTGCGGCTTCTTCGCCTGCGAGGCTGGCGAGTTCCATCGCACCGTATTCGGGGAAAACGAGGAGATCGGCGCCTGCGGTGGCGGCATCAGAGACCCAAGCGGAGATCTTTGCGGCATAGGCGGCCCAGGAGGGAAAGAAGCTCAGGGGATAGGCGGAGGTGGCGATTTTCATGGGATCCTCAGAGCGTGCGCATCCAGAATTGCAGTGGTTTTTCCGTGGCTTGGGCTTCGCCCACGTCTTTCCATGTGAAGTGGGCGATGGCGCCTTCAAGGGGAGCGTAACCGCGTTTTTTCCAGAAGGCATCTAGGGGGCGGTAGGCTGCGGGGCGGGCGGGGTGATCGGCGGGGCGGATAACGGCGCAGAAGGTGGTTTGGGTGGCGCCGAGGGATTTGGCGTGGGATTCGCGCGAATCGAAGAAGGAATGGCCGATTCCGTGGCCCCGATATTCGGGGAGGAGGACACTTTCTGCGCAGTAGAAGATATTTTTTATCGGCACGGGCACAGAGGCGAAGGGGGCGGTGAATTCAGCGGCATGATCCTGCATGGGTGTGCCAGTGGAAGCGCCCACGAGGCGGGTGCCATCAAAGGCCCCGACCACCACGGCCCCTTCGCTTTTCCTGTAGCTTTCCAGATAGTTACGCTCGTAGTCGAGATCCCCGTCATAGAGATAGGGCCACGCGCGGAAGACCTTGATGCGGAGTCTGGCGACGTCATCGAGGACCGCGTCGAGGGCCTCTCCGGTGAGGGGGGCGACGCGGATCATTGCGAAACCTGACGGATCCAGTCTGCGAGGTTGTAGTAGGTGACAACGCGGGTGATCTTGCCGCTTTCGAGCGAGAAGAAGGAGCCAGCGGGGAGAACGTAGGTTTGGCCCTTGGCTTCGGGGAGGCCAGGATCGGTGGCGAGATAGGTGCCGTGAACGATGAATTCGGCGGAGCCACGGGTGCCTTCGGGGTTGGTGAAAATCACCATATCTTTGAGTTCTTCTTTGTAAGAGGCGCTCATGTGATCGCAGAAGGCCGCGAATTTCTCTTTGCCGACACGGACTTGGCCCTCGTTGACGTGATGGGCCACGTCATCTGACAGGCAAGCGAGCATGGCTTCGGTATCGCCTGCGTTGAAGGCTTTGAAATAGGCGGTGATGGTGGCGCGGGCCTGATCGGACATGGCATTTCCCCTCGTGTTTGGGCGGAAACCTAGCAAGTCAGGGGGAGGAGAACCAGACGGGGGGAGGCAGATCGCGGCGGATTTGCGACTTCTGGGGGGAGGTAAGGCATGGGCGGGGGTGTTTGGGGTGCATGGCCACGGATTCCCTTTGTTAACCAAGGGGATGGCGGATTTCCGAAGCGTATGGATTGCGTATGGCAAGCGTATGTATTGCGTGCTGACGCTTCGGCCAAAAGCGGCGGTTTAACGGGGCGGTCGGAGGGGGGGAGGCTAGGGTCAGGACTCGTTCTTGCCTCATAGCCAGAACATGACGGTTGCGGCCAGTGCGACGGCGGAGAGGAAGACCTTCGGGCACCTGTCGTAGCGGGTTGCCACCCGTCGCCAGTCCTTCAGACGCCCGAACATGATCTCGATCCGGTTGCGGCGTTTGTAGCGGCGCTTGTCGTGCTTGATGGGCTTGCCGCGCGACTTCCGGCCCGGGATGCAGGGCCTTATACCCTTGTCTTTCAAAGCATCTCTGAACCAGTCGGCATCATAGCCCCTGTCGGCCAGCAGCCACTCTGCCGCGGGCAGACTGCTCAGCAAGGCCGCCGCGCCGGTGTAGTCGCTGACCTGGCCTGCGGTCATGAAGAAGCGGATCGGGCGACCATCGGCATCGGTGACGGCATGCAACTTGGTGTTCATGCCGCCCTTCGTGCGGCCGATCAGACGGCCCTTCTGGTCGCCTGGCCCCCCTTTTTCGACCGCAGGCTGGTCGCCGTGCGATGCGCTTTGAGATAGGTCGCGTCGATCATCACC
>JALQUU010000039.1 GCA_023260655.1 Paracoccaceae bacterium | reverse complement strand
GTTGTAGAGCTCACAGACGTTGAGCACCATCGATTTGACTTCACCGATTGAGTCCAAGTCGAACTAGGCGTACTCGGTTGACAGCTTTTTGAAGATCATATCGTTCTGGGTCAGCGTGCCTGTTTTGTCAGTAAGGAGGAACTGGATCCTCCCGAGCTCCTCAGGAATCGTTGAGTTGCGTGGAATCGTGTTAGGAATCTCCTCGTCCTTGTAGATAGTGTAGCAGTAGAACACCTTGGCCATGTCAAGGTTAACTCTGAGCGAGATCGGAATGATGGCTGAGAGGAGAAGCCGAACACGTCGGCCCAGAATTGCAGGTTTTCGCGCACTGTGAGCGGGGCCTTGATGCCGTCCGCGTGGCCTGCGTAGGCCATGGCGTCGCGATCAAGGTTGATCTGGCCCGCGAGCGGCGGCTGGAGGCCTGCAACTGTGCGCAGAAGCGTGGTTTTACCTGCACCGTTCGGCCCGCGCAGAACAAGGGCCGTGCCTGCCGAGAGCTGAAAAGACACGACTTCCAGCACGGCAATCCCGCCACGCGCCACGCTGAGGTTTTCGACGACCAGTTCCATCACATGCCGCTTACCGCATCCTCACCCTCCGGGCAAACCCGAAACATCGGGTCAGGCGGCTTCGACCGGCAAGGCGGCGAGCGCGACACGCCGCCCTTCGCTGACGAGCACGTTATAGGTGCGGCAGGCGGCGGGGGAGTTCATCACCTCAAGGCCCATATTGGCGGCTTCAACGGCGTCGCGAAGGTCTTTCGGCGCATGAGCGATCTCCTTGCCCATGCCGAGGAAGATCACATCCACCTCACCTTCCAAGGCCAAGAGCGGCGCTGGATCTGAGAGCCCCTGCCACTCCATGGCGCGGCCCGACGTGACGATAACGGCCCCATGCAACACTTGACCCGCGACGCGGAAAAACCCAGGCCCGTAGCCATCTACGGGCACAGCATCGGAAAAGGTGACTTCGGTCAGTTTCATCTCTTATCCCCAGATCGGAAGGCCGCGCAGTGCCGAGGCCATGACGATAAAATACCCGGCCCCGCGATAGATATGGGCCTTGTCCGGATTGAATATAGCGGTTCCGACCACGGTTCCCAGCATCGTGGGCAGTGCCATGAGGAGGCCGATCATCACCGGAACGGTTTCCAATTGGCCTGTCGCGGCGATGAAGGCCAGAAGCGTCAGGTCGAAGAGGAAGAGGTAGATCATGGTATTGGCGCGGATGAGCGCGGGCGGGCTTGGCGAGGCCATGTAAAGAAGGATCACCGGTGGGCCGGGAACGCCGGAAACGCCGCCCAGAAAGCCAGAGACGCCCCCTGCCCCGTAGATCACCGGCGGCGTCATCGGCCCGCGATAGCGGAGGCCTGCAAGCAGGAGCATCGGCACGAGGAGCGCGGCAATCGACACGATGTAGCGGAAGATTTCCGGCTCAAGCCGCGTAAGCACCATGAGCCCCAAGGGCAGCGCGATGACCATGCCGATCCAGAGACGGCGGACATCGGGCAGGTTGGCGGATTTAACGGTGCGGCGGAGTGTGGGGAGCGGGCCGAAACTGTCCATCACCGTGAGCACGATCAAGGTCCAGACCGGCGGCAAGAAGGACCCGGCGACGGGCAAAAAGACAAGGGCCGTGCCGAAACCGGAAAACCCGCGCACAGCCCCTGCGATGAAAGCCCCTAAAATAACCCAAACGAGGCCCGGAAAGGTCAGGGCCTCGTTTAGAGCGTCAAACATTCGCGCCGCCGAATTGCGTGCCCGAGGGGCCTGCGTCGGTCGGTTTCGACCAGTCGCGCTTCACACCCAGCATCAGCACGATGTTCTTGGCCACATAGACCGAGGAATAGGTGCCGACCACGATGCCCCATGTGATGGCGAAGACGAAGCCTCGGATCACGTCGCCACCGAGAATAAGCATGGCGATGAGCGCCACGAGGGTAGTGCCCGAGGTCATGATCGTACGCGAGAGGGTTTCGTTCACGGTGAGGTTCATCAGGTCGCGCAGCGGTGTGGCTTTGAACTTGATGAGGTTCTCGCGCAGACGGTCGAAGATCACCACGGTATCGTTGATCGAATAGCCGATAATGGTGAGAAGCGCCGCGATGGTGGCTAGATCGAAGCGGATCTGGAGCACCGAGAAGATGCCGATCGTCAGAAGCACGTCATGGAAAAGCGCCAAGACCGCGCCCACGGAGAATTGCCATTCGAACCGGAGCCAGATGTAGATCAGGATCGCCAAGAGCGAAGCCGCGACCGCGAGAACGGCCGTCTGGATCAATTCGCCCGAAACCTTCGGGCCCACGCTTTCGACCGAAGGGAAGGTGATCGAGGGGTCGACGACCTTCAGCGCTTCTTCGATGGCGAGGATTTTCTCTGCCGTGACCGCCTCTTCGCCATCCTGTGCCTGAACGCGGATCATGGCGACGTTCTGATCGGGGCCGAAGGTGGGGTCGAAGACTTCCGTGATGGAGACATCGCCCAGATTCAAGGGCTGCATCGCCTGACGGTAAGCCCCTACATCCACGGCTGCGGTGCTTTCGGTACGGATCGTGGTACCGCCCTTGAAGTCGATACCGAAGTTGAGGCCGATCACCAGCCACGCGACCACCGAGAGCACCATAGCCAGAGCCGAGGCACCGAAGGTGAACTTCTGCCAGCGGAAGAAGTCGATATTGGTCTGGTCGGGAACTAGTTTAAGTCTCATGTCAGACCTCGATGGTTTTGGGACGGCGGCGTTCGAACCACGTCACCACAAGAAGGCGTGTCACCCAGATCGCGGTGAACACCGACGTGATGATGCCGAGGCCGAGCGTGATGGCGAAGCCACGCACGGGGCCGGAGCCGAGCATGAAGAGGATCGTCGCGATGATGAACGTCGTGATGTTCGCGTCGATGATGGCGGAGAGCGCGCGATCATAGCCCAGTTCGATGGCGCGTGCGGGGCCTTTCGCGGTGCGAAGTTCCTCGCGGATACGTTCGAACACGAGCACGTTGGCGTCCACAGCCATACCGATGGTTAGCACGATGCCCGCGATACCCGGAAGCGTGAGCGTGCCGCCGATAAGCGAAAGCGCCCCGAAGATGAGCGCAACGTTAAACATCAGGGCAATGTTGGCGAAGAAGCCGAAGAGGCCATAGGACGCCCACATGAAGCCCATGACGGCGAGGAAGGCCACGACCATAGCGATGCGGCCCGCCGCGATGCTGTCGGCGCCGAGTTCCGGGCCGATGGTGCGTTCTTCGAGGAAGTCGAGGCCTGCAGGCAGCGCACCTGCGCGCAGAAGCACGGCGAGGTTGGTGGATTCCTCAACCGTGAAGTTACCCGTGATGATGCCTGATCCACCCGCGATATGCGCTTGGATCACCGGGGCGGAAATGACCTCACCGTCGAGAACGATGGCGAAGGGATTGCCGATGTTATTCGCGGTGTAATCACCGAAGCGGCGCGCGCCTGTCGGGTTGAAGCGGAAGGAAACCGCCGGGCGGCCGTTCTGGTCAAACGAGGGCTGCGCGTCGACCAGATCCTCGCCGGTTACGACCGGAGCCTGTTCGAGCACGTAATACTGGCCCTCTTCGTTCAGCGAAGGCAGCAACTCATTGCCCGCACCTGCCGGCATGTTCTCGTTGTTGGTACGAGTAACCACGGGCTGGAAAGTGAGTTGCGCCGTGGTGCCGATGATCGCTTTCAATTCGGCAGCAGAGCCAAGCCCCGGCACCTGAATCAGGATGCGGTCCGCGCCTTGGCGCTGGATGGTCGGCTCACGGGTGCCCACCTCGTCGATCCGGCGACGGATGATTTCGAGGGATTGCTGCACGGTCCGGTCATCGGTGGCGAGCTTTTCGGCTTCCGAGAGGCGCACGACGATATCCGCGCCATCAGCCGTAACGTCGAGGTCCGACGCGCCTGCCGCGCTCAGCGACGACACAGGCCGCGCAAGACCGCGCACGAGGGCGGCAGCTTCTTCGGCCATTTCGGGCTTTTCGTTGAGGCGAACACGCAGTTCCGGCCCGGTGATCGGCTGGAGGCGGATCGTGCCAATCTTCGCACGTTCCTCGCGCAGAAGATCGCGCACTTCCGGCCACATGCCTTCAAGGCGGGTTTGATAAACATCGGCCACCCGCACCTCGGCCAGAAGATGCGCACCACCGCGTAGGTCGAGGCCGAGGTTCACGAGGCCGGAGGGCAAGAACGAGGGCCAAGCGGCAGCCTGTTCGGCCAAGCCATCGGCAGTAGCGCCCTTTTCAATGGCGGCAACCGCGTCGTTGTGCATCTCGACGCGGCTGTAGAATGCGTTGGGCATCGCCAGAAGCACGCCCAAAGTGCAGATGCTCCAGATCAGCACCCGTTTCCAAAGATCGATCCGGAGCATTCGGCTCCTCCTCTAGTGAGATCAGGAGGCGGCAGGTTCGGTTTTCGACAGAACTTGCGCGATGGTCGCACGCACAACGCGCACGCGGGTGTTTTCAGCGATCTCGATCTCGATCTCGTTGTCGTCTTTCAGCTTGGAGACTTTGCCGATAATCCCGCCTTGGGTCACGACCATGTCGCCACGGCGCAGAGCTGCAACCATCGCCTGATGGTCTTTCATCTTCTTCTGCTGCGGGCGGATGAGAAGGAAATACATGATCCCGAAGATCAGAATTAGCGGAACGAATTGTCCGAAGGCTTCCATGGCTGGTCCTCATTGTTGTCGCGGGCATCGCCCCATTGGATTGCGCCGGAACCTATGTGCCCGAGGTCGGGTTTGCAAGGCGCGACGGGGCTCATGCCGTGGTAGAAGGCCCGATTGCCACGTATCGCCCGTGGTCCCGCCATGACCAACTCTCGTTTCGCCGAGAGACCATAGGCCAGAGAGCGCCGTCCGAGCAAAGACTCAGCCAAAACGATTCGAGACCGTAGAGGGAAACTGTTCCCAATTTCAGCGAGGGACATGGAAAGCGTCATCGCAAAAGGCGGCGGTATGGAACGGTACTCAGAACGATTGCCCAGTGCCCCGGCACAGATTACATCCTAGGGCAACAAACTCAGGGAGGAACCTATGTCCGACACTCCAGCCTATGGCTTCGACACTTTGCAAATCCACGCAGGCGCGCGCCCTGATCCGGCCACGGGTGCCCGTCAGACGCCGATCTATCAGACCACGGCCTATGTCTTCCGCGATGCGGACCACGCCGCCGCCCTCTTCAACCTTCAGGAAGTGGGTTACATCTACTCGCGTCTGACGAACCCCACCGTGGCCGTTCTGCAAGAGCGCATTGCCACGCTGGAAGGCGGCGTCGGCGCTATTTGCTGCTCTTCGGGTCACGCCGCGCAGATCATGGCGCTCTTCCCGCTGATGGCACCGGGCCGCAATGTGGTGGCCTCGAACCGCCTTTACGGCGGCACAATCACCCAGTTCAGCCAGACCATCAAACGTTTCGGCTGGTCGGCGAAATTCGTCGATTTCGATGATCCCGCTGCCATTGCCGCAGCTATCGACGGCGATACCCGTGCGATCTTCTGCGAAACCATCGCCAACCCCGGGGGTGTGGTGACCGATCTCGACGCGGTTGCCGCTGTGGCCGACAAAGCGGGCCTGCCGCTCATCGTCGATAACACCACGGCCACGCCCTACCTCTGCCGCCCGATCGAGCATGGTGCGACATTGGTTGTGCATTCCACCACCAAATACATGACCGGCAACGGCACGGTAACGGGCGGCTGCATCGTCGACTCAGGCAAGTTCAACTGGTCGGCCTCCGACAAGTTCCCTTCGC
This sequence comes from Paracoccaceae bacterium, assembly GCA_023260655.1. Taxonomy (GTDB): domain Bacteria; phylum Pseudomonadota; class Alphaproteobacteria; order Rhodobacterales; family Rhodobacteraceae; genus UBA9554. The sequence goes on along the minus strand of JALQUU010000039.1, from coordinate 18,848 downwards.
TTTCCGCCCCCGAGCCCGCCTATCACGGCCTCAAGTTCCACGAGACCTTCGGGCACCTCGCCTACACCTTCCACGGCATCGCCATCGGCCTGCGTGATCTCGGCATGACCATGAACCCGCAAGGCGCGCATTACACTCTGATGGGTATCGAAACGCTGTCCCTCCGCATGCAGCGTCATGTGGAAAATGCTGTAAAAGTGGCGAAGTGGCTCGAAAACGATCCGCGCATCGACTTCGTGACCTATGCGGGCCTGCCCTCGTCGCAGTGGAACGGCACAGCAAAGCGCATCACGCCGAAAGGGGCTGGCGCGCTCTTCACCTTCGCGGTGAAAGGCGGATACGAGGCTTGCGTGAAGCTCGTGAACTCGCTGGAGATTTTCAGCCACGTTGCCAACCTTGGCGATACGCGCTCGCTGATCATCCACTCGGCCTCCACCACCCACCGCCAGCTCACGCCCGAGCAGCAGGTTGCAGCAGGTGCCGCACCGAACGTGGTGCGCGTGTCGATCGGGATCGAGGATGCGGATGACCTGATCCGCGATCTGGATCAGGCGCTTACCAAAGCAACCGCCTGATCTGGCAAAAGAAAATGAAAGGCGGCACCGCGGTGCCGCCTTTTTTCATTCGATGAGGAAGTCGATTTCGACACCCGCCGAAATCCCGAGCTCGCCGGGGGCAACCGGCACCGAGGCCTTCAACGACATCTCTGCCATCGGCATCGGCCGCCCCTGCCCGTGGTCGATATCGCGGATGCGCTGGAACGGGCCGAGCTTGATACCCGCCGCTTCCGCCAGAATTTGCGCCCGCGCCACCGCCTTTTTCACGGCAAGCGCACGGGCCTCGTCTGTGGCCGGATCGGGGTCGGCCAGCCCAAAACTTAGCCCGTCCATCCTGTTGGCACCTGCAATCAAAGCCGTGTCGATGATCGCGCCCGCTTGCGTCAGGTCGCGGATCGCGACTGCCAAGGTAAGCGAGGCGCCGAAGCCTTCCGGCTCGATCGGGCCATCGGAGTTCCGGTCGGGATAGATCGGGTAAAGCGAAAGCCCCGAGGATTGCATGTCTTTCGCGGCAACGCCCTTGGCTTCGAGAGCCGCCAAGATCGCAGTCATATTGCCTGCAACGGTTTCCATCGCCGCCTGCGCCGTTTTCGCCCGCGCCTCCACGCCAAAGCGCACCATGCCCTGATCCGGTGCCCGCTGGACCGTCGCCTCACCGCTGACCGACAGGAGGCGCTGTTCCTCGGCAAACACCTGAGGGGCCGCAAGCGTCAGAAGCACAGCCAAGGCAGGTGCGGTGTAAAAGCCTTTAAACATGGAAAATCCTTTCGCGTTTTGGGCCTAACCCAGAAGTGGGGACAGAAGTTTCACGTGCAAGAGGTGAAAAATGAAGGCATCTTCCCCTAGGCGGGAAAATGCTAATAGTTAACCCGCTGGATGTAGAAAGCTTTTCCGTTGCCACTTCGGATGTTAAACGACGATCCATGAAACCGAATTTCGCACTCAACCTGTCGTTCGACGGCATCGGTCTTTTGCACCGTGTGCCGGCGGGCTGGCATTTGGTGGGCGAGGTTTCGCTGGAAGCCGAGGATCTGAACGGCGCGTTGGCTGTTCTCCTTGAAACCGGCAAACAGATCGATCACTCGGGTGTGCGCACGAAAGTCGTGCTGCCTGAGAAGCAAATCAAATACATCACGCTTGAAAGCGAACCCCATGCGGGCGAGCGGGAAGTGCGCTTGGCGCTCGACGGGGCCACGCCTTATGCCATCGACGAGCTGGCCTATGACTGGACGCTGGAAGGCGGCACGCTGCATATCGCGGCGGTCGCAAAGGAAACGCTGGAGGAAGCTGAAGATTTTGCCGTAGCAAATGGTTTCGCGCCGATCAGCTTCGTGGCGACGCCGGACCAGATGCTGTTCCCCGGCGAGCCGTTTTTCGGCCTGACCCGCGCGGCAGCGTCGATTCTGCCAAAGGGCGAAAGCGTTGCCCGGGATCTCCAACCGATCCACGTAATCGGGATCGCGCAGCTTCCCGAGCCTGAACCCGAGCCTGCGCTTGCCGAACCCGAGGCGGAGGAGCCTCCTGCCCCGGAAGAAGCGCCCCTGCCGGAGCCACTGGCAGAGATCACGGCCGAGGCAGTGCCTGAAGTGGCCGTAGAAGCTGCCGCCCTCTTGGAGGAGAACCCAGAGGCTCCGCTGCCTGAGGTTTCGGAAGAGGTTGCTCCCGAAGCGCCCAAGGCGGGCAAGGCACCTGTTGAGGATAGCGCGGCCGAAGGCCCCACCAAATCTGAGCCCCCCGAAGCCGAGGCCCCGGCTCCTTCCTTCACCTCGATCCGCGCGCGCCGGAACGATGCCACCCCGCCGTCGCCGCCCGTTGCTGCGAAACCATTGCGCGCGGGCGATGCAGGCTTGCCCGAAGACACGTCGGCGCCAGCCACACCAGCCCCCAAAGTCGCGGCAGCGCGCGCCGAGCCTATCGGCACAACGCCCGAGGTGCCTCCTGCCAGCAAAGCCGCCCGAGCCTCGCTTCAGGCCCTCGCGCCTGCAGAACCGAGCAAAGCGCCTTCAGCTGGCGCGGCGAACGCCACATTCGGCAAACTCCGTGCGGCATTCAAGCGCCCCGAGCCCGCCCCTGCCCCGGCCGCCAAACCTGTCGCGAAACTGCGCCCTTCGTCGCCGAGCGCATCGCAGGAGCCGCAGAACGAGAAAGACCGCCTGACGGTTTTCGGCGCACGCAAGCCGAAGCCTGCGAAAACGGTCGTTGGCGGCAAACCGCGCTTCCTTGGCTTGGCGCTCACAGCGGTGCTGCTCCTCTTCCTTGCTGGCGTCGCGGCTTGGGCCTCGCTGACCTCATCAGATGGCATCGGCTGGTTCTTCGGCACCCAGGAACCTCCCACGATCGCCGGATTGCCGGCGGCCGACAGTATCACCGAAGACGAATTGGCCGAAGCCGGGGATGCTGCCGTTGAACTTGCGTCGCTCATCGACCCCAAAACCGATGCGCTGCCGGAAACCATCGCGCCGGGCCTCTCCGAACCCCAAGCCATCCTCTTGCCGACGGCAGAAGAATCGGCTGCGCTTTATGCCGCGACAGGGATCTGGGAAGTTGCGCCGGAAGAGACGCCCGTTCCCGTCGCGATCGACCTTGACGACCTCTACATCACCTCGATTGACCCTGTCGTGGCCCAACCCGACGCCGTTGCCCTGCCCTCGCAATCGGTCCTCGCGCCCGACACGCTGCCCGGCAGCCAGATTTCCCCCGTTGCCCCCGGCACGCGCTTCTCGCTCGACGAACGCGGTTTCGTCGTGGCGACACCCGAAGGGGCCCTGACGCCGGACGGGGTACGCGTTTTTGCGGGGCCTCCGGTCAAGGTGCCGTCGAAGTTCCCCGACCGCACTGCCGCTCCCGAGCGGGACGTGGCAACCGCAGACCCCCGCCTTGCAGCTTTCCGCCCGAAGGTCCGGCCCGGTGGGCTGGTTGAGACGGCGGAACGCTCGGCATTGGGTGGCCTGACGCGGGCGGAACTGATGACGGTGCGCCCGAAGCTCCGGCCGACGGCAATCGTTGCAGCCTATGAAGCCGAACAGATCCGCGCCGCAGCCGATGCCGCAGCGGCAGCCGCCGCCGCGGCCTCCACCGCAGGTCTCGCGACACCGACACCAAACGATATTGTCGCCACAAGCATCAAACCGAAGCTCCGCCCACAGGATCTGGGGGTGCAGCCTGAAACAGGCAATCCGCGCACCGGAAGCCCGATGAACAGCGGCAGCACCTTCAGCCGCGAGGAAATCGAGGATTACGAGGGCGAAACCCGTGTGGCCTCGGCAGGCCCGCGCACGGTTCAGCCGAAAGTGCCCTCGCAAGCGAATGTGGCCAAGGCGGCAACCGAAAAGAACGCGATCAACCTCGGGCAGGTGAACCTGATCGGCGTCTATGGCACGCCACAATCCCGCCGCGCCCTGATCCGCCTTGCCAATGGTCGCTTCCAGAAGGTGAAGGTGGGCGACCGTGTGGATGGCGGGCGCGTCGTGGCGATTTCCGATGGTGAGTTGCGCTACCAGAAGGGTGGCCGCAACGTGACGCTGAAAATGCCGCGCGGCTAAAACGGTATTCGCAGTCATTCGCAGAAACGCATGACATTTCTGCGAAATTCCTGATCGGCCTCTTGCTTAGCGCATCTTGAATTGCGACTCTCTGTTCAACCCCCTGCTCTCGCCCCCAAAACGTGCGATCAGGCTAACTCGAACAGCCGGAACGCCGATGCAAACCTTCCTCTACCAAGCCTCCATCTATCTCATGGCTGCCGTGATCGCCGTTCCGATCGCGGCACGGCTCGGGCTCGGTTCAGTATTAGGCTATCTGGCGGCTGGCATCATCATCGGTCCGGTGACGGGTCTGGTTGCGGCCTCGGCCGATCTCCAGCATTTCGCAGAATTCGGCGTTGTGATGATGCTCTTCATCATCGGGCTCGAACTGGAACCGCGCGCCCTCTGGGATATGCGCCACCGGCTGATCGGCCTCGGCGGCCTACAGATCGTCATATCGACACTTCTCATCATGATGGGCGCGATCATCCTTGGCCAACCCTGGACCATCAGCCTCGCTATCGGCCTCATCTTCGCATTATCTTCGACCGCTATCGTCTTGCAAACACTGAACGAAAAGGGATTGATCCGCAGCGCAGGCGGGCGCTCGGCCTTCTCCGTTCTCTTGACGCAGGATATCGCGGTGATCCCCATGCTCGCCGCGCTGCCGCTTTTGGCAATGCCGATGTTGCCGCAACTCAACCCCGATGGCTCTATCGTGCGTCCGGCGAAACTGGCAGACGCGGCTTCGAGCCACGGGCATACTCTGGTCGAGGACTTGCCGGGATGGGCCGTGACGCTGGCCACACTTGCCGCCGTTGCCGCCATCATCCTCGCGGGTCGCTATCTGGTGCAGCCCGTCTTCCACTTCATCCACCGCGCCAAGCTACGCGAGATGTACACGGCCTTCGCGCTCCTCATCGTGCTGGGCATTTCCTATGTGATGGGCCTCGTGGGCCTCTCCCCCGCCCTCGGCGCCTTCCTAGCCGGTGTGGTGCTCGCGAATAGCGAATTCCGCCATGAACTTGAATCCGACATCGAACCGTTCAAGGGCCTTCTCCTCGGGCTCTTCTTCATCACTGTGGGCTCGGGCATCAACTTTCCGGTGTTCTTCTCTGCGCCCCTCACCATCCTCGCCCTCACCTTCGCCCTGATCGCAGCCAAGGGCGGCGTGCTTTACATCCTCGCGCGCGCCTTCAAGCTGCGCGGGCGGGATCGCTGGCTCTTTACCTTGAGCCTCGCGCAGGCCGGGGAATTCGGCTTCGTGCTCCTGTCGTTTTCCGCGAACCTCAACGTCATTCCGCGCTGGCTCGGGGACCGGCTGTTGCTGATCGTCGCCTTCTCCATGCTGATCACACCGCTTCTCTTCATCCTCTACGACAGGCTGACGAGCAGCATGGCCGAAGACAAAGACCATCACGAGCCAGATGAGGTGGATGAACAGGGCCCTGTCCTCATCGCGGGCATCGGGCGCTTCGGGCAGGTGGTGAACCGCCTTGTGCAGTCGTCGGGCTTCAAAACCGTCGTTCTCGATCACGACATGGCCACGATCCAGACCATGCGCCAGTTCGGCTTCAAGGGCTTCTTCGGTGACCCCACCCGCCCCGACCTCCTCCATGCCGCAGGGCTGCCGCAAGCGCGGGTTCTCGTTGTGGCGCTGGATGATCCGGCAGCAACGACACGACTGGTAAAATACGCCCGCCGCGAGCGGCCCGACCTCCATATCGTCGCCCGCGCCCGCGACCGGATGCATGTGTTCCAGCTTTTCAAAGCAGGTGCCGATGACATCGTGCGGGAGATGTTCGACTCGTCACTCCGTGCAGGCCGCTACGTGCTCGAGAACATCGGCATGAGCGAGTACGAAGCCGCCATTGCCGAAGAGGTGTTCTACCACCACGACCGCGAAGCGCTGAAAGAACTTGCAGAAGTCTGGGACGAGAATATCCCCGCCACCAAGAACCCCGCCTATCTGGCCAAAGCAAAGGAACTGGAGCGCGATCTGGAGGCGGCCCTCACGGCCCGCCTCGATGAACGCGCTAAACAGGACTGACGGGTCAGCCCTCGGAGACACCCGCTTCGGCAAAAGTGGCCATTCCCGAGAGGCAGGCCACTGCGCCTTTGACAACGCCGATCGCCAGCGCCGCACCGGAGCCTTCGCCCAGACGCAACCCGAGCGCCAAGAGCGGCGCTTTGCCCAGTTCACTCAACAGGCGGTGATGCGCCTGCTCGGCGCTCACATGGCCTGCTTCCGCGTGGTCGAGTGCGCCCTTTTGCGTCTTGGCAAGGCAGGCCGCAGCCGCCGTGCAGATGAAGCCGTCGATGAGTACCGGAATGCGATGAGCACGGGCCGCCGCCATAGCGCCTGCCATCCCCACCAACTCGCGCCCACCCAAGCGGCGCAGCGTTTCCAGCCCGTCGCCCTTGCCGCCATGCAGTGCCACGCCTTCAGCCACCACAGCGGCTTTCCGCTTCAGCCCCTCGTCGTCAACGCCAGTGCCACGCCCGACCCATTCGTCTGCCGTGCCACCAAACAGCGCGCAGGCGATGGCGGCAGCAGAGGTGGTGTTGCCGATCCCCATCTCGCCAGTCACCACGAGATCCGCCTCGGCGTTCACTGCGTTCCAGCCTGTGTTGAACGCAGAAAGGAACTCCGCATCGCTCATCGCGGGGGCTTGGGTGAAATCGGCCGTGGGCGTGTCGAGGTCGAGCGCATGGACCGACATCTCGGCGCCGAAGGCTTTCGACAGCTGGTTGATCGCGGCACCACCATGCTGGAAGTTCGCCACCATCTGCACGGTAACTTCCGCCGGAAAGGCCGAAACGCCGCGCGCGGTCACGCCGTGGTTGCCTGCGAAAATGATCACCTGCGGGCGGTCACAATGGGGTTTGTCAGTGCCCTGCCAGCCGCCTATCCGCACCGCCAGTCCTTCAAGCGCACCGAGCGCTCCCGGCGGTTTCGTCAATTGCCCATTGCGAGCTTCTGCCGCCGCCAGTGCTTTCGTATCGACGCCCGGCTGGGCTGCGAGTTTCTTGCGGATTTCGTCAAGGGAGGTGAAGGTCATGGTGCGGCCCGTTGATTGTCGTTCCGGATCGGTTTACCCCGAAGCCCAACCCGCGCAACCCCTCGAAAAGGCATTTTCATGCGCCAATCCGACACGGCCCTCGCGATCCCGCAGGACATCCCGGCAGCCATCGGCCTCCTGACGCGCATTCCGGTGCCCGTAGACATGGACCTTGCCACAGCGCGCGGCTCGAAAGCGGCCTGGGCCTGGCCACTCGCAGGGCTGGCAGTGGCGCTTCCTGCAGCGGCTCTAGGCTGGATCTTTTCCGGTTTCGGCGCAGGTATCGCAGCAGGGATCGCGCTCGTTACGTTGATCGTTCTGACAGGGGCCCTCCATGAAGACGGGCTGGCAGATTGCGCCGACGGGTTCTGGGGCGGCTACACCAAGGAACGCCGCCTCGAGATTATGAAAGACAGCCGCGTTGGCAGCTACGGCGTGATCGCGCTTGTCCTTGGGCTCGGGCTGAAATGGCAAGCTTTAATGGTGGTCGATACGTGGACCGCCCTGATCGCGGCCGCCCTCCTCAGCCGCGCGGCGATGGCAGGCGTCATGGCCACCCTGCCCTTCGCGCGGGAAAACGGGTTGGCCGCCGCCCAAGGCCGCCCGTCTCGCGAAACCGCGCTCCTGTCGGCGGGCCTCGCCTTTGTGGGGGCCGTCCTTCTTTGCGGCTCTTCCGCAATACTCGCCCTCATCGCGGTTGCGGCCGTTGCCGCGCTCACGGTACGGCTCGCGCAGGCCAAACTGGGCGGGCAAACTGGTGACGTTCTGGGGGCAACGCAGTTCCTCTCCGAACTCGCCGCCCTTCTCGCGCTTGGCGCATAAAAAAAGCCGCCCCCGAAGGAGCGTCTTTCATTCTTTCGAACAATGATCAGGCTGCGCGCGAAACCAGAACCTCGTCCACCTTCTTGGCGGCGGTCGGCTCGTCGCTGCCCGAAACGGCAGCAACTTCGCGGGTCAGGCGCTCGAGGGCCGCTTCGTAAAGCTGACGCTCGGAATAGCTCTGCTCGCGCTGGTCGTCGGCGCGGTGCAGGTCGCGCACCACTTCGGCAATCGCGATCAGGTCGCCCGAATTGATCTTCTGCTCGTATTCCTGAGCCCGGCGCGACCACATAGCGCGCTTCACTTTCGCCTTACCCTTCAGCGTTTTCATCGCCTGGCTCACCACATCCGGCGTCGAGAGCGAGCGCATGCCGATTTCAGTGGCTTTGTGAGTCGGCACACGGAGGGTCATCTTGTCCTTTTCAAAGGAGACCACGAAGAGTTCCAGCTTGATCCCTGCGATTTCCTGCTCCTCGATCGACATGATCTGGCCCACGCCATGCGCTGGATAGACAACGTAATCGTTCGGGCGGAATTCGGGCTTTTTGGTTTTGGTCATTCGAACTTTCCTCGCGAGATCCGAACCTACGCCTCTCGTGCACCCATGTATTCACCGCAAAAAACCGTCGAGGCCCATCGTGATGGTCCTGGCGTTTTGCGGATTTCAGTGGGTTTTACAAACGCAACTTGCGTCCCCAGTTGAGCGACAGAGTGGGTTCAGACGATCTATGTCATGTATATGACATCATACCATAAAAAACGCCCTGCCGAAAGCAGGGCGGATTTCGGGCATTAAACCCACTTATTTCTTATGATTTACAGAGTTTTGCAGGCCGAAGTTCATTTTACCCACAATCACTCGCAAGCGATTCGTAGCGAATCGGTTCGCCTCAGCCGCCAGCGGCTTCCGAGAAGTACTTGGTGATCTTGTCGGTCTCGCCATCCCGCTCGGTCGCTTCGGGAAGCGGATCCTTGCGCTCGGTGATCACCGGCCAGAGTTCCGAATACTTTCGGTTGAACTCGACCCACTTCTCCATATCCGGCTCGGTGTCGGGGCGGATGGCGTCTGCCGGGCATTCCGGTTCACACACGCCGCAGTCGATGCACTCGTCGGGGTGGATCACCAGCATGTTCTCGCCTTCGTAGAAGCAATCCACGGGGCAGACTTCAACGCAGTCGGTGTATTTGCAGGCAATGCAGTTGTCGATCACGACATAGGTCATGGCGGAACTCTCTATCTTCAGTCCGCGCCTAGCTAGACCGGTTCGCCCTCACGTTCAAGCGGTAGGGATAGGATTTGTCCCGTCCTGCGACGAAGGTGCGTCTAGATCAGCGTAAAGTGTAAGCGCTTCCTCGGAGGGCCCGCGCCGTACGGGCATCGCAAGCACCTTGATCACGCGGATGCGGCCTGCCTGCGGAAAGGTCAGCACATCGCCCGCTTTCACCTCGCGCGACGACTTGGCCACTTTCTCGGAATTGATCCGCACATGCCCGGCTTCGACAACCGACTGGGCCAAGGCGCGGGTCTTGAAGAACCGCGCCTGCCAGAGCCATTTGTCGAGCCGGAGCCGATCCAGCACGCCGGATCAGCCCTTCTGCTTCAGGGCCATCAGCGCCGCGAAGGGGCTGTCGGGATCGAACTTCTCTTCACTCGGCGGACGGGCGGAATGCACCTTCGGGCCACGGTCCTCGCGCTCGGGGCGCGGCTTGCCGCCCTTGCCACCCTTCCCGCCTTTGAACTTGTCACCACGATCGCCCTTCGGACGGTCACCGCCCTCGCGCTTCGGACGATCGCCGCGCGCTTCACGGTTCTCGCCGCCTTCGCGACGCACGCCTTCACGCGGCTGGCCACGGCCCCGCCCACGGTTCGGACGCTCGCCTTGCGGCTTGCGGCCCCATGTGAAGGTGAAGAAGGTTTCCATTTCCGGCGCAGCCTCTTCGGCGGCTTCCGCTGCAGGCGCTTCAACAGCCTCAGTGACTTCCGGCGCGGCTTCAGGTTCGACTTCGACTTCCGCAGGCGTAGCCGGCGCGGCTTTCACCTTCGCCCGTTCGCCCTTCTCGGCACGGTATCCAAGCCCTTCCATCAGCAGCGCGAACTGCTCCAGCGTCATGCCGGTGATGGACAGCATATCGGCTTTAGCCTCAAACCCTGCGCGGCTGTCTTCCGCCCGCAGCTGGTCTGCGAGGCGTTCGAGCATGTCGATCCGGATCGCCCGCTCGCCTGCCACGCGGTAGCCTGCCATGGTGAAGTAGCCCTCGGGCATGCCAGAGAGTGCCGGAACCGTCACCAGACCGGGTGGTGCGGCTTCGGGGAATTCCTCAAGGCCCTTCGCCAAAGCCCAGAGCACCAAGCGCAGGCGCGTCGGCGCGGGCTTCAGGATCGCGGGCTGGAAAACGGTGTATTGGCCGAAACGGATGCCGTGCTTGCGGAGCGCGCCACGCGCGTCTTGATCTAGGGATTTGACCTCTTCCGCCACCGAAGCGCGTTCGATGATCCCGAAGTTCTCGACCATCCGGAAGGCAAAGCCGCGCGCGAGGCCGGTCAGCGCTTCGTCTTTCTGCAAAGCCAGAAGCGGCTCGAAAAGGGCGGCCACTTTGCGGTCAATGAAATGTTGTAGGCGGCGCTGCACCTTCTGCGCGACATCGGCCCCCGCCTCGTCGTCGACGAAAGCCACGACCTGCGGCTTCAGCGCGTCTTGCCCCGCGACGAGCTTGCCCACCGCATCAGAGCCCCACATCAGCCCGCCTTGCTCGGTGAAATCGATCTCGGTGTCGGGAGCGTTGTAGAAGCGGTCTGCGCGCAGATTGAAATGCGGCACCAATGCAGAAGCGGCAGCCTGACGGATCGTCTTCGCTTCCTGCCCTGTTGCGTCCTTGTCCTGACGGAACCGGAACCCTTCCAAACGGCCGACGAATTCGCCTTCGACCGTCACTTCACCTTTGTCGTTCACTTCGGCCAAGAGGGCCTCCTTCTGTTTGAGCCGGCGCAAAAGCACACTCGTGCGCCGGTCCACGAAACGTTGGGTCAGACGGGTATGCAACGCATCTGACAGGCGGTCTTCTACAGCGCGGGTTTCCTCGCGCCAATGGATTTCGTCATCTATCCACGAATTGCGCTGCGCGACATATGTCCACGTCCGGATAAATGCGAGGCGTTTGGAGAGGGCATCGATGTCCCCGTCGGTGCGGTCGATCCGCTGGACATTGCGGGCAAACCAGTCCGTGGGCACGCGGCCGCGCTCGTGAAGGTGGTTGTAGATCTGTTCGAGAAGGCTCGCATGTTCGGCCGCCGAAATGCCCCGGAAGTCCGGAATCCGGCAGACATCCCACAAAAGCTTCACCGCTTGCGGAGACGTCGCCCGCGCCCGCACTTCCGCCACATCGGCCAGCGCTTTCAGGGCGGCCAGATCATCGGCATCCCGAGCCCGCGAGAGCCACTGGTTATCGGGCTGCCGCTCCAACGAGGAAATCAGCGCATCCACCGTGCCGAAGCGCAAATCGGCGTTGCGCCAAATGAGGCGGCGGATCGGCGTGAAACGGTTCTCCATGATCGCTTCGGCCACGTCGAGATCAAGCGGCCCGGCCTCGCCCGTCACCCCGAACGTGCCATCCGCCATCCCGCGCCCGGCGCGGCCTGCGATCTGCGCCAACTCGTTGGGCTGCAAATAGCGCATCCTGCGGCCATCGAACTTGGTGAGGGCGGAAAAGGCGATGTGGTTGATGTCGAGGTTGAGCCCCATCCCGATGGCATCGGTCGCCACCAGAAAATCGACCTCTCCAGCCTGATACATCGCCACTTGCGCGTTCCGTGTGCGGGGCGAAAGCGCCCCCATCACAACCGCAGCGCCACCCTTCTGGCGTTTGATCAACTCTGCAATTGCATAGACATTCTCAACGGAAAACCCGACGATAGCACTCCGTGCCTGCATCCGGCTTATCTTTTTCTCACCTGTGTAGGTCAGGCTCGACATCCGGTCGCGTTTGACGAACTGCACGTTCGGCACCAGCGCCGCAATCGCGCCGCGCATGGTATCCGCCCCGAGGAAAACCGTTTCCATAAGCCCGCGCGCCCGCAAGAGCCTGTCGGTAAACACATGGCCGCGCTCGGGGTCGGCGCAAAGCTGGATCTCGTCGATCGCCACGAAATCCGCGCCCATCCCTTCGGGCATGGCCTCAACCGTGCACACCCAATATTGCGCGCGTTCGGGCACGATTCGCTCTTCGCCCGTGACGAGCGCCACCACGGAAGGCCCGCGCGCCTTCACGATCTTGTCGTAGACCTCGCGCGCCAGGAGCCGGAGCGGCAAGCCGATGATGCCCGTGCGATGGCCGAGCATCCGCTCGATCGCATAATGCGTTTTGCCGGTATTCGTCGGGCCGAGCACAGCCGTGATGCGCGTGGACTGGCTCATGTCACTTCCCCAGACTTGGATCAGAGGCTCTTTGCCCCGATCCCCTGCTCAAGGCGCTTCACGGCCTCGGCGGCATTTTCGTAATGGGGATGCGCCTTGAGAGCAAGGCGATAGGCCGCCAAAGCCTGCCTCGGCTTTTCCAAACTCTCGAAAATCGCGCCAAGGCCGAAAATCGCCTCATAATTGCGCGGATCGAGGTTGAGGGACTGCGACAGATCACTCAACGCCTGTCCGTATTCCCCCTTTTCGAAAAACGCCTGCGCGCGCCCGTGCCAGCCTTCGGCCACCTCAGGCGCATGATCGATCAGCGCCGAGAAATGCTCGATGGCCACATCAGGCTCTCCACGCTCAAGCGCTTCCGTGCCCCGTTTCAACAAGAAATCCGCCGTTACCGAACCTGATCGCTTGTGCTCAAGCTCGATTTCCCGCTCGATTCCCTGTGCCTCTGCGGGCGATGCCTGCTCAAGCCGATCATAGAGAGGCTGCAAATTGGCCGTTTCCGCAACCGCCGGTATGGAAAACCAGACTGCGAAACAAGCCACCGCTACGGTAGGTTTGAGATTGATCGCCAAAATGCTCATAATTGTGTTGTAACCTGCGCAAGGCTGAAATCCAGCCCTCTCGCATCACGTATCGGAGACAAGAATGAGCGATATCATTAACGCAGCCGTAGCCGCCCTGAGCGCAAAACTGGGAGACGCCGGTTTTGACGGCTCCGCCAAATTCGTCATCGAAGGCGAAGGTGGCGTTGTGATCGACGGTTCCGGCGTGCACGCAGGCGACGACGACACCGACGTGACCCTGACGGCCTCGGCAGACACGTTCCAATCCATCCTCTCCGGCGATCTGAACCCGACCTCCGCCTTCATGTCCGGCAAGCTCGCCGTGGACGGCGACATCGGCATGGCCATGAAGCTCGGTGCGGTTCTCTCCTGATGCGAAGCGCCGCCCCAGCCTTCACAGGGATTGCCCCTGCCCCCCTCCACACCGAGCTCGCCTTCGGCCCCGCCGATGGCAGCGCCGTGTGGATGTACGCCCGTGATGGCGTGCGGGTCAGGGCCGCTCTCTGGCTGGGGCCCACGCGCGGCACTGTGCTGATCTTCCCGGGTCGCACTGAATATGTCGAGAAATACGGGCCTCTCGCCAAGGATCTGGCCGAACTGGGGTTTTCTTCGCTGGCGATAGACTGGCGCGGGCAAGGCATGGCGGATCGCCTTCTACCCGACGAACGCGTCGGCCATGTCGAGACCTTCACCGATTACCAAATGGATGTGGAAGCGCTCTTCAATCTCGCCCGCGAGGAAGGCGCGCCGGAACCTTACTATGTGATCGGCCATTCGATGGGTGGCGGCATCGGCCTCCGGACCGTCATTGAGCGCCACGACATCCGCGCCTGTGCCTTCACCGGCCCGATGTGGGGCATCCGCCTCAATCCGGTGATGCGCCCCCTCGCTTTGGCCTATGCCACTGTGATGAACGTAATCGGCCTCGACCAATCCTTCGCACCGAGCACCAAATCCGAAAACTACCTCATGGCGAATCCCTTCGCAGACAACATGCTGACGACGGATCGCCCGATGTGGGATTTCATGCTGAAACAGGCTCAAACCATTCCGGGAGCCGCCCTTGCAGGCCCCTCGACGCATTGGGTGCATGAAGCATTGATCGAATGTGACTATCTCTATTCGCAAACTTCCCCCGCGATGCGCTGCCTGACGGTCGTCGGCGGCAATGAACGCATCGTCGACGTGCCACGTATCCACGACCGAATGGAGCGCTGGCCGCAAGGCCGCCTCATGGTGATCGAGGGCGGCGAGCACGAGGTGCTGATGGAGGGCCCCCAAAGCCGCGCCCGCATACTTGAAGGCCTCGACGCGACCTTCACCTAAGCGCTGGCCGACGATCCGAAACGCGCTACTCTGTCGCGCATGACGCCCGTTCTCACCTTCACCGAAAAAGGCATCTACTGCCCCGCTGGCGACTTCTTCATCGACCCGTGGAAACGGGTGGATCGGGTGCTCATCACCCATGGCCACGCCGACCACGCCCGCCCCGGTATGGGCCGCTACCTCGCGACCGAAGCGGCGCTGCCCGTGATGCGGATGCGCTTGGGCAACATCCAAGCGGAAGGCATCCGCTATGGCGAGCGCCGCCGGATTGGCGATGCCACAGTCAGTTTCCACCCCGCTGGCCATGTGCCCGGATCGGCGCAAATCCGCATTGAGGTTGGCGGCGAGGTCTGGGTGGTATCTGGCGACTACAAAGTAGAGAGTGACAGTTTTTCCGAACCTTTCGAACTGGTTGCATGCCATAGTTTCATTACGGAAAGCACCTTCGGACTGCCTGTTTTCCGCTGGGCCCCACAAGCGCAGATTGCAGCCGAGCTCTCCCGCTGGTGGGCTGAAAACGCCGCCCAAGGCCGCGTTTCGTTTCTGGGAGCCTACAGCCTCGGGAAGGCACAACGCCTTCTGTCGATGCTCGACCCCGCCCAAGGCCTGATCCTGACCCATAGCGCCATCGAGGCCACGAACGATGTGCTCCGCGCTCAAGGCTACGCCTTGCCCCCCACCCAGCGCATCACGCCTGAGACAGATCGTAAGGCCCAATCCGGCGCGATCATCCTCTGCCCGCCCTCCGCGCTCGGCAGTGCTTGGGCCAAACGCTTCGGCCCGTCCTCCGAGGCAATGGCTTCGGGATGGATGCGGCTCCGAGGCATCCGCAGGCGGCGCGGCGCTGATACGGGATTCGTCATTTCCGATCACGCCGATTGGCCAGGGCTCTTATCCGCCATCAAGGCCACTGGTGCTGAAAACATATATGTTACACATGGTTACACGGATATCTTCGCGCGCCACCTCACCGAACTGGGCTTGAATGCGGCTGTCGTTCCCACCGAGTTTGGCGGCGAAACAGGGGCGGAAACTCCAGAGCTGGAGGGCGAGGCATGAAATCCTTCTCCGCCCTCTTTTCCGCGATTGACGCCACCACCTCCACCACAGCCAAAACCGCGCATCTTGCCACCTACTTCCAAGCCGCACCCGAACCGGACCGCGTCTGGTGCATCGCGCTCTTTTCCGGCCGCCGCCCCAAACGCGCTGTCACCACGACTAGGCTCGCCGAATGGGCCACCGAAGCGGCGGGCATCGCGCCGTGGCTTTTCGACGAAAGCTACGCCGTTACGGGCGATCTTGCGGAAACCATCGCCCTCCTCCTCCCGCCTCCAGAGGGCCCCATTCACCTCACTCTCACGGAAGCCATCCAAGAGGTCCAAAGCCTCCACGCCGAGGAAGACGCCCAGCGCAAGGCGTGCGTTCTCGCACTCTGGGCAGCCCTCCCCGAAGAGCAGCGCCTCGTTTTCAACAAGCTCCTCACAGGCGGGTTCCGCTTGGGCGTCAGCCGCAAGCTAATGACCCGCGCCTTGGCAGGGGCCACAGGCCTTGACGAAGCCACTCTCGCGCATCGCCTGATGGGCGCGTGGGATCCAGCCTTAACGCCTTGGGCAGCCTTCATCGAGGAAACCACTGAGGATGTCTCGCGCCCCTATCCCTTCGCTTTGGCGCATGGGCTGGAAGGCGCACCCGAAGGCCTTGGCGCGCCGGAGGAATGGCAAGCCGAGTGGAAATGGGACGGCATCCGCGGCCAGATCATCCTTCGCAATGGCGTGCTCCACATCTGGTCGCGCGGTGAAGAGTTGATGACCGACCGTTTCCCCGAATTCGCCACGCTGCCGGATTTCCTTCCGAACGGGACCGTGCTCGATGGCGAGATCGTCGCGTGGGACGGCAGCAAGCCCCTCCCCTTCGCTGCCCTGCAAACCCGTATCGGTCGCAAGAGCGTCACCAAGAAAGCGCTCTCCGAGGCTCCTGCATATTTTCTGGTCTATGACCTCCTCGAAACAGGCGGCACAGACCTCCGCAGCGCCCCCCTCTCCCGGCGCCGCGCCAAACTAGACCGCCTTCTCGCCACACTCCCCTCGACACTCCCGATCAGCCCCTCGCCGCTCGTCCCCTTCACGTCATGGGAAAGCCTTGCGGAGGCACGCGCGAAAGCCCGCGAGGCCCAAGCCGAGGGCCTCATGCTGAAGCGCCGCGAAAGCCCCTATTTCATCGGCCGCAAGAAGGGCGACTGGTGGAAGTGGAAGCTCGATCCCCTCACCATCGACGCCGTGATGATCTACGCCCAAGCCGGCCACGGACGGCGCGCCAATCTCTTCACCGATTTCACCTTCGCCGTCCGCGACGGCAATGCGCTTGTACCCTTCACCAAGGCCTATTCCGGCCTCACCGATACCGAGTTCCGCGAGATCACCCAATGGGTCCGTAAGAACACGCTCGAACGCTTCGGTCCCGTCCGCTCGGTGCCTGCCCATCACGTGTTTGAAATCGCCTTCGAAGGCATCCAGCGCTCTAGCCGCCATAAATCAGGCGTCGCCCTCCGGTTCCCCCGAATGTTGCGCTGGCGGCACGACAAAACCCCAGATCAAGCCGATACACTCGCACATTTGCAGGATCTTCTCGCGCAATACGGTTGAGCCTGCCCGCTGCCCCCCCTATGTCTTCCGCAACCAATCGAAAGGCCTTCCGATGCTGCGCTTCCCTGCACCCCTTTTTGATGCCAACGCTTCCCATGGCGGCAAAGACCTCGGCCCCCTCCCCGAATGGGATCTCTCCGATCTCTACGCCTCCCCCGAGGCACCGGAACTGAAAGCCGATCTCGACTGGCTCGACGAGGAATGCGCAGCCTTTGCTGCCGATTACGAAGGCAAACTCCACATGCTCGATTCTGCGGGCTTCCTCACCTGCGTCCAGCGCAACGAGAAGATCAGCAGCAAGGCGGGGCGCGTCATGTCCTACGCGGGCTTGCGCTATTACCAACTCACCATCGACGGTGCCCGCGCCAAGTTCATGTCGGATTGCCAAGAGCGCATCACCAACGCCACCACGCCTCTGGTGTTCTTCACCCTCGAACTGAACCGTCTCGAGGATGCCATTCTTGAGGGGCATTTCGCCGCCAATGCCGAGCTTGCCCGCTACAAGCCAGTGTTCGACCGCATCCGCGCGATGATGCCCTACCAGCTCTCCGACGAGATGGAGAAGTTCCTGCACGACATGGGCGTCGTCGGCGATGCATGGGAAAAGCTCTTCGATGAAACCATCGCGGGCCTCGGCTTCGAAGTGAACGGCGAGCCTCTGACCATAGAAGGCACGCTGAACCTCCTCACCGACCCCGACCGCCGCAATCGCGAAGCCGCCGCGCATGAGCTTGCGAACGTCTTCCAAGCCAATATCAAAACCTTCGCCCGCGTGCACAACACGCAAGCCAAGGAAAAAGAGGTGATGGACCGTTGGCGCAAGATGCCTTCCGCCCAAACCTCGCGCCACCTCTCGAACGATGTGGAACCCGAAGTGGTGGAGGCTCTCCGCAATGCCGTCGTCGCCGCCTACCCCCGCCTCTCGCATCGCTATTACGAGCTGAAGCGCAAATGGCTGGGCCTTGACCGCATGCAGGTCTGGGATCGGAACGCGCCGCTTCCCATCGAACCCGCCCGCACCGTGGAATGGCCCGCCGCCCAAGCCCTCGTGCTCGATGCCTACGGAGCCTTCGACCCCCGCATGGCCGATCTCGCCAAACCCTTCTTCGAAAAGGGCTGGATCGATGCAGCTGTCAAACCCGGCAAGGCCCCCGGTGCCTTCGCCCATCCCACTGTCACCGATGTGCACCCCTATGTGATGCTGAACTACCTTGGCAAACCGCGCGATGTGATGACCCTCGCGCATGAGCTGGGCCATGGCGTCCACCAAGTGCTCGCGGCAGGTCAGGGCGAGATGCTCTCCTCCACCCCGCTCACGCTCGCGGAAACCGCGTCTGTGTTCGGCGAAATGCTCACCTTCCGCACGCTGCTGGATCGCGCCAAAACCAAGGGCGAGCGCAAAACGCTCCTCGCGGGCAAAGTCGAAGACATGATCAACACGGTCGTCCGCCAGATCGCCTTCTATGATTTCGAATGCAAGCTCCACGCCGCCCGCCGCGAGGGCGAGCTGACGCCCGACGATATCAACGCGCTCTGGATGTCGGTTCAGGCCGAGTCTCTGGGCGATGCCTTTGAGTTCTTCGAGGGCTACAAGACCTATTGGGCCTATATCCCCCACTTCGTGCATTCGCCCTTCTACGTCTATGCCTATGCCTTCGGCGATGGCCTCGTGAACGCGCTCTATGCCGTCTATGAAGAGGGCGATGCCTCGTTCCAGGAGAAATACTTCGAGATGCTCCGCGCGGGTGGATCGAAGCACCACAAAGACCTGCTCGCGCCCTTCGGCCTCGATGCCTCGGACCCCGCCTTCTGGGACAAGGGCCTGTCGATGATCGAGGGTCTGATCGACGAGCTTGAGGCGCTCGAAGCCTGAGCGGCTATTTCAGCTGGCTGTCCTTTGAGCCGCGCCGGTTGATCCCGCCGCGGCTTTGAGGGCGGCCATC
>JALQUU010000038.1 GCA_023260655.1 Paracoccaceae bacterium | reverse complement strand
CGCCCGCTGGGCGCGCTCGCGCGATAGCCGCGAAGTGCTGAGCTGCGCTGGCATCGACCCCAACGAACGTGTTGTGAAGGGTCTGATGGAATTCGTGGGCAAAGGTGTCCGCACCTCCGTCGCGCTCTCGCGCGAGGAAAGCGAACGCCGCAATGCTGCGCTTTCCGAGGCCGAAGCTGCCTGACATTCCCGGTGAAACCGGATAAACGAAACCGCGCCTTTCGGGGCGCGGTTTTGCTTTCGGGGGCTCCATGGCACGCGCGATCATGATCCAAGGCACCGGCTCGAATGTCGGGAAGTCGCTTCTGGTGGCAGGCCTTGCGCGTGCCTTCGCGGATCGCGGCTTGCGGGTGGCCCCGTTCAAGCCGCAGAACATGTCGAATAACGCGGCTGTCACGGTGGATGGCGGCGAGATTGGCCGCGCGCAGGCGCTGCAAGCCATGGCCGCCCGCGTGCCCTTACATTCGGATATGAACCCGGTCCTCCTCAAGCCCGAGTCCGAAACCGGCGCGCAAGTGATCGTGCAGGGGCAGCGCGTAGGCTCCCTCGCAGCCTTCGGCTACCGCGACAAGGCCCCCTCCCTCCTGCCGAAAGTCCTTGAAAGCTTCCAGCGCCTCGCCGCCAACCACGACCTAATCCTCGTCGAAGGTGCAGGCAGCCCCGCCGAAACCAACCTCCGGCGCGGCGACATCGCCAATATGGGCTTCGCCCGCGCCGCCAATGTGCCCGTGATCCTCGCAGGCGACATCGACCGTGGCGGCGTGATTGCCCAGATCGTCGGCAGCAAAGCCGTGCTCGATCTCGAAGATGCCGCCATGATCCAAGGCTTTCTCATCAACCGCTTCCGCGGAGACGTGCGCCTCTTCGATGAAGGCCTCAGCGATATCGCCACCCGCAGCGGCTGGGCCCCCATGGGCGTCGTGCCGTGGTTCGCGGATGCGTGGCGCTTGCCCGCTGAAGACAGCGAAGCGCTCGCCAGCCGCCCCGGTGGTGCCGTGAAAATCGTCGTGCCCCGCTTGGGCCGCATCGCCAATTTCGACGATCTCGATCCCCTCTCCGCCGAACCGGGTGTCACGGTGGAAATCGTCGAGCCGGGTCGCGCGCTTCCGGGCGACGCCGCAGCGATCCTCCTGCCCGGCTCCAAGGCCACGCTGGCAGATCTTGCCGAGCTGCGTGCCTATGGCTGGGATATCGATATTCTCGCCCATTGGCGGCGCGGCGGTCAGGTGATTGGCCTTTGCGGCGGCTACCAGATGCTCGGCCGTGCCATCCGCGACCCCCACGGTATCGAAGGTGCACCCGGCGGCGCGATGGGCCTAGGCCTTCTCGACGTGGTCACGGTCATGGGCGAGGAAAAGCGCCTCGCCACGGTGTCCGGCGTGGAAAAGGAAAGTGGCGCGGCTCTTACGGGTTACGAAATCCACATGGGCCAAACCTCCGGCCCCGGTTGCGCCACCCCTTGGCTGGAAATCGATGGACGCCCCGAAGGCGCCGTCAGCCCCGACGGGCGCGTGCGCGGTGCCTATGTGCATGGCGTCTTCGCAGAAGATGCGTTCCGCCACGCCTTCCTCGCCCGTTTGGGCGTCACCTCGTCCACGGCCTATAGCGCGAGCGTCGAGCAAACGCTCGATGCCTTAGCCGCGCATCTCGCCACCCATATCGATCTGGAAAAGTTCTTGAGCCTCGCCGCCGAGGTCTGACTTACTCGAAGTCCTGCGCCGAAAGCGCGCGATGGATCTCACGGCGTACGAGCTTACGCACGTTGCGCGTAATCCGCTCGCCCAAAGCGCCCACAAGCTCTTGGCGCACGATTTCCGCCACCATCTCCCGTAGCGCGGCCTCGTCGATAACCGCCTCTTCCGACAGCAGATCCTCGATGGCTTCGTCCTTGGCGCTGGCGGCGTAAATCTCGCTCTCGGCGGGTTCCTCGGCCATCTCCGGCTCGGGCGGCTCCAGATGGTCTTCGCCCTCATGCGGCTCGGGGCCAAACTCGTCGTGGTCTTCCCACTCCAAAGTCGCCATCCCCTCACCCGAAGAGGTTTCATGCGGCTCCTCTACCGAAGGCGCAGGCTCTTCGTGCATTTCTACAGGCTGTTCCGGCTCGGCCTCGGGCGCTGCCTCGGCAGTCCCGGCCTCTTCGGAAGCTTCTTCCGCAGGCTGCTCCGGTTGATCCGCATCGAACCACTGGTGCACATCGGCCTCGGGCGGCGTTTCCACATGCAGGAAGGGCGCTTCCTCGCCGCTCTCCGCAGCCTCTTCCACAACCTCAATATGCGCCTCGGCTTCGGGCTCAGGTGCCGCCGGAATCGGCTGATCCTCGGGCCAGACATCCGCAAGCCGCGCCTCCGGATTGTCCCAAACAGCCGTCTCGGCCTCGGGCGCGCTCGCCTCTTCGGCCTCTTCCTGGGTTTCCATCACCCGCAAGGCCGGGGTCAGCACCAATCGGTCCACAACGGGTTTAGCGACAGGCGCAGGCACTGCCGCTGGAGCCATCGGGCGCACCCGGACATCCTCTGACACGAGCCGACGGATCGACGCCAGAACGTCTTCGATTTCCACATTGGTAACGGGATCGGACATCAGGGATTCTCGGTCTGCTCAGCCGCAATTAGGCCGAGCATACAAAAGCCCGCCACTCTTCTCAACAGATAGGCAAAAATTTACTCTTTCGAGAGAGACTTCAGCACTTTGTCGAGTTGCTGCCCCTGCTTCGAACGCTTGGTCGGAGCGGATTTCACCATGTTGTAATAAGCGGCAGGGTCATATTGCTGCACGTTCAGGCGCAGATCGCCCACCGTCAACTGCCCCATCGCCGCCAAAAGCGCGTAACGGGCAACAACTTCATTGGCGGAAACCGAAATCTGGCTTGCCTGCGCATCCAAAAGCTCCTGCTCGGCGTTCAGCACATCCAGAGTGGTGCGCGCGCCCAATGTGGCTTCCTCGCGAACACCGCGGAACGCCACGCGTGCGGCACGGATCTGTTCATCCGAGGCCGCGCGTGCAGCGCGCGCCACTTCCACACGCGCCCAAGCCGTGCCCACGTTCTGCGCCACGCTGTGGCGCACGTTATGCAAAGAACCCCGCGCCGCATCGACACGCGCCTGCGCCTGACGTTCCAGCGAGGAAATCCGTCCGCCCTGATAGATCGGGCCAGACGCTTCGATACCGATGGAGCCACCGCGCGAGAAATCCGAATCGTCGAGGTCTTCCGTCAGCCCATAGCGGCCCGTCAGCTTCACCGTCGGCATCGTCGCCGTTTTTGCCGAACGCAGGCGCAGCTCCGAGGCACTGATCTCGTGGCCTGCGCGAATCATGTCAGGGTGGTGCGCCATCGCCACGGCCTTGGCGGCATCCGGCGATTTCGCGGGCATCGGAATTGCCGGTGGCGGTGCCAAACGGCCCGGCTTCCGGCCCGTCGAGAAGCGGAAATCCTCGATCGCGATGGCAAGATCACCCTGCGCCTGCGCCAAAGCCGCCCGCGCGCCCGAAAGCCGCGCTTCGGCCAGTGCCACGTCGGTGCGCGTCACTTCGCCCACTTCGAAACGGTCATTCGCGGCACGCAGTTCCTGTGTGATCACCCGCACGTTATTCTCGCGCAGCGCCACGGTTTCGGAATTCGCCCGCACGTTCATGTAAGCCTGCGCCGCACCCAGAAGCACACCCTGCTCCACGGCCCGCAGAGCCTCGCGCGTTGCCAGCACGACTTCCTTCGCCGCTTCGACAGACATCGCCGCGCGGCCCGCATCCCAGAGGAGCAGCTCCATCGAAAGGCCAACGGTCATGTCATTGGTGACAGACCCGCGCGCCACGTTCCCCGTCGTCGCACTCCGCGCCGTACCAAACGTATGCGTCGCATCCGCTGCCCAGTTCACGATGGGGCGCAGCGCCGACATCGACTGCGCCACATCCTCGTCCGCCGCCCGGAGAAGCGCTCGATTTTGCTCCAGAAGCCCCGAGTGCAGATAGGCATCCGTCAGCGCATCCGCGAGCGTTTCAGCCGTTGCAACAACTGGCGCTGCCGCCATCATCACCCCGAAGGCCACACCGCGCATCACGCGCCGAACAGTCATAAATGCCATTTCTGCCTCAATTTCCTCATGCGCGCCTTCGGCACGTCTTTACAATGTGAACGCCCGATGGCGCTCAAAGCCCGGCAGCACCGGAGCCCCTGCGTTGAACGAATGGCGCCAGTTCAGAACGCCGTCGATCTTGTAGCCGATCCGCACCACGCCATTCGCACCTTCCGCGAAAAGGCAGGCGATCCGGCCACCCTCTTTCAGTTGCGCCGCGAAAGCGTCGGGCAGGTGCTCCACCGCGCCTTCGATCAGGATCACGTCGAACGGCGCATGCTTGGCAGACCCCGCCGCCAGCGCACCTTTGACCACGATCGCATTATCCGCCCCGATGCGCGCCAGCGTGGCTTCCGCCTCATCCGCCAGATCCTCGACCTCTTCGAGCGCGATCACCGCTTCCGACATGCGCGCCAAAACCGCCGCCGCATAGCCAAGCCCGGCGCCCACATCGAGCACGAACTCTTCCGGCTGCACGTCGAGCGCATCGAGCATCTTGGCCAGCACGCGCGGATCCAGAACCACACGGCCCGCACCCAATTCCACATGCTCGCCTACGTAGGCAGCTTCACGGCGCTCCGCCGGAACGAATTCCTCGCGCGGTACCGAAAGCATGGCTTCGATGATGGTGAATTTCGTCACATCCGAGGGGCGCACTTGAGTGTCCACCATGATGGTGCGGCGCGTCGCGAAGTCGGTCATTGTCGTCACTCTTCCGTTCAAGTCAGGCTAGCGCGTATCCTGTCACAACCAAGCGGCAGCGGCAACGTCTACCACGCCGCAGGGCAGCAAGCTCTTGCTGTCTTTTTTGCTATACATTCCATTTTTGGAATACCGTCAATCCCCAACACACCAGATCGGCCTCTTATCGCATTTCCCCCACCAACCCGCTTGCAGCCCGCCGCCGGATAGGCTAACTCCACCCCACCTTTCGGCGGCGAGTTGGCGGAGAGGTTACGCAGCGGATTGCAAATCCGTGTAGACCGGTTCGATTCCGGTACTCGCCTCCAAGGTTTTCCCCGAAGTTCTGCCAATCCAAACCCGCCACCCAGCGGGTCACTTGTGGAATGTCACCATGTCGCCGCGCTGGCGGGCGGCTGGTTTCCAAAGCTTCTGCCGAACGCCCTCGGGTTCCAAAGCCGCATACTTGCCCTTGGAAAACTTGGCCCAATCCAGAGCCAAGCCAATTTTCACCATTTCAGCGCTAAGATCACGCCTGTCTGGCAGGTAACATGTCGCCACAACCCGATCATAAGACATCTCGGGCTCAATCTCCGCGATAATGACCTGCCCTATCACCATGTGAACCAATGCCCATTTCGCCTTCTGCCCCCACGGATGCTCCAACTCCGGCGCATCGATTCCAGCGAGGCGGATACTGACCGAACCAATCCGGATCGTATCGCCGTCGACTACGCTGCACTTCCCAGTGAGGGTGGTTTGCAAATTCTCTGTAATATTGGCGAGACCGGGATTGTTATAAAGCGGTCGAGCCTTTGGCACAGGTTCTTTGTGCTTTATCGGTGAGGTTTGCGCTGCATTTGCAGTTAAGGCGGCCGATCCCTTGGCCTTCGAACCGGAGTCAAAATATCTTTCTCGATGAACGTACTAGCTCTCATCCTCGGAAGTTTCCGAATTTGTAGATTGGCTTTCGGGAGACCTTAAAAAAATCCACGCAAAAGTAACGATCAGCACGAGCGCAATAATGGACTCAGCCAAATTAACCTCAAATCCATGCAACCAATTAGCGAAGACTAACAAAGTTTAGATACGGCACAATATGCTCTTTCGGGGCCCTTTGACACATGCCACCATCCCTCCGGGAACCACGGGAGCCACCATGACCAGAACCGCCGCCATTGCCGCCGCCACCGGGCTTTTCACCTCCGGTCGCTTCACCAAGGATCTGGCCAAGCTTGTGGCCATCCCCTCCGAAAGCCAGACGCCCGATGGTGCCCCCTACCTCCGCCAATATCTCGAAGCCTTCGCGCCCCGCCTCACAGCCTTGGGCTTCACCTCCGAAATCATTGAAAATCTGGTGAAAGGCGCGCCGCCCCTTCTCTTGGGCGAGCGCATCGAAAACCCTGACCTCCCCACCATCCTCACCTATGGCCATGGCGACGTGACCCGCGCGCAAACCGCGCAATGGGCCGAGGGCCTTACCCCCTTCACCCTCACCGAGCGCGGCGAGAAGCTCTACGGGCGCGGCGCGGCGGATAACAAGGTGCAGCACCTCATCAACATCTCAGCCCTCGAAGCCGTGCTCGCCACGCGCGGCACGCTTGGCTTCAACGTCAAGATCGTGCTGGAAATGGGCGAGGAAACCGGCTCCCCCGGCCTTGCCGAAACCTTTCACCTCCACAAAGAGCGCCTCAAATCCGATGTGCTGATCGCCTCCGATGGCCCGCGCCTCCAGCCCGATACACCTACCATGTTCATGGGCTCGCGCGGCGGGCTGAACTTCGATCTCGTGGTCGATCTGCGCGAAGGCGCGCATCATTCCGGCAACTGGGGCGGGCTTCTGGCCGATCCCGCGATGATCCTCGCCCATGCGCTCGCCACCATCACCGATGCGCGCGGCCAATTGCAGATCCCCGAATGGCGGCCTACGTCGATCACCCCCGCCATCCGCGAGGCGCTGAAAGACCTGCCCATCGCCGAAGCCGACGGGCCCGAGATCGACCCCGACTGGGGCGAAGCCTCTCTCACCTCCGCAGAACGCGCCTATGGCTGGAATAGTTTCGCCATCCTCGCCATGACCGCAGGCGTCCCCGAAGCGCCCGTCAACGCCATCGCGGCTTCCGCCCGTGCGACTTGCCAACTGCGCTACGTCGTCGGCACCGATACCGCCGAAATCCTCCCGAGCCTCCGCCGCCACCTCGACAAACACGGCTTCCAGCGCGTCGAAATCCGCGAGATGGAGCGCGGCTTCTTCCCGGCCACACGGCTCAGCCCCGATCACCCGTGGGTGCGCTTCACCGCCGCTTCGCTAGAGAAAACCGCAGGCAAACCGCCGCATATCCTGCCGAACCTCGCAGGCTCCCTGCCGAATGACACCTTCGCCGACATCCTCTGCCTCCCCACCGTCTGGGTGCCCCACTCCTACCGCGCCTGCTCGCAACATGCCCCGAACGAACACGTCCTGAAACCCGTCTGCCGCGACGCGCTCGCCCTCATGGCAGGCCTCTTCTGGGACATCGGCGAGGGCGAAGGCGTGCCGTCGAAAGCCTGATCAGCCGAGCTTCCGGTAGGTGAACGGCGCGTCGCTCACCGCTTCGAGCGCGGCCAGCACTCGGGCGCGGTGCGGGCCCTTCGCCGTCGATATCGAGGATCCGGCGCATGGCCGCCTTGCCACCCGTCGCCTAACGGATCGCGCCATCGCTACCTCTTCGCCCAAGGCCACGCTCGTGCGCGGTGCGCCGCATATCATCGGCCCGGAAGGCCAACCGCCGCTTTGGTCCACCGTCTCGGTCGAAGCGCCCACGGCGGCCCTAGCCGATGCGCTTTCCACGGCCTTCTGCCTGAAGTCCACTGCCGCCATCACAGCGGCTTGCGAAGCAATCGCCCAGCCGATCCGCGTCACCCTGATCGACACGGCGGGCAATCTCTCCACTCTCTGAACAAAAGAAAACCGCCCCGAGGATCGCTCCCCGGGGCGGTTCTTTTCAGGTCACCGATCAGGCGGCGGCTTCAACCGCGCGGCGGGTCAGCACGCCGACCAGATGCGCGCGATAGGCTGCCGTGCCGTGCAAGTCGGTGATCATACCGTCTGCCGATGCGGCGAGCCCTGCCAGAGCTGCTGCCGAGAAGTTCTTCGACAGCGCCGCTTCGGCTTCAGCCCAGCGGAACACGCCCTCTTCGGATGCACCCGTGACAGCCACGCGCACACCGTCCTTGAACTTCGCCACGAACACGCCGGTGAGGGCGAAGCGCGAGGCGGGTTGTTCGAACTTGATGTAAGCGGCCTTTTCCGGAACCGGGAAACGCACTTCCGTCACGATCTCCCCGGCTTCGAGCGCCGTGGTGAACATGCCCTGGAAGTAGTCATCGGCGGCGATGCGGCGGCGGTTCGTCACCACTGTCGCCGAGGCGAGAGCCGCCGACGGGTAGCACGCGGCCGGGTCGTTGTTGGCCAAGCTGCCACCAACGGTGCCACGGTTACGCACGGCCGGATCGCCGATGCCGCCAGCGAGCTTGGCCAGCGCCGGGTAGGTCTTGGCGGCTTCCGCTGCCACGACCGCATGCGGCGTTGCGCCACCGATGCAGAGCGATCCGTCGTCGCCTTTGCAGACGCCAACCATTTCCTTGATGCCCGAGAGGCTCACCAAGGTGGTCGGGCTTGCCAAACGTGCTTTCAGCGACGGGATCAGCGTTTGTCCGCCGCCCAGCGCCTGTGCTTCTTCCCCTGCCATTGCAGCAGTGGCTTCCGCGAGCGTCTTCGGTTTCACGAAGTCGAAATTATACATCTTTTCCTCCCAAGAGGGCCTTGGCCCTCATTCATCCAAGAAATGCCCGGCCTTGCAAGGCCGGGCAAGGAGAGATCAGGCTTTCGCCTTCTGGATCGCCGACCACACACGCGATGGGCTCACCGGCATATCGATATGCGCAACCTTGATGCCACCCGAGTTGAGTGCATCGAGAACCGCGTTCACAACAGCCGGCGGCGAGCCGATGGCACCTGCTTCACCGCAGCCCTTCACACCCAGAGGGTTGTGCGTGCAGGGCGTCGCGCAGGAATGGTCCACTTGGTAGAAGGGCACATCCGTTGCACGCGGCATCGCGTAGTCCATGTAGGAACCGGTCAGAAGCTGGCCGTTCGCATCGTAAACCGCGCCTTCGAGCAGGGCTTGGCCCACCCCTTGCGCGATCCCGCCATGCACCTGGCCTTCCACGATCATCGGGTTCACCACGTTGCCGAAGTCGTCAGCGGCAGCGAAACGCTCGATCGTCACTTTCCCGGTTTCCGGGTCAAGCTCCACTTCGCAGGCATAGGCACCAGCCGGATAGGTGAAGTTCGACGGATCGTAGAACGCGGTTTCCTCAAGGCCCGGCTCGATGTCTTCGAGCGGGTAGTTATGCGGCACGTAAGCCGCCAGCGTCACATCGCCCCAAGCCACCGACTTGTCGGTGCCGGCCACATGGAAACGCCCGTCTTTCACTTCGATGTCGCCTTCCGAGGCTTCCATCAGGTGGGCCGCGATCTTCTTGGCCTTCCGGAGGATCTTCTCGGTTGCACGCACCATGGCCGAGCCACCCACTGCAAGCGAACGCGAACCATAGGTGCCCATGCCCATCGGCGCCTTCGAGGTGTCGCCGTGAACGACTTCCACCATCGATTCGTCGATGCCGAGCATTTCCGCGATCACCTGCGGGAAGGCCGTTTCATGGCCCTGACCGTGCGAGTGCGAACCCGTCATCACCACGATGCCACCCGTTGCGTTCACACGCACCGTTGCGGATTCGTAGAGACCGGCACGCGCGCCCAACTGCCCCACGAGGTTCGACGGTGCGATACCGCAGGCCTCGATGTAGCAGTTCACGCCCAAACCACGCAGCTTGCCCTTGGCTTCCGAGGCCTTACGGCGCTTGGCAAAACCAGCGATGTCGGCCATCTCGATCAGACGGTCCATCGTTGCGTCGTAGTTGCCCGTGTCATAGGCCACCGCAACGGGGGTCTGGTAGGGGAACTGGTCAGGTTTGATGAAGTTCTGGCGGCGGAGCGCAATCGGATCAACGCCCAACTCGCGTGCAGCCTGGTCGATCACGCGCTCGATCTGGAAGGTTGCTTCCGGACGGCCAGCGCCACGGTAGGCATCCACCGGAACCGTGTTCGTGAACACCGCTTTCACGTTCACGTAGATCACAGGCGTACGATAGTTGCCTGCCATCAGCGTGCCGTGCAGCCACGTCGGAACCGACGGGGCGAAGGTCGAGAGATACGCGCCCATGTTCGCGTAGGTCTCGGTGCGGATCGCGGTGAAGTTGTTGTCCTTATCGAGCGCCAGCTCGATCTTGGTCACGTGGTCACGGCCATGTGCGTCGGACATGAAGGCTTCTGAACGCGACGCGGTCCACTTGACCGGACGGTTGCAGGCCTTGGCCGCGAAGGTGCAGAAGGCTTCTTCGGCATAGTGGAAGATCTTCGTGCCGAAACCGCCGCCCACATCGGGGGCCACAACGCGCAGCTTGTGCTCCGGAATGCCCAGAACGAATGCGCCCATCAGAAGACGGATCACATGCGGGTTCTGCGAGGTGGTGTAGAGCGTGTAGTCATCCGTCGCGCGGCTGTAGTCGCCCACGCAAACACGCGGCTCCATCGGGTTTGCCACGAGGCGGTTGTTCACGAGTTCCAGCGTCGTGACGTGTGCGGCGTTCTTGATCGCCTCGTCCACGGCCGCCTTATTCTCTTCCACGAAACCCCAGTCATAGCAGAGGTTCGAGCCGATATCGTCATGCACCAGCGCCGAGCCATCCTTGACCGCCGCTTTCATGTCCACGACAGCGGGCAGTTCCTCGATGTCGAGCTCGATAGCTTCCGCCGCATCGCGCGCCTGTTCCAGCGTATCGGCCACGATTGCCGCGATGGGGTCACCCACGTGGCGCACTTTGCCTTGCGCCAGAACCGGGTGACCCGGCTCCTTCATCGGTTGGCCGTGGCGGTCGGTCACCTGCCAGCCGCAGGGCAAACCGCCCACGCCAGCGAAGTCAGCGCCGGTGAAAATCCGCACCACGCCCGGCATGGCCGAGGCCGCCGTCGTGTCCACCTTGTTCAGCTTCCCGTGCGCCACGTCGGAGCGCAGGAAGTAGACATAGGCTTGCCCACGGATGTTGATGTCGTCGGTGTAATTCCCGGCTCCGGTCAGGAACCGCACGTCCTCGCGCCGTTTAATGCTGGCGCCAATGCCATGATCCTTCGGCATTCGATCCTCCCTTGGATTGATGCGTCAAGCGCACCCTCGTTTTCCGAAATACTCGGCGCGGAGTTGCCCCCGCACCCCGATCACTCCGCCGCGATATTGGAAACGTCCTGACCGGACGCTGCCATCACAGCCTTCACGATGTTGTGGTATCCCGTGCAGCGGCAGATGTTGCCTTCGAGATAGTGGCGCACTTCCGCTTCGGTGGGCTTCGGGTTCTCCTTGAGGAGCGCCGCCGCCGACATCACCATCCCCGGCGTGCAGAAACCGCACTGCAGGCCATGGTGGTCCTGGAACGCCTGCTGGATCACGGACAGCGAGCCATCGGCATTCGCCATGCCTTCCACAGTCTTCACATCCGCACCATCGGCCTCGGCTGCGAGCATCGTGCAGGACTTCACTGCCTGACCGTTCACATGCACCACGCAAGCGCCGCATTGCGACGTGTCACAGCCCACGTGGGTGCCGGTCAGGTTCAGCGTCTCGCGCAGGAAATTGACGAGCAGCGTGCGCCCTTCAACTTCGCCAGAACGGCTTTTGCCGTTCACCGTCATCGTTACCTTCATCGGGTCTCCTCCCTCTTGAACACTGGCTCAGCCCGCGAAAACGCGCTTGAGCCATCCCTTCTTTTTCTCTCCGTCCGCAGTTTCTTCACCGTCAACAGCCTCTTGCGGGCCTTCCACGGTTTCCTGAAAACGGGTGAAAAACTCATCTGCCATCTTCTTGGCAAATCCGTCGATGATGCGGGAACCGAGCTGTGCGAGCTTGCCGCCCACATTGGCTTCCACATCGTAAATCAGCTTGGTGCCGCCCTCGATATCTTCAAGCCACACCTTCGCGCCGCCCTTGGCAAATCCGGCCGCACCACCCTTGCCTTCGCCCGACAGCGTCAGGCCTTCACCTTCAACCCGGTCCGAAAGTGTCACGGCGCCCTTGAAGGTCGCCTTTACCGGGCCAACCTTCTGCACCACTGTCGCCTCGAAGCCCTCATCGGCCGAGCCAGACATCTCGGTGCAACCCGGCACACATTCTTTCAAAACTTCCGGCGACAGAAGCGCTGCCCAGACCACATCACGCGGCGCAGCGATCTCTCGGGAATCACTCAACTGCATCTTTCTTCCCTTCTTCTTGGGTTCCTCGCCACGCTATGCCAGCAGAGCGGGATCGCCTATTAGACCAATGGCCTACGCCCTAGCACTCCACTCGGTCGCGGCCCCCCTGTCAACGGAATTCGGGCGCGTTGAACGACACACCATATCTTGCGAAAATCTCCGACATCCGCCCATCGTTGATCGCTGCGCCCAGCGCATCGTCCACCGCATAGGCCACATCCTTCCACGCGAAATGCACAGCTGCCCCGAGCGTCCACTTGCCCACGGCAAAGCCCGGCAAAGGCGGGGTATGCACCTTCAGCCCCGGCACAAGCCCCGCTTGCGCGTTTCGGCAGAGACAGCGCCTTCGAGCCCTGTAGAGCCGTAGAGCCAATCAATCGTGTCGTACCAATCGGTCGGCGTTTTTGCCCGCATCACGGCGTTGCGAAGCTCGGCATGGGCACCATCGGGGTGGTAAACGTGCTGGCCAATCTCGCGCGATTGCAGTTGCACGCGGGCGGTCCGGAGGCGGCGCATGGACTGGTAGCGTTGAAGCGCGCCTTCGAAATCGGCGGGGGTTTCCGCGATGCAATGCGAAAGCGCCACAGCATCTTCCATCGCCATGCAGGCCCCTTGCGCGAAGTATTGCAGCATCGGGTGCGCCGCATCGCCCAGAAGTGCCACGCGGCCATCGACCCAGTTGGTGATGGGGTCGCGGTCACACAGCACCCAGAGCTTCCAGTCCTTGCCCTTCTCGATAATCTGGCGGGCGACCGGATTGACGTGCTCGAAGCCTTTGCGAACCTCTTCATGCGAGACGGGCTTGCCAGCCACGGGTTCCGGCGCGTCATTGTGATAGGTGACGACGAGGTTGAAGAGCTTCCAGCCCGAGAGCGGGTAATGCACGATATGGCACTTGGGGCCGGCCCAGAGCGTGGCGGCGTTCCAGCGCAGGTCTTCGGGCATTTCCTCGGTCGGGATCACACTGCGATAGGTGGTGTGGCCGGAGACGCGCGGCGCACCGTCGCCCACGAGTTGCTTGCGGACGTTCGACCAGAGACCATCTGCGCCAATCAGGCCTGCCCCTTCAACGGTGGAGCCGTTCTGCAAGGTAACCGTAACGCTCGCGCCATCCTGCGTGTAGCCCTGCCCGCCGCTATTGGTGCGCAGATCGACGAGCGGGTGTTCGCGGCAGGCGCGGAGGAAGACGCCGTGCAGATCGCCGCGGTGCACCACAGCGTAGGGATTGCGGAAGCGGGCGCGGAAAGCGTCATCTAGCGGAATGCGGGTGATTTCGGAGCCGCTAATCGCGTCCATCAGGCGGAGGCTGTCGATATAGACGGCCATCGCGCGGGCGGCGTCGCCGACGCCGAGGTAGTCGAAGGCATGAAACGCGTTGGGGCCAAGCTGGATCCCTGCGCCGATTTCACCAAGCTCGGGCGCACGTTCCAATACGATGCTGGCAATGCCGCGCTGTGCGAGGCCGATCGCCGTGGCGAGGCCCCCGATGCCGCCGCCTGCGATGATGATAGGTTTCGTCATGCTGGTTCCTCCACTCCCGATTTATGAATGTATACTTATAATATGTATACTTGTCAATTCAGTTCCAATGCTGGACCGCTCTTGGTTGGAGAGGTAGGACTAGGCCAGTTTTCCGGAGCCCCGACATGCAAGCCGATTTCCCACTGACGCGCGACCTTGTTCTTGTTGGAGGCGGGCATAGCCATGCATTGGTGCTGCGCATGTGGGGAATGAACCCCCTGCCCGGCGTGCGGGTGACGGTGATCAATCCGGGGCCAGTGGCGGCCTATTCGGGGATGCTGCCGGGCCATGTGGCGGGGCATTACACGGAAGAGGAACTGGAGCTCGATCTGGTGAAGCTCGCGCGGTTTGCGGGCGCGCGGCTGATCATGGAGCGCGCCGTGGCGATGGACCCGGACGCGCGGCGCGTGTTGCTGGAAAGCGGGCGCGAGGTGGCGTTCGACGTGGCTTCGATCGATGTCGGCATCCATAGCGAGATGCCTGCGATCAAAGGCTTTTCCACATTCGCCGTGGGCGCAAAGCCGCTGGATCAATTCGCGAAACGGTGGCGAGCGCATCTGGCGGACCTGCGGGCTGGGGATAAAAATGGCACGGTTGCAGTAATCGGTGGCGGGGTTGGGGGAGTAGAGTTGGCGCTGACGATGGCGCATGCGGTGAAAGATGCCGGAAAAACTCCGAAGATCACGGTAATCGACCGTTCGGAGCCTCTGAAGGGCGTGAACAAGGCGTCGCGGGCGAAGTTGCTTGGAGCCTTGGCGGCGGCGGGTGGCGAGGTGATTTCCGGGGCAGAAGTGGCGGAAATCAAGGCGAATTCAGTAACCTTGGCGGACGGGCAGAATATTGACGCCGCTCTCTGTGTTGGTGTTGCGGGGGCCGTGCCGCATGAGTTCAACGCAAGATCCGGTTTGGCGCTGGAGGCTGGTTTTATCCGCGTCGACAAGCACTTGCAGGCCGAAGGGCGGGCGGGGATCTTTGCTGCGGGCGACTGTACGCATATGGTGGCAACGCCGCGCCCGAAGGCGGGGGTTTTCGCGGTAAGGGCAGCGCCTGTGCTTTTCGCGAACTTGCGGGCGGCCCTGACGGGAGGCGCGTTGAAGGCGTTCAAGCCGCAAAAGCATTACCTGAAGCTGGTCTCTTTAGGGCCTAAATCCGCCTTGGCGGAACGGGGTCGATGGGCGTTTTCCGGCCCGCTTTTGTGGCTGTGGAAAGATCGGATCGATCGCAAGTTCATGGCCATGCTCAAGGATTTGTCAGCCATGGCGCGTGTGGACATACCTGTGGAAAAAGCCTTGGGCCTCAGCGAGATGCTGGCCGAGAAACCCTTGTGCGGCGGGTGTGGCGCGAAGGTCGGGCCGGGGGTTTTGAACGACGGTTTGTGCCGCCTTCCGGCGATTGCGCGGCCCGATGTGATCTCGGGGCCGGGGGATGATGCTGCTGTGTTGGCAGTTGGGGGCGTCCGGCAGGTGCTGACGACGGACCATTTGCGCGCTTTCACGAATGATCCGGTGGCGATGACGCGGATTACGATTTTGCATGCGATGGGGGATGTCTGGGCGATGGGGGCCGAGCCGCAGGCGGCGCTTTTATCGCTGATCCTGCCGCGCCAATCCGAGACAATGCAGGCGCGGATCATGGAAGAAACCCTGAGCGCGGCCAATGACTTGCTCAGCGAAACCGGTGCTGCCTTGGTGGGGGGGCACACGACGATGGGGTCCGAGATGACCGTTGGCTTGACGCTTACGGGATTGGCCCAAGAGCGGGTGATCGGGGTGGATGGGGCGAAAGCGGGGGATGCGTTGATCCTGACGCGGCCTTTGGGGTCTGGCATCTTGCTGGCCGCCGAGATGCAGGGCGCGGCGAATGGTAAGGACGTCGCACAACTTCTTGAAATCATGCAGCTATCCCAAGGCGAAGCGGCGAAGATCCTGCGCCCCTTTGCCAATGCGATGACCGATGTGACGGGGTTCGGGCTGGCGGGGCATCTGAGAACAATGGCCAAGGGCGCGGGGTTGGCGGCTTGGCTGGATGCCGACAATATCTCCGTTTATCAAGGTGTTAGGGAGCTTTTGGCCAGGGGGCATGGCTCTGCCCTGACCAAGGCGAACCGTGCGGCGGCTCCTGTGAACGGGGCCGAGGGTTTGGGCTGGATGGCAGAGGTGCTGCATGACCCGCAAACGGCGGGTGGCTTCCTTGCGGCGGTTCCGGCGGAGCGTACCGAACAGCTTATTCTTGATTTGAAATCAGCAGGTTACCCCGCAAGCTGCGTGGGGCATCTGGAGGCTGGCGAGGCAGGCCGGATCAGCGTGGGATAGGCCCACGGGAAAGCTTATCCTCTCCTGACAACTCGGCTTGAATTACCCCCGAAATGCCGGGGTTAATTTGCGATTTTCCGATTTCCGAAGTGTATGGATTGCGTATGGCATGCGTATGGCTTGCGTCATAACGTTGCGCAGGCCTCGGAAAAGGTTAACCGAACCGGTTGAGGATGGTTTCGGCCAGCGCGTCGATCCCTGATGGTGAGAGCGCTTGCGCTTGCAAACTGGCCCTGACGGGCGCGCGATGCTCTTCGGCTTTGCGGTAGCGCGGATCGTAGTGATGTTCCATCAGCGCGGCGGCGAGGCTGCGGAACTCGCGCGCCTCTGCCAAGGCCTGCCACGCGGCGATGGTTTCGCGCCCGTGATAGGTGGTGAGAGCGGTGAGGGTTTCCGAGAGCCGTGCCACATCCGACGTAACATCGGCATAGGCCTCGGCCAGATAGGCGGCGCGTTCGGCGGGGTCGGCTTCGATATAGAGGCGGGGCGCGTCAGAAAGCGCCTTCCAAACCGACGGCGGAACCAGAAGATCGCCGACTTTCGCCGCTTCCGATTCGACAAAGACAGGCTGCGCGGGATCGAAGCCCGCCAAGGCCATGGCGATGCGGGTTTCGAACATCTTCTGCGAGGGCTGTTCGCCCATGGCCCCGAAGAGCGAGCCGCGATGGTTGGCGGCGCCTTCGAGATCGATCACCTGCCCGCCTTTGGCGGCGATCCGGTGGAGAAGCGCGGTTTTGGCGGTGCCGGTCATGCCGTCGATGGGCATGAGGCGGAAGGGCAAGGGGCTGTCGTGCATCGCATCGACGACGAGCGCGCGGAAGGCTTTGTAACCGCCCTTTACCGTATCGGCGCGCCAACCGATCTGGGCGAGGATCGAGGCGAATGAGCCCGAGCGCTGCCCGCCCCGCCAGCAATAGACCAGAGGCCGCCACGAGCCTTTACGGTCCGCCAGCGGGCCTTCGAGGTGATTGGCGGCATTACGCGACACAAGCGCCGCGCCGACCTTGCGAGCCACGAAGGGATCGACCTGCTTATAGAGCGTGCCGACCTGCGCGCGTTCCTCGTTCGAGAGCACGGGGAGCGAGATTGCCCCCGGCACGTGATCTTCAGCAAACTCGGCAGGGCTGCGCACATCGATGATGTCATCGAAGGGCAGGCGCGCGAGTTCGGCAAGGGAGGTGAGCGTGGTTGGCATGGCCCGCTTTCTGCCACAGGGGCGCGGCCCCTGCCAGAGGGCATCTCGCCTCTTGCTTCGGCGCGTGGTGCGGACCAGTCTGATCCCCAGAGGAGAGATGCCATGCGCCCACCAGAGTTCCCTATCGATCCGGCGGCATTCCATGCGGACCCCTACCCTGCCCTTGCCGAGATGCAAAAGCTGGGGCCCGCGGTGCAGGTGCCGCAACTGGGGGCGATCCTGATCACGCAGCGCGATGCGGTGTTTCGCTATGAGAAGATGGTGGAGGTGTTTTCGAGCCAGCAGCCACAAGGGCTGATGACGCGGCTCATGGGCGAGAACATGATGCGCAAAGACGGAGAGGCGCATATGCGCGAGCGGAAGATGATCTTCCCGACCGTGAGCCCGAAAACCGTACGCGACCATTGGGCGGCTGCATTTCGCTCTATTGTGACGGAGGCTTTGGACGCGCTGGAGGGGCGGGACGAGGCCGATCTCGTGCGGGATTTCGCGATGCAGGTTTCGGGCGAGGCGCTGAAGGCGGTGACAGGCCTTCCGAATATGGACTGGCGCGAGATGGACCGCGTGAGCCGGGGTATGATCCAGGGCTGTGCGAATTACGCGGGCGATCCGGCGGTGGAGGCGGAGTGCCATTCCTCGACTGCGTCAATCGATGCGCATATCGACGCGCGGTCGGAGGCGGCGATGGCGGAAGAGGCACCATCGCTTCTTTCGGTGATGTTGCGGGCGGGCTTGGACGAACGCCAAGTGCGGGCCAATGTGAAGCTCGCGATTTCTGGGGGGCAGAACGAGCCGAGGAAGGCGATTGCGGGCACGGCGTGGGCGTTGATGGCGCATCCCGAGCAGTTGGCTGCTGTGCGTGAGGGCCGCGCGAGTTTCGCGGATGCTTTCGAGGAATATGCGCGCTGGCTTTCTCCTATCGGCATGTCGCCACGCCGTGTGGCAAAGGATTGCGAGATAGACGGGGTGGAGTATCGCGCCGAGGATCGGGCTTTCCTGATGTTTGGTGCGGCAAACCGCGATCCGGCGCATTATGCGTGCCCCGATGCCTTCGATCTGGGCCAAGAGCGGGGTGCTGCGATTCCCTTCGGGGCTGGCCCGCATTTCTGCGCGGGCGCATGGGTAAGTCGTTCGCTGATCGGGGAAATTGCCCTGCCGATGCTGTTTGACCGCTTCCCGAAGATGGAACTGGAAGGCCCAGCAAGGATTGAAGGCTGGGCGTTTCGGGGGCCGATTTCAGTGCCCGTGCGATTGCACTGAATTCAGGCGCAATTTCCGTGAAAATACCTCTGGACACCCCCCGCGCCCTCCCGTAAGACACCCGCACCCGAACGCAAGTCGTTCCCCGTGCCCGGGTAGCTCAGGGGTAGAGCAGTGGATTGAAAATCCTCGTGTCGGTGGTTCGATTCCGCCCCCGGGCACCATTAAATCTCAAATGTAATATTAATATCAATGCCTTATCCATTGCGGGCTGGTTAGATCCACCCTTTTATCCACCTTATTTGTTTTGCTGCCTCGACCGTTCACGCGCTGGCGTCATGTTCCGAAGTGCCAATCGCGAGCAGCGGCGAACCAGAAAACCCTGAGCTTGTTCGCCAGATTTTTCTCGCACACGCGCGTGTGAGGCTGTGTGCTTGGATAAAGAGTTTGGCAACCAGCACAGTTTATGTAGCACAAGCTTGCCATGGGTTTTACCGAGAGAATAGACATTCCGCTTGAACGTCCCTACTTCTAACAGCCGGAGCGCCATTCGCCGACTCTTCTTCGGAGTAGTGGCACTTGGATGAAGTCTCCGTGAAGATCAACGGAACGCGGCACTATCTCTGGCGAGTATTGGATCATGAGGGTGTGGTCTCGGTGTCAGGCTAAACCTGAGACTTCTTCTCATTGTTCTGATGGTGTGTACGGCTCCACCTGAACGGCATCGCAATGTGCCGTGCTGGCGCTGTTTGCAACCAACAGAGAGAAGGAGCAGACCACATGATTATTACAACCCTCGGGATTGATCTCGCCAAGTCTGTATTCCAGCTTCACGGGGTGGATGCGGATGGGACGGTTATCTTGCAGAAGAAACTGCGACGCGGAGCCGTGTTAGACTTTCTTAGCAAGATGGGTCCTTGTCTGATTGGGATGGAGGCCTGTGCCACATCACATTATTGGGCGCGTGAGATTGCGGCGCTTGGACATGACGTCCGATTGATCCCGCCTGCTTATGTGAAGCCCTACGTAAAACGCCAGAAGAACGATGCCGCAGACGCCGAGGCAATCTGTGAAGCGGTGACGCGGCCAAACATGCGCTTCGTGCCGATGAAAACAGAGGAACAGCAGGGTGTTCTCGTGCTGCACCGATCTCGTGATCTATTGATGCGACAGCGTACGATGATCCTGAATGCGATCCGTGCGCACTTCGCCGAGTTTGGGATCATAGCCGCACAGGGGCCTCGGAAGGTTGCTGAACTTTGCATGCGCCTTCGTGATGATGGCACTCTCGGGTTACCCGAGGTCGCCCGCTCCGCGCTCTTGGCTTTGGCGGGTCAACTCGACAACCTCGCCGCCGAGGTCCGCAATATCGAACAGCAGCTAATGGTATGGCATCGACAGAATGCAGCGAGCCAACGGCTCGAGACGATCCCGGGCGTGGGCCTTATCACCGCGACCGCTCTCGCTGCCAGCGTACCTGATCCAGTCGCGTTCAAATCTGGCCGACAGTTTGCAGCCTACCTCGGCCTAGTGCCCAGGCAAAACTCGTCGGGCGGCAAGGATCGTCTTGGGCATATCTCAAAGATGGGTAACGGCTACCTGCGACGACTGTTGGTCGTCGGAGCCACCTCTGTCACACGACGAGCGCCAGCCACTGACACTCAAAGCGGGGCATGGGTGCGATCGCTTCTCGGGCGCAAGCCGACGCGGCTCGTCACCGTTGCCATCGCCAACAAGACAGCGCGTACGGCCTGGGCGTTGTTGGCGAAGGGAGAAGACTACAAGGCCGTAACGGCCATCTAAATACAGGAGGAGATAGCGGCGCCCGAAACGCTGCGATGAGATGCAAGGGCAAACGTGAGTGATGATGATCAAACGGGACCGCTGCCAGGATAACCCGAGGTGCTGTCAGGGCTTTCAAGCTCGTTGTTCTGATTGGGACCCGGCAAGCGGACTTCATCAGATGGGGTGGTTGCCGCCCTCCCTTGACGGCATCGCAATGTGCCAAATTAGTGGTGTTACAGCCACTGAGACGAAAGGACGGCAACCATGACAAAAGATACGATGATCGGGGTCGACTTGGCAAAGAGCGTCTTCCAGATTCATGGAGCATCCATGGATGGTACCGTGAAGTTCCGGAAAAAGCTCAGTCGGCCTCAGTTCCTGAACTTCATGTCCAAGCAAGCCCCTTCTGTCGTTACAATGGAGGCGTGCGGCAGTGCTAATTTTTGGGCGCGTGAGTTAACTCGCCTTGGACATGATGTGAAATTGATCTCGCCGCGATACGTCAAGCCATTCGTGAAACGGCAGAAGAATGATGCCGCTGATGCTGAAGCGATTGTGGAGGCGGCACAGCGTCCGGAAATGCGTTTTGTCGAGCCCAAGACAGAAGATCAGCAAGCTCGGGCAATGTTGTACAGAATTCGGGAGAGACTGGTCTGTCAGCGGACAGAACTTGTGAACGCGCTCAGGTCTTATCTGTACGAGTTCGGGCATGCGTTCCCACAGGGCATTGCGCATCTGAATCGGATTGCAGCACTTGTCGATGAGCCAGACTCCAAGCTACCTGCGCTCGTGTGCGATGAGTGTCGCGATCTCCTCATCCAAATATCTGAGATATCGGAACGCATCGACATCAAAACGCGGCGTATTCAGGACCTGGCAGCCGAGACCGACACCGCCCGGCGATTGCAAACAATGCCCGGGGTCGGCCCAATTACAGCGCTGGCGGTAGAGGCATTTGCACCATGCATGACGAGCTTCAAACGAGGAAGAGACTTTGCAGCCTGGCTGGGGCTTGTCCCGCGCCAGCATTCATCAGGTGGAAAAGAAAGATTAGGACGTGTCTCAAAGGCTGGACAGGCTGATATCCGCAAGCTCTTAATCATGGGAGCAATGTCACGCCTGAACTGGCTCGGGCGAAAAAACATCCCAGATGGTGTTTGGTTGGCCAAACTGATGGAAAGAAAACCCAAGATGCTGGTTGCAATCGCTTTGGCTAACAAAATGGCGCGCGCTATCTGGGCGATGCTGACGAAAAATGAAGACTACCGGGAACCGGCTGGCGCAGTCGCAGCGTAAAGGGACTGCTGCGCTCGCAACACAAGCCGGTGAAAGGGAGGTGAGAAGTCGACGACTGCATGGGCAAATGATCGTTTGGATCTGGGACGGGAAAACCAGCGCTGGCCTTCGAGCGAACAAGCTCGATCATCAGATTTGGACCTGTTCCGCGGATCACCATACCGGCCAGCGGCGTCTGATAGGCCGCACTGCAAAGGCCTGACAGAAGACCGCGCTCGATCACCTGCACACGCGCCAGAAACTTCTTGCATTATCGGCGGCAACCACAGAAGGGCCAGCGGTCAGACGTACCGCGTAAACAGGCCGGACACATGACCGCAAACTGCGACGATCAACATTTACCCAGATTAACCCTTGCACAAACGGAGCCGTCCACACATGACAGCACCCGGGATGGATCCAGGCGTTTGACCAGTGTCTACGCTCGGTGCCGACAGGCTATGAATCGCGCCGAGGCAACAGCACTGAACAACCGGTCTTTCGAAACGGAAATTGTCAGGAAGCCGCGGATCACCGTTGTCCTCAAGACATAGCCGAAAACTTATAATCAATGATAAGTATCTGTTTAAATGGGAGAAATATTTTCATTGATTTAAATTACCGAATGGTAATTAATAACTAATCAAGACGGGGAGGACAGACGTGGCGTACGAAACAATCGCAGTGAATGAGATCAACGGCGTTGCCACGATCCGGCTATCGCATGTTGAGCAGATGAATGCGTTGTCGTTCGATATGATTGATGAGCTCGCTGATGCGCTAAGCTGGGTCGAGGGTAATGGCGGGGTGCGATCCCTGATCATTACTGGAACGGGCTCGGCATTTTGTGCCGGTGCGGATTTGAAAGAAGTACTCGATACCCTCGGGGTGCGCGGAAAACGCGATTTTCTTGATGCGATTGCGCAATTGTTCAAGCGCCTGCGTAATCTGCCGGTGCCCGTGGTTGGTGGGCTGAACGGGATCACGATGGCTGGCGGGTTGGAGCTGGCGATGTGCTGCGATGTGCTGATTGCCGGTGAGAGTGCCAGGATCGGCGACGCGCATTCGAATTTCGGAGTTTTTCCTGGTGCTGGTGGCGCTGCGGTTCTGCCCGAGCGCATCGGGCTCAACAACGCCAAATATCTGCTCTTTTCTGGCGATGCGCTGCCGGCCCGCCGCCTGATGGAGATGGGGCTCGTGCAGGAAGTTGTCGCTGACGATACGCTGGACGATCGCGTGCAGGAGTTTGCAGAGAAGCTCGCCGCCAAAAGTCCGCTGGTACTGCGGCGGATGAAGTCGGTTGCCAATCAGTCGATGGAAATGTCGCAATCTGGTGCGCTGCAGCTCGAATTGGAAACGCTGCGCAATCATTTTCGGTCGGACGATATCAAGGAGGGCCTCGAGGCCTTTGCTGAGAAACGTAAACCGGTCTTCACCGGTCAATAAGGGAAGGAAATTTATGACCAAGACATATGTCATCGGCGTGGGCATGACCCGGATGGGCAAGCAGGCCGACAGCACTGTGAAATCCCTGACACAAGAGGCGGTTGATGCCGCGCTGGACGATGCAGGTGTTCAAAAGTCTGACCTGCAGGGTGCTTATTTTTCGAACGCCACCCAGAACCACATGGAAGGTCAGTTGATGGTTCCCGGTCAGGTTGCCCTGCGCGCCATGGGCATCGGAGGCATCCCGGTGGTCAACGTCGAGAATGCATGTGCCAGTGCGGCGACGGCGTTTTCCTTGGCCAACCAGGCCCTGCGCGCCGGTGACAGCGACATTGTCTTGGCCGTTGGGGCCGAGAAGATGTTTTCGACCGACCGTGAGCGGATGTTCAGCGTCTTTGATGGGGCGTGGGACATTTCCGCAGTCGAGGCAACCAAGGCGCAGCTTCTAGCGCTGGGTGAAGGCGTTGAGGTGCCTGAAGGCAGTACATCGCCTAAACCTTACAGCGTCTTCATGGATGTCTATGCGGCCTTTTG
Source organism: Paracoccaceae bacterium (assembly GCA_023260655.1). Taxonomy (GTDB): domain Bacteria; phylum Pseudomonadota; class Alphaproteobacteria; order Rhodobacterales; family Rhodobacteraceae; genus UBA9554. The sequence continues at coordinate 3,350 of JALQUU010000038.1, read as the reverse complement.
CCGGTTGCATATGAAGCATTTTGGTACGACGCAGGCGCAGATTGCCGCTGTGGCGGCTAAGAATCACAGCCATTCAGTTCATAACGAAAAAGCGCAATACCGCGACCCTTATACAGTTGAACAGGTGCTGGCCGCTCCGCCGATCACCTATCCACTGACTCTGCCCATGTGCGCTCCAATCTCGGATGGTGGCGCAGCTGCTGTTCTGGTGAGCGAAGAAGGGCTTAAACGTCTTGGTCTCTCTCGCCATCGAGCGATCGAGGTGAAGGCTTCGATCATCCGTACCGGGAGCGACCGGATGGCTGAAGATTTTACTAATCATATCACCGCCCGCGCGGCCCGCGATGCCTATGAGATTGCAGGCATTTCGCCTTCGGATGTGTCGGTGGCTGAGGTGCATGATGCCACCGCCATGGGCGAAATTATCCAGATTGAGAACCTTGGCCTGGTGGGGTTGGGCGAAGGCGGCCCGGCTTCGGAGCGAGGCGAAACCAGCATTGGGGGGCGCGTGCCCGTTAACCCTTCGGGCGGACTTGAAAGCAAGGGCCATCCGATCGGGGCTACCGGGTTAGGGCAAATTTACGAGTTGGTCAGCCAGCTGCGCGGCGAATGCGGCGCGCGACAGGTCGAAGGCGCCCAAGTGGCCGTGGCCGAGAATGGCGGCGGGCTTGTCGGGTTGGAAGAGGCCGTGGCGGCAATCACCGTGCTGGCGCGCTAAGGGAGGGCAAGATCATGTACCGCAAAACCGAAGAACAACAGGCGGCCGTGGACGGGTTGCGCCGTTTTCTTGACGAGAAGCTTGAGCCGGAAATCCGCAAGTACGACGATCAGGTTATCCCGGATGCGAAATTCCGGGAATGGGCCCAGCAGCTTTCCGAGTTCGGGGTGCTGACCGCACCACATCCAGAAGAACATGGCGGTTATGGCATGGATTGGGTGACGCACCTGATGCTGTTCGAAGAGGTGGTCTATTCCTCGCTTGATCTGGCCGTGCCGCTGTTGATCAACGTTGTGGCCGCCGATCTGTTGATCCGCCTTGCGCCGCCGGAATTGTGCGAACGTTATGTGCCGGACCTGCTGTCAGGCAAGAAATTTGCCAGTGTCGGCATTTCGGAACCGGACGTGGGCTCGGACGTGGCCGCAGTGAAAACCAAGGCGGTTCGCGATGGCGATTATTACGTGATCTCGGGAGAGAAGACTTGGATTTCCAGCGGGCGCTTTGCCGACATCTTCATTTGCACCTGCCGCACTGAGGAAGGGCTCAGTCATATCCTGATTGACCGCGAGGAGCATGGGTTCGAGACTCGCGATATCAAGAAAATCGCGCTCAATGGTCAATCCACGGCGCAGGTCTTCCTCAACGATGTGCGGGTGCCGGTCGGTAACATCATTGGTGACGCCGGTCAGGCCTTGCGCCAGACGCTTGTGGTCTTTGAGCGTGCCCGTTGTCACATGGCTGTTTGGGGCTATGCCGTGGGCCGCCGCGCCAATGATGAGGCCATTAAGTATTCTCGGGAACGCAGCCAGCACGGCAAGCTGATCGCTGGGCACCAGCTGATTGCCGACAAGATCGCCACCAATGCCACCAAGATAGACGCTGCCCGCCTGTTGACCCTGCGGGCAGGGGCGATGATCGACGCGGGCGAGCGCTGTGACGCCGAATGCGCCATGGCCAAGTGGTATGGCACCGAAATCGCTATAACCGCCGCGCGTGATGCCTTGCAAATCCATGGCGGCAACGGCGTGACCAAGGACTTCATCATCGAACGCCTGGCTCGAGAATCGCTGATCGGGCCGATCCCGGATGGGACCACGGAAATCCAGAAACTCATTATTGCGCGGTCGCTGACCGGCATCTCGGCATTCTAAAGGATCACATCGTGCAGATTGAGGGAAAGACTATCATAATCACTGGCGGCGCCTCGGGCCTCGGAGCCGAGACTATGCGTTACATGCATGGGCGCGGGGCCAATGTCGTGGCCTGCGACTTGAATGCCGAGGAGGGCATTGCGCTCGTTGCGGAACTGGGTGAGCGGGCCATGTTTGCCAAGCTGGACGTGACCAGCGACGAAGAGGCGGCGGCAGTAATCGCACAAGTGGTTGCGAAATTCGGCACGGTGCACGTCTGCATCAACTGTGCGGGCGTCGCTGCGCCAAGCAAGATCATCGAACGCGATGGCAATGCCACCTCGCTTGATGCTTACCGCCGGACCATTGATATCAATCTTGTCGGCACCTTCAATATGCTGTCGAAATGCGCCGCGCAGATGGCCAAGAACGATCTCGAGAACGGAGAGGAACGCGGCGTTTTGATCAACGTTGCTTCCGGAGCTGCCTATGAGGGGCAGATCGGGCAGGCGGCCTATGCAAGTTCCAAGAACGGTGTCATCGGGCTGAACTTGCCTGCCGCGCGCGAGCTTGGCCGTTACGGCGTACGCGTCAATGCCATCGCGCCGGGACTGTTCGGCACGCCTATGGTCATGTCCTTTGACCAAAAGGTAATCGACAGCCTGATAGAGAGTTGCGAAGCGCCCAAACGGGTCGGGCGAATGGAGGAATTCGCTCATGCCTGCGCCTTCCTGATCGAAAATGCCTATATCAACGGCGAGACCCTGCGCCTGGACGCGGCTACCCGCCTGAAAGCGCGGTGAGGTAGGCGCATGCAACTTCGCAGTGGTCCACTAAAAGGTGTGCGTGTGGTCGAGATGGCCGGGCTCGGACCTGCGCCATTTTCTGCCATGCATCTTGCCGATCTCGGAGCTGAGGTGGTGCGAGTTGCACGCCCAGGGCAGAAGTATCCTTTCCCGATCAAGGAAAAGTTTAACATCTACGACCGCTCGCGCCGATCGGTGGTGCTAGATTTGCGGACAGATGATGGGCAGGCGGCCCTTTGGCAGTTATTGGAGCGGGCCGAAATTCTGATCGAGGGCTTTCGCCCCGGTGTGATGGAAAAGCTAGGATTTGGCCCGGATGAGGTGCTCGGGCGCAGTCCCGCTCTGGTCTACGGTCGGATGACTGGCTGGGGACAGACCGGCCCGCTGGCGCAGGCAGCAGGGCATGATCTGAATTATGCGGCCCTGTCGGGGGCGATCTGGTCGGTGGGCGATGCAGACGCACCCCCAACGGTGCCGCTGAACGTCGTCGGGGATTTGGCCGGTGGGGCAATGATGCTGAGCGTTGGAGTCTTGGCCGCCCTGACACATGCACGTACGACCGGGCAAGGACAGGTTGTCGACACCGCGATGACCGACGGATCGGCGCTGATGATGGCGATGCAGTATGGGTTCCTGTCCGCCGGTTTCTGGAACGACAAGGAACGGGGCTCGAACTTCCTGAATGGAGGTATGGCC